>JBIPPH010000010.1:0-62872 GCA_044368575.1 Bacteroidia bacterium
CTTCAGGTAAATCAACCACTGTTACTGGTATCGATGATGGCAAATTAATTATTGCTAAATCATCAAGAGGTGGAATCACTTATTACTACTTAATCGGTGTTAATACAGTTACAGATTTAACTGGTGCTGAAGACGACACTTATTCATTCCAATACAAACAATAATCCAAAAGATTAAAATGATTTATAAAGGCCTCCTTTGGGAGGCCTTTTTTGTTGTTTGTTGTATCGCTTAAAAACGATGCTAATTTGTTGTGGAAAATGACCTGTTATTTTGTCCTAAATAATTTGAATTTGAGCTTTGAAAGCAAAGGCTAAAGTATTATTTTCGCAGGCTTAATATCCATTAGAAAAATTTCAATCCAATGAAAAATAAAGGTTTAGTTGTATTTATTGCTGTAGTTTTGGCTTTGACCTGTGTCTATCAGTTGTCATTTACTTATGTGGCCAGAAAGTTTGAATCAAAAGCTAGAATGTTTGCTACTAAGAATGGCAAATTTGATGGCGAAGTATATAGAAACTATATAGATTCTTTAGGTAGCAAGCCAATTTTGAATTTAGGTTTTATAAAACGCAACTACTTCAAATGCAAAGATTCTGAGTTAAAACTCGGCTTGGATTTGCAAGGTGGTATGAACGTTATTTTAGAAGTATCTAAGGGTGATGTACTCAAAACATTAGCTGGTAACAATCAATCACAGAATGAGTTCAAAACAGCAATTGATGCTGCAGATAGAACATACAAAAGCAAAGGCGGTGATTATGTTGATTTATTTGCTAATGAGTTAAAAGCCATTGCGCCTAATAAATCATTAGCTTCTCTTTTTGCTACGCGCGAAAACAAACAGATCACGAATGAATCTTCTGATGAGCAAGTTAAGGACTACCTAAAAAGAGAATTGAAAAGTAAATCAGACAATACTCGTCAGGTTATTGAAGCCCGTCTTAACCAAGGCAATATTAGCCAACCTAACATACAAGAATTAGAAGGTGGTAAAATTTCAGTTGAATTACCTGGTGTTGACAACCCAAAAAGAATTCGTACTTTGCTTGAACAAAGTGCCAAGTTAGAGTTTTGGGAAGTATATGGTAACAATCCTAAAAACCAATTTGAGGGTTACACCAAAATCTACGAAGGCTTAAACAAAGTTTTAGCTCAAAAAATAAGATTACAAAAAGGTTTTACTGTTGATTCAGCAAAATTAAAGACTGTTTTAGCCATTGCAGATTCAAGCAAAAGAGATAGTGCTAAAAAAGCATTTGATGCTGAAATCGCAGCTAAAGATTCTTCTTCAATGCCATTGGCTGAAATGGGTTTGTTTCCATACACCAACGGACAGAACATCGCAGAGGGTCCTATGATTGGTATTGCTACCAAATCTGCAATAAATAAAGTCAATAAAATTCTTCAAGATCCAAGCATTTTAGAAAAAATGCCTCAAGATGTGAGATTTGCGTGGGGTGCTGAGCCAATGATCAAAGAGAATGAAATCTATGCATTATATGCGCTTAAGGCCACAAGAGATGGAAAAGCCAGTTTAGGTAGTGGCGAAGAAAACATCATTGCTGATGCTTTTGCTACCACCAGCACTACTAGCGGTCAGGTAGAAGTGAACATGAGCATGACCAACCTGGCAGCTAAAACTTGGAAAGACATTACCACTAAAAATAAAGACCAATATATTGCTATTGTTCTTGATAACAAAGTGTTCTCTGCTCCAATAGTTAACGATCCAATCACAGGAGGTAATTCTTCTATCAGTGGAAGTTTCTCTGTTGAAGAAGCTACTGACTTAGCCAACGTATTAAAGGCAGGTAAATTGCCAGCACCAGCTCAAATTGTAGCTGAAGATGTGGTAGGTCCTACCTTAGGTAAGGAATCAATTAAAGAAGGTTTAAACTCTTTTATAATTGGTTTAATCGCCGTTATCTTAATGATGGTATTGTATTATAACCGCGCTGGTGTAATTGCTATTGCAGCGGTTTTATTGAACATTTTCTTCATCATAGGTATACTAGCTTCTTATGGAGCAGCCTTAACCTTGCCAGGTATTGCAGGTATCGTTTTAACCATCGGTATGGCGGTTGACGCCAACGTATTGATCTATGAGAGGATCAGAGATGAGTTAAGAGAAGGTAAATCTTTAAAAACAGCCATTAATAATGGTTTCCAAGCGGCCTTGTCTTCTATCATTGATGGTAACATTACCACCTTATTGGCGGGGGTTATTATGACCTTTGTAGGAGCAGGACCTGTATATGGTTTTGCCATCACTTTGATCATCGGTATTATCTCATCGCTATTTACTGCCATTTTGATTTCAAGAATCTTGATTGAAAAGAGAATAGCTGCTGGTAAAGATGTTAGCTTCGATACAAAATGGTCTAAAGATGTATTGGTCAATGCCAATTACAATTTCATGGGCAATAGAAAGAAATTTTACATTGGCTCATCATTGGTCATTTTAATTGGTATGGTCATGTTGTTTCAACAAGGTGGCTTAAGCACAGGTATAGATTTTAAAGGTGGTTATGGCTACCAAATGCAATTGCAGCCAGGTATAGGTGCAGAATCTATCAAGGCTGAATTGGATAAGAACTTACAAGGTAGTAGCAATGAAGTTAAAACCATTGGTTCTGAAGGTCGATACAAAATTGTAACTACATATAAAATTAATGATAACAACGTGTCAGCAGACAGTGTTGAATCAGATGTAATTAAAGCATTGAATAAATTCAATGCAACAGCTTCTAACGTCTTAAGTAGTTCAGAAGTTGGTCCAACTGTAGCCTCAAACATTAGAACTAAATCTGCTTGGGTGGTAGTTGTATCATTGTTAGCTATTTTCTTCTACATTGTTGTTAGATTTAAAAAGGTAAGTTTTGCAGTTGGTGCAACGATTGCATTGATTCACGACGTTTTAATGGTATTCGCAGTGTTTGCTATGATTGATGGTTTTGTTCCATTTGCATTAGAAATGGACCAAGCATTTATTGCAGCCATTTTAACTGTTGTAGGTTACTCAATCAATGACTCTGTGGTGGTATTTGACCGTATCAGAGAATATATGGGTAACTACAAAACAGAAACCAATATGCCAAAATTGATTAACGATGCAATCAACCAAACGCTATCCAGAACCTTGATGACTTCTGCAACAACATTAATTGTTGTTGTGAGTCTATTTGTTTTAGGTGGTGCCGCGCTAAAAGGCTTTTCATTAGCCTTATTAATTGGTATCGGAGTTGGTACTTATTCATCTATATGCATTGCTTCGCCAATTGTTGTAGATATGTTTAAGAATAAAAAAGCTTAATTATTTAAGATATCTAAAAAGGGTAGTTCGCTACCCTTTTTTTTTGGAATACAATTTGAAATTATATTGAATATGAAATTTAAAGCCATAATCGTAACAGCACTGCTCACAGTGTTTTTTGTATCTTGTGTGAGTAAGAAAAAGTTCACCGCACAGCAGACCCGAATCAACAGATTAAAAGATTCTGTTGATATGGTGATTTTTAAACTTGACCAATGTATGGCAGATAAACAAAAACAGGTCAGCCGAATTGCAGAGCTAGAAGCCGAAGTTGTTCACTTAAAAGCAACTGGCAACGCTTTGTTAAATCAGTTAAGTGAATTGTCGGTATTGTCAAAAGCACAGGCAGAAAGCATTAAACAATCACTTAGTAATTTAAGTTCAAAAGATGCCTACATTAAAGATTTGCAAGTGGCTATGGCACGAAAAGATTCAATTAATATTGCACTGGTCATGAACCTAAAAGGCGCCCTAAAAGACATTAATGATGAGGATGTCGAAATTAAAATTGAAGGCTCCGCGGTCTTTATTTCTGTATCAGATAAGATGTTGTTTAACAGTGGTAGTTATGAAGTGAGTAAAAAAGCCATGGGTGTTTTAGGAAAAGTTGCAGAGGTCTTAAAAGCTCAACCTGAAATAAAATTCATGGTAGAAGGGCATACAGACAATAAGCCAATTAGCACCAGTAATATTAAAGACAATTGGGATTTGAGTGTGTTGCGAGCAACCTCAGTGGTTAGAGTATTGCAAAATTTTTATAATATTGACCCAGCAAGAATGATAGCTGCAGGCCGAGGTGAGTTTTTACCTTTAGCGCCTAATAATAATGATGAAAACCGCTCACTTAACCGCAGAACGCGAATAATGGTTATTCCTGAATTGGATCAGTTCTTTAAATTGCTTGAACCTAAATCCAATCAATAATTGTAAATATTAAGAGATAAAAAAAAGCCATTTCAATGAAATGGCTTTTTTATTGATTAAGCTTTTTACTTATTCTTCAGTTTTTTTCTTGGTTGTTTTCTTAGCTGCGGCTGGTTTAGTAGTTGAAGCTTTACTTACTTTAGCAGGAGCTGCATTAGCTTTTGGGGCTGCTTTTTCTTTTTTTACCTTAGGCGCCGCAGATGCGTTAGCTTCTTTTTTCTTATTAACGGCACTAGGTCTTGGTCTGCTTACACCGTAGCTTCCAATGTTAATTTTACCTTTTTTCGAACGTTTGTCTCCTTTTCCCATAATTTGATTGATTGCAGCAAATTTATACTTTTTTTTAATTTTTACCCAAAAGCTATTCAGATTGGTCTGATATTTTTATTTAAAGTATAGTCTACTCAAAAAAATGAGTTAATTTGTAGTTCAAAGCATGAAGCGGGTATTTGTCAAAAATCTGTTGCTGTTGCAACTCCTTAATTTAATCATTAAGCCAGTATGGTTGCTGTTGATTGACCGAACTGCTCAGAATCTTCTAGGTGAACAATACGGACAATACTACATTGTATTGAATTTAGCCTTGATTTTAAATATTGTTTTAGACTTGGGGATTCAAAATTTTAATCAAACCCATGTGGCATCTGACCCTCAATTTTTCAAACAAAAGTTTAAGAGTATTTTATTGCTTAAAGGGGTTTTATCGTCTATTTACATTGTCTTAGTGACCCTTATCGGTCTAGGCTCCGACCTCAATATGACATGGTTGTTTTTGATTCTTTTAAACCAAGTCTTATTAACCTTTGTATTGTATTTTAGAAGTAACATTAATGGTTTACACCATTACGCTTTGGATGCATTTTTGTCAGTAAGCGATAAGTTCTTTGGTATACTGATGTGTTTAATTGCTTATGCTTGCAATTGGATCAGTATTGAAGCTTTTATTCTTATTCAATTATTAGCCACTTTAATCACATTGATTTTAACTTGGGTCATTAATCAAAAGTATTATCGTCAATTGCCTGTTGTTGAATCGCTATCTGTTGCATGGAATTTAAAAGGAATCTGGCCTCTTTTGAAATTAAGCTTGCCATTTGCTTTATTGTTTACACTAATGAATATGTACACACGCTTAGATGTGGCTATGATGAATTTACTTCTACCGAATGCGAATTATCACTCTGGAATCTATGCGCAAAGTTTTAGACTGCTCGATGCTACTGCAATGTTTGCAATGTTATTCGCTGGCTTGCTCTTGCCTATGTTTTCTAAACTAATTCAAGATAAGGCTGATCCTAAACCTCTGACTCATTTAGCCTCCACTATTTTACTAGTTATTTCTATTAGCATAGGTTTAGCATCGTATCTTTACGCTTATAGGATTGTGGACTTATTGTACGATTTCAAATCAATAGATCAAGCCATTGAATCATCAGCAGTATTTCAAAATATTTTGATGTCTTTCATTCCAATGTCGGTGACGTTTGTTTTCAGTACTTTGCTCACAGCTCAAAAAGACCTATACCATTTGAATGTGTTTGCCGGTATTGCCTTGGTTTTAAATGTGATTTTAAACGCTTGTTTTATTCCCATTTGGCAATCATGGGGCGCCTCCTTGTCAACTTTAATCACTCAGTCAGTGTTTGCCTTGCTTTGCTATTGGCGCTGCAAACAACTCTTTGGGTTTAAAATTCAAACAACTGAAGGGCTTAAATTTGCAGTCTTTGTTGTGATTTTGATAGGATTTTTTGTTGTATTGAAAGGGATTGGGTCTACTGTCATAAGTCTATTGTTGTTTGGTATTTCGGCTGTTCTCTTGTGTTTAGCTTTAAAGATCATTCACCCACAACAGGTATATAATTTTTTAAGGTCTAAGACGCAATAAAAAAAGGGCAACGGCGTTGACTTATTTCCTCCTGAAAAATCTTATTTTTGCGTTTTAGTTATGTCGAATAGCAATTCATTTGAGGAAGTAGGTAATGGGTTATTTACCTTCAAAGACTTGACCGCTCTAATCGGTCGTTGGAGAAAGCAATTATTATGGGTTGGCATAGTGGCAGTAGTGGTGTCTAGTGCTGTATCATTTATCCTCACGCCCAAGTACAAATCTACTGTAGTGTTTTATCCAACTACCAACAACTCTATTAGTAATGCGCTATTAACAGATTTGAATCAAAGACAAAAAGACCCACTTGAATTTGGTGCTGAAGAAGAAGCTGAAAAAGCCCTTCAAATTTTACAATCTTCTAAATTAACTGAGCGATTGGTTAGGAACTATAATTTAATGGAACATTACAAAATAGATCCTAAAAGCGCGTTAAAAAAAACCAAATTAGCCGACAAAATCGGAGCTAATTTTAGTTTCAGTCGCACCAGGTATTTATCTATTAAAGTAGATGTGTTAGATGAGGATCCTGTAATGGCGGCCAAAATGGCCAATGGTATTTTGGACCTTTATGATTCGATTAAGAATGAGATTCAATTAGAAGTCGCTATTCCTGCCCTTGATATAGTAAAACGCCAAATGCAGGCTAAAGAAAATGAAATCAATGCCATTAAAACTGAATTGCAAAAATTAGGTGCAGAGGGTGTTACCAACTATGAAGAACAATCTCGTGCATTGAATGAAGAAATTTATAAAGCCAGAGCAGCTGGTAAAATGGATAAGGTTGCAGAGTTGGTTGATCAATCAAAAAACTTGGTTCAATATGGTGGACAATTTACAGCCTTAACGGAGCTTCTTCAGTTAGAGCTTGATAAACTATCAGATTTAAAAGCAAAATTTGAGCGTGCAGAAGTTGACGTTAAAGAAACATTGAACAATAAGTTTACAGTCAGTGGTGCAGATGTTGCTGAACAAAGGGCGTATCCTGTTCGTAAATTGATTGTCTTGGTATCTTTATTGGCCAGCTTGTTCTTTGCCATTGCTGCATTTGCAATGTTTGAAAAATTCAAACCTAAAGCTTGAGTTTCCTTTCGGAAATATTGACTTTTCATTCCTCAAAGACCACTAAATTCATATTGATATTAGTGGCATCACTCTGTGGTGTTGGAGCTTACTTTGACTTATGGCAATTGGCTTTGTTGCCTTTATTCATAATGGCTTTATACCTTTGCTATCAAAAGCCAATACACTACGTTTTACTGATTTGTTTTTTAGTCCCATTGTCAATTTTTATTAATGATGTTGGGGGAGGCTTAGGCTTATCATTGCCAACCGAGCCAATGATTTGGTTGGTGTTTGTGATGTTTATCTACCAATTGTTGATTCGCAATGTTTTGGATTGGTCAGTGTTAAAGCAACCATTGGTGGTAGCAATTTTATTGAATTTAATTTGGATGTTTTTGAGCATGTTGAATAGTAGTATGCCATTTGTCTCCTTTAAATATTTTTTAGCAAGATCATGGTTCATAACTGTTTTTTTCTTTTTTCTTCTATATGCCTTTAAAGATGTTTCAACCATAAGACGCTTTTTTACTTTCATGTTATACGGCACCTTCATTGTTGTGAGTATTACTTTGTTCAAGCATTCAAAAGAAGGGTTTTCAAGAGGGTGGGGCTATTCAATAATGCAGCCTTTCTTTGAAGACCACACCATCTATTCTGCCTATATTTCTTTTTTTGTACCTGTTGCCTTGATGTTTAGTTTGAGAGGCAATTGGTTTAATTTTAAGGTTTGGCATAGGCTCTTTTTTTTCATGGTGTTTGTGGTGCTCATGGTGGGTATTGTATTTTCTTTTACTAGGGCATCTTGGATCAGTTTAATTGTGGCATTAGGCTTTTACGGGTTAATAAAACTCAAAGTTAAATTTCAGCATTTACTCATGGTGCTTGGGCTTGTGGCTTTGGTTGCTATTGTTAAACAAGATCAGATCTTATATGCCCTTGAAGGTAATAAACAGGGTAGTGCTGATGATTTAGAATCTCATGCACAATCGGTTTCAAATATTACCACGGATCCGTCCAATTTAGAACGTTTAAACAGATGGCAATGTGCGGTTTTAATGTTTAAATCTAGGCCCGTTTTTGGGTATGGGCCCGGCACTTATACTTTCCAGTATGCACCATTTCAAAGACCTGAGAGTTTAACCCTTATTAGTACCAACAGTGGAGATTTAGGTAATACGCACAATGAATACCTGAATGCCCTCTCAGAAATGGGGTTAATTGGTGGATTGTCATGGCTTGCAGTATTTTTATTGTCAATATATACAGGGTTACATGTGGTGTATGATCCTGATCAATTAGCTTGGAAAAAAAGTTTAGCTACAGCAACGGTGCTTGGTTTGATTACATATTATGTTCATGCCTTTTTAAATAATTTTAGCGATTTCGATAAAATTGCTGTGCCTTTATGGGGTTTTATGGCTGTATTAACAGCACTTAAATTCTACGCTAAAAAAGAGCGCATTTAATTTTGAAGTTTAAGCAAAAGTCAATACTTTTGCATCCCTAATTAATGCCCAGGTGGCGGAATTGGTAGACGCGCTGGTCTCAAACACCTGTGGGTTCACCCCCGTACCGGTTCGACTCCGGTCCTGGGCACTTTCAAAAACCCTGACTTTTCAGTTGGGGTTTTTTATTGGGGTAAATTGTGATTTACTATTCCATCGGAAAAGGTTAGTATAATTCGGAATTGTTTACTTTTGTACTATGAATATTTTGATTTTAGGCAGTGGCGGACGCGAACATGTATTGGCTAAAAAAATGAGTCAAAGCAAGGCCATTACTAAGTTGTTTATAGCTCCAGGTAATGCAGGTACTGCAGAATGTGGTCAAAATATAGCCATTTCAGCGACAGATTTTGCTGCAGTTGCAGAGGTTTGTTTAAACCATCATATAGACTTGATATTGCCAGGCAATGAAGATCCATTAGTAGCAGGTATTGTTGATTTTATTGCCGCGCATCCTCAACTCAATCATCTAATGGTAGCAGGTCCTAGCAAAGCTGCTGCTCAATTAGAAGGCAGTAAAGATTTTTCTAAAATTTTAATGGCCAAATACCAAATACCAACTGCAAAATTTTTAACAGTTACAGCCGATAATTACGAGGCTGGTTGTGCCTTTTTAGATCAATTGTCTTCTCCATATGTGCTCAAAGCCGATGGATTAGCTGCTGGTAAAGGGGTTTTAATCATTGATGATTTAGCCCAAGCCAAGTCTGATTTGAAAGACATGTTGCATGGTAAATTTGGTCAAGCCAGCGCTAAGGTAGTCATTGAAGAATTTCTTAAAGGGATAGAATTAAGTGCCTTTGTATTAGCTGATGGTGAGCATTATATTATGTTGCCTGAAGCTAAAGACTATAAACGCATTGGTGTAGGTGATACAGGCTTAAATACAGGTGGAATGGGGGCAGTATCTCCAGTGCCTTTCGCCGATAAAGCATTCATGGATAAGGTTGAGGCGGAAGTGGTTGTTCCCACTCTGAAAGGACTTCAACAAGAGGGAATTCCTTACAAAGGTTTTTTATTTATAGGCTTAATGAATGTAGATGGCCAACCAAAAGTGATCGAATACAATTGTCGAATGGGTGACCCTGAAACCGAAGTGGTTATTCACCGTTTAAACAATGACTTATTAGAATTAATGGTGGCTACCTGCCAAGGTCAATTGCATAAACAAACTTTAAGTGTTAATCCCCAGACAGCAGTTACTGTATTCATGGTATCTGGAGGTTATCCTGAACAATTTGAAAAAGGCTATGAAATCACTGGATTAGATATGGTTAAGGATTCTGTGGTATACCATGCAGGAACAACCATAAAAGACAATAAGGTTGTTACCAATGGTGGCCGTGTAATAGCTGTTACTTCAGTGGGAGATGATATCTCATCGGCTCTGAAGCATTCAATGGCCAATGCCGCTTTCATTCAGTTTGAAAATAAATATTACAGAACAGATATAGGCCAAGATTTATTATGATTACAAAGGACACACATAAAGTTATTAAACGAAAGTTACTGGCTCGAATAGCTCGTTATTTTTTCAGAGGATTGCTAATCTCTATACCTTTAGTAGCTACAGGTGCGATCATACTATGGTTGTTTGAAACTGTAGATAATTTATTGGGGAAAGACCATTTACCTGGGATTGGTGTTTTAATTATTATATCAGGAATTCTGATTATTGGAATCATTGGTTCATCTTATATCGCAAAACCATTTATTGATTGGTTTGATGATTGGTTAGAAAGAACTCCTGGTATTAAATTTTTATATTCTTCTGTGAAGGATATCATGGAGGCTTTTGTAGGTGAAAAGAAAAAGTTTTCATCTCCTGTTTTGGTAGAAATGGGCGCCAAAGACATCTATAAGATAGGATTTATTACACAAAAGGATCTAAAATCATTAGGTATGGAGGGCTTTTCTGCTGTTTATTTCCCTAAATCTTATGGTTTTGTTGGTGATTTATACATTGTTTCAAATACAAGTATAAAGCCATTGGATGCTAACCCGACCAATGTGTTTAAGATGATTGTGTCTGGCGGTGTAACTGGCGTCGATGAGCAAGACGCTTAAACCATTCATACAGGCCAATACAAATGACCAACATAGTCATGTTGTATATAAAATCTTCAACAGGTATTGATCCAATTCTGATACCTATAATTTCATTTGGATTGTAATCTACTATTGGTAAATAGGTTAAAATGCCATTGACTATAAACATTGGTATTAGTGATACAACATAAGCGAAATAAAACCAACTCATATATCGTCGTTTTATGACAAGCAAATGCGTACTTAAAATAGCAGTTAAAATTAAGCAAGTTATTGCAGTATAAAGCCTGTCATTGAACCAATATAATAAAGTTGAACTGATGCCTAAAAACAATAGGGTTAACCAACGATAGAATGCGTCAAAAGTTTCAGATTTTCTGAGATAAGCTTTTAAACATTCATAAACAAAAACACAGGCGTATGGAACTGTAAAAAAGAATAAAACTTCTTCGAGAGGTATATCAAAACAGTAGTACCCTAATATGTATAGTTTGTTAAATCCCCATACAGCCATACTTGTAAACCACTGGTCCCAAATTAGAAAAAGGGTAGCAGTAATAGCAATTGCAGGAAAGAGTTGAGGCCAGTATTGATAAAAATTTACCTTTTTATCAAAGGATAATAACAGCGGGAATGCTATTGTGAGAATATTGATCCAGAGGTATAAACTATTCATTGCTAGCGCGAGCAGCAGAAAAATCATTGCTGTATGCCTTTAATGACAAACGCAACATTCTTCTTGCAACAAATATACGGGTTTTAACCGTTCCAATCGGAATGTGTAATTCATCAGCAATTTCTTGGTATTTAAAACCTTCAGAATTCAATAGAAAAGTAACCCTTAAGTCTTTTGGAAGTGCTTTGATGGCTTCGGTAAGGTCTTGTCTGATAAATTTCAATTCTGCTTGGTTGATGGTTTGATGATTTGGTATATCTAAGAAATAAGTATTGTCTGTAGTGTCTATGAAGGTGTTGCGCTTCATCATTCTTCTGTATTGGTTAATAAAACTATTTCTAAGAATGGTAAATAACCATGCCTTTAAATTACTTCCACTGTGAAATTTGTCTTTGTATCTTAATGCTTTCAGCATGGTTTCTTGCACCAAGTCTTTTGCATCATCCATATTTCTGGTTAATTGTAAAGCAAGGGCTTTGAGGGATTTCATTTCTTGTTTAATTTGTTCCTCAAACATCAAGTGATTTGTTGATTGCATGGTACAAAGGTGATTATTTTGTTTAAGAAATCTTTCACACATCGTTTAATTTCTGTTTAAAAAAAGTTAAACAACTTTCAATATCTTGATAATCATGTATATAAATATCATTTTACTGGGTTTTTAAGTGGTTTATAGGTTTTTGTTTAAGGGCTAAAGCCTAGTGTTTATTGGGTTTAATCGCGTATAAACAAGATGTAATAATTAAACAAAATAGTGAGATAGATTTAAGTTATAGGGGGGTAATTTTCCTTATTATTTAGTTATTTATCTGTATATCAGACATTTATATGTTTTATTGCTTTGTTTAAATTTAATTTAACAAAAAAACACTGTTGGTCGAATAGTATGCAAGACTTACCCTTTATATCAAGTATTTTTGTGATGGCTAAAACTATTTAGCTTTTAAATCGTATAGTATACAATGTTGGTTTCAGTATTTAGAAAGGCACACTTTAACGCCGCACACAGATTGCACAATCCCTTATTAAGCGAAGAAGAAAATAAAGCTTTGTTTGGTTTGTGCAACAATCCAAATTATCACGGGCACAATTATATATTGGAAGTTAAAGTGAAAGGTCCTGTTGATCCTAAAACAGGCTATGTAATTGATACCAAGATTTTAAAACAATTAATTCAAAAAGAAGTACATGATCCATTCGATCATAGAAATTTAAATTTAGATACTGAAGATTTCAAGACACTTAATCCAACTGCAGAGAATATAGCTGTTGTTATATGGAAACGCCTCAAGGCGCATTTACCAATGCAACTCTCTTTAACGGTTAGATTATTTGAAACAGACAACAATTACGTAGAATACGAAGGCGAATGAACAACCATACACACCACCATGACGAACATGGTCATGAAGACCATCATGAACACTCAGAATTCACTACTCAAACGCCCTTAAGAGCGGATGCCTTTGAATTGTCTGATGATGCCAAAATAGATATTATTGCAGGCCACTTTAAGTCCATAATGGAGACTTTGGGCTTAGATTTATCTGATGATAGTCTTAAAGGCACTCCTAGAAGAGTTGCTAAAATGTACGTAAAAGAATCGTTTTGGGGATTGAATCCAGAAGCTAAGCCTACTGTATCTCATTTTAAGAATAAGTTCAAATACCAACAGATATTGCTTGAAAAAGACATTCAATTCTATACCAATTGCGAACACCATTTTGTGCCATTTTTTGGAAATGCCCATGTGGCATACATTCCAAACGGAAAAGTCATTGGCTTGTCAAAACTTAATAGAATAGTGGAGTATTACTCTAAACGCCCACAAGTTCAAGAGCGCATGACCATGCAGATTGCACAAGAACTTAAATCAATTTTGGGTACTGAAAATGTTGCTGTCATTATCAATGCCAAACATTTGTGTGTGGCCAGTAGAGGAATAAAAGACAATAGCAGCCATACTACAACCGCAGAATATTGTGGCTTGTTTAATGAACCTGAAAACCGTTTAGAACTGCACCGATTATTATCTATTGTTTAGTAAAATATTTCCTCGGATTTATTTACTTTCGCAATAGTCATGAACAAGTTTAAAAACAGTTTATTATTTGCCTGTATTTGCCCTTCATTCTTATGGGCAGGCCTCAATATTTCACATCCTGATTATTGGAAAAATAGACGACCATCTTCGGCCTATTGGCAACAAGATGTCCATTATACCATTGATGCGCATATTGACGACTCTTTGGATGAAATAAATGGCACAGAGCGTTTGGTGTATTACAATAATAGCCCAGACCACCTAGACAAAGTCTATTTTCATTTATATCAAAATGCATTTCAACCTGGTGCTTATGCGCATGCATTAAACGAGGTGAATCACGAAGTTACCACATTTGGAAAATACGAGGCTCAGAAAATGGGCACCTTGATTGATGGTTTTAAAATTAACGGTCAGCCAGTTGTTTATACTATTGATAACACAATTCTGATGGCTAAATTGCAAAAGTCATTAGCCCCTGGCGATTCTCTAATTTTTGATATCAAATTCAGAACCTATTGGGACAACGGCTCAATGAGAAGACGTTTCAAAGTGTTTAGTCCAGATGGTGATAATAAACATTTTGACGGTGTGCATTGGTACCCTAGAATTTGTGTTTATGATCGCAAATTTGGTTGGGAAACTGACCAACATTTGGGCAAAGAATTCTATGGCGATTATGGCGTGTTTGATGTGGTTTTGGATTTTCCTTCAAAATATGTTGTAGAAGCCACAGGTGTTTTAAGCAATGCCAATGAGGTCATGCCTGAAAGTCTAAGAAAGCAATTAGACATAGCCAACTATTCTAAAGAAGTGTTTGTTGATGACGGCAAAGCTGAACGTGTGCCAAGTGGATACAAATTTAAGACCCCAACTGAAGGTAGAAAGCAATGGCGTTATCATGCTGAGAATGTTCATGATTTTGCCTTTACAGCAGACCCTACATACAGAATGGCCAGTGTTGAGTGGAAAGGCATACAGTGTATTGCTTTAGCTCAAGAACAAAATGCACCTTATTGGTATCCTTCTGCCGCTTTTGTAGCCAAAGTAGTTGAAACATATAGCACTGATTTTGGTATGTATGGCTATCCTAAAATTGTAGCCGCTGATGCGCGCGACGGAATGGAATACCCAATGATTACGCTCAATGGGGGCAATTGGCCAGGTCATCAATATGTCATTGCGCACGAGGTTGGTCATAATTGGTTCTTTGGTATGATTGGTAACAACGAAACATACAGAGCTATGCTTGATGAGGGCTTTACTCAATTTTTAACTTCATGGAGCATAAAGCGTTTCAATCATTATCCATTGCATGCAAGTGCTTACGATGAACAAAGTGTATACAATGGTTATCTTAACGATGCCATGAATCACAAAGACATTCCCTTGAATACCCATAGCGATGATTTTAGTTCTGCAGTAGGGCATGGTGGAGGCTACAGACATGTGTATTACAAAACCGCTACCATGTTGTATAACCTTCAATATGTATTAGGCGATACCTTGTTTTTGAGTGCAATGAAACACTATTTCAAAACTTGGAAATTTGCACACCCATATCCTGAAGATTTCAGAGCAGCCATTATTCATTACAGCAAAGTGGATTTAAATTGGTTCTTTGACCAATGGATGGAAACCACCAAAACCATTGATTACAAAGTCATGAAGTACAAATTGATTAAGGCTTCTAAATCTGATCAACAGTATCATTATGCTATTCAATTCAAAAGAAAAGGGGATATGCAAATGCCTCTTGATGTTACAGTAACTGATAAGGCCAACCAAACGTATGAGTACATTGTGCCTAATACGTATTTTGTAAAACCTGAAAATAGAGTAGCACTTAAAACTTGGAAAGGTTGGGGCTTGCTGAATCAAACCTACACAGATACCATTCAACTAAAACACCCAATCAAGGCTATTGTAATTGATACCACCCACCGTTTAGCGGATGTATACAGAATGGACAATGTGCGTGTCAAAAATGCTTACAAATTGCCAATGGTGTTTAAACTTAACAAAGGCATTGCACCCACTTCTAGTTTTAATTACCGCAACGGTAGCTGGAGTCCTGACTTTTGGTTCAATGCGGTTGATGGTTTGAAAATAGGGGTGAACACCCACTTTGAATATGTAAAAGTGAAGCATGTTTTTGATTGGTCTATCTGGTACAATTCAGGTATTGGAGCTGAGCAAAACTACAGTTCATCTGTTCGCAAACCTTTGTCCTATGCTTTGTCTTATTCGAATTTAGTAGGTAAAGATGCTTTTATTTACTGGAATACTAAGTTCTTAGACGGGGTTTATTACGATGATTTGGGCTTCAAAAAGACATTTGGTCAAAACACCTTTAATATTCATTTTAAATCTATAGTTCTGGATAGTCATGCATCTGTATACTGGCCTTCAGCCAATAGTATTGAAAGAGAAGCAAAAGCCAATACCAGTATTATCGTTGATTACATTCGTCAATACAAATACTTGCACGGCAATGGTACAATTAAGTCCTCACTTAGAGGTAGTAGTTTAAGTAAAGATTACGGTTATGGCTCATTCAAATTAGAAGTCATTAACAACAACCATTTGGGTAAATTGGATCTAAAAACCAGATTTTATTTTCAGCACATAGAAGGCAATGCTATTCCAGAAGAAGTCTTATTGAATTTAGCCTCTGCCAATATGGAAGATTTACTCGAAAGCAAATTTACCAGATCAAGAGCATGGATTCCCCCTTCAAACTTAGGCTATGGCGTAAACACCAATCACTTTCAAATGGGTGGCGGACTTAATTTGAGAGGCTATGCTGGTTATTTAGCCCCAGTCAATGCCAATGGCAACCAATACAATTTATTCCAAGGTAATGGCGGCGTTTCGGGATCTGTAGAATTGGATTTTGACCGCTTAGTAAAATGGCAACCAAAATTAACCAAGCAATACTTGCACATTGATGCTTATGCCTTTGCAGACGCAGGGTTAATTTATCAAACCACCAACCAAACAGTTGTTCAATCTCCACTTAGAATGGATGCAGGTATAGGTATGGCGGCCAGTATTTACAAATGGGGTAAACGCAATTTGATTCAACCATTCACTATCCGATTGGATGCACCAGTGTTTTTAAATACACCACCGTTTGTTGCCTCAGGGTATATACAAAATCGTTGGGTAATTGGTATAGGAAGAAGTTTTTAAGTATGAAAAGTCAACTCAAAAAAATAGCCGTATTGTTGGGTTTTGTAGGCCTGTTCATCGGTTCAGCCTTGTGGATGTATTTTAAATATATTCACAATAAACCAAAGATTAAAATCATTGCCCCTAGGACTACAGTTGACCCAATAAAATTTGATAGTGTATTGTTCAATACACAACACCAAATAAAAAAGCGCTAATGTATTTGATTGGCGTCAAGCGCTTTCTGATACAGGTTGGCATTTTTTAAATGGGCTTTGTAATTGCTTGCAAAAACATGGTAGCCACTAAAATCTGCTTTAGCGCACATAAATAAATATTGATGTTGTGCAGGTTTTAAAACTGCTTTAATAGCTTCCAAACTCGGCGAACATATTGGACCAGGAGGTAGCCCTTTGTATAAATAGGTGTTGTAGGGCGATTCAACTGCCAAATGGATGTTCAAAATGCGTTTAAGACCAGGCATTTTTAGGGCGAATTTGATGGTAGGATCAGCTTGAAGCGGCATACCAATGCGCAATCGGTTTAAATACATGCCCGCAATCATGGGCATTTCCTCTGCTTGATTACTCTCTTTTGCCACTATGCTAGCCAAAGTACTTACTTGTATAGGCGTTAATCCTTGAGCTTTTGCAAGATTGATTTTACTGCTGTCCCAAAATTGATGGTATTGTTTCTGTAAATAGCCGAGCACTTCTTGGGCTGAACTGTGGAACAACATATTGTAAGTGTTGGGCAGCATGAGTGCAAATAAGTTAGTATCATTAAAACCGAGTGTCTTTAAAAACAAGCTGTCTTTCATGCAGTCTGCCATTTCTAAACTATCGCCTTCAAATTTTAAACCGTAAAGTTTTTGCACTTGATGCAATTGAATCATGGGTTTTATTGTAAAATCAATGGACTTGAATTGACCTTCTCTGAACAGTCTGCAAATATCAACATAGGTCATATTGGGGGTTATGGTATAACGCCCTTGCTTAAGTCCATTTTGCATGTGCATCTTTTCGGCAATTATTGCCATGAGCCATGGTGATTTCAAATCATAAGCCTTTAAGAATTGGATTACAGAATCTGCTTGGTCATCTTGATCCAAAGTAATTACAATAGGTTTTTCAATGGATAAGGCGGCTGATTTAAATCTGTAAAGCCCCCATGCGGCTATGATCACAATTGTCCCTATACAAATTAGAATGGCTTTTTTCATTGCTGCTTGCAAACATACAAAATAAATATATGCTTCTTAAAATAGACGCCCGATGATATCTTAGGCCTTTCATAATAAATGCTTTTTATATTTTTGTATATGCAAGTTATTGAAACAGGCATCCAAGGTTTAGTCATATTACAACCAAAAGTATTCAAGGATGCTAGGGGTTATTTTTTGGAGTCATACAATCAAGTGAGTTTAAAAGCATTGGGAGTTGACGCGGAGTTTGTTCAAGACAACCAATCCATGTCTAACAAAGGCACCATAAGGGGTTTGCACTTTCAAAAACCACCACATGCGCAAGGTAAACTTGTGAGAGTCATTAAAGGGGCTGTTTTGGATGTAGTGGTTGATATTCGTAAATCTTCATCAACTTATGGTCGAACCTATTCAATTGAATTGAGCGAAGAGAATTTTACTCAGTTTTACATTCCACCGGGTTTTGCCCATGGCTTTGAAGTGCTCAAAGATGAAACCATTTTTGTGTATAAATGTACAGACGTTTATCATCCAGAACTAGAGGGTGGTTTACCCTGGAACGATGCTGATTTAGCCATTCAATGGCATACGCAAACGCCTATTCTTTCAGATAAGGATCAGAAATATACAGCATTCTCAACTTTTGAATCACCGTTTTAAGCCTCGAGGGCTTTGCTCATGGCTTGGTTTAAGACTTTAGGATCGGCTTTGCCTTTACTTAATTTCATTGCTTCACCAACAAATAAGCCTAATAAACCTTTTTTACCCGCCTTGTATTCTTGAACTTTCTCTGGGAATTGGCCAATCACTTGCGACACGATTTGATCAATCAAATCACTGTCTTGAGATTGGATCACATTCAATTGTTCTGCTATGGCTAATGGAGATAATCCAGGGCTTTCTATGAGTTTAGGGAAGACCATTTGAGCAGCAGCAGTATGACTCAACAGGCCTTCTTCGATTAAAGCAATTAGGGCGGCAATGGATTCGAACGACACCGGAAATTGTGCAATTTCAGAAGCCGTTTCGTTGAGATAAGATTTGATCGGGCCAAGTAACCAATTAGCAACTGCTTTATAGTTTTTGCTGTGCTGAGTTAATTGTAAATAATACATGGCGGTTGCCTGATCATCTGTTATGGTTTTGGCATCGTAGTCAGATAAACCAAATTCATTTTTAAGTTGTGCATATATGGCCTCTGGTAATTGAGGCATCTCCGCTTGTAATCTGTCTATAAGCGATTGTTCAACCACAAATGGCGGTAAATCTGGTTCAGGGAAATACCTGTAATCATTAGCGGCTTCCTTTGATCGCATACTAAAGGTATTGCCTTTAAGGGCATTAAATCCTCTGGTTTCTGAGATGATTTCAATGCCTTGCTCTGTTAGTTCAGTTTGTCTGATGATTTCACTTTCAATGGCGCGTTTGACATTGCTAATGGAATTCATGTTTTTGACCTCTACCTTGGTGCCAAATGTTGAAGCACCAACTGGTCTGATTGAAATATTGGCATCACATCGCATTGAACCTTCCTCCATATTGCCATCACAGATGCCTAAATACCTTACCAACTGTCTGAGTTCACTTACATATTCATATGCTTCTTCTGCTGATCTAAGTTCAGGCTCACTCACGATTTCTATCAAAGGTACTCCAGCGCGATTGTAATCCACTAAGGTGTCATAGAGGTCCTGATCATGCATGCTTTTGCCACTGTCTTCCTCCATATGAATACGGGTTAAACCAATGGACTTTTCTCTGCCATCTTTTAATTTGATTTTAACGGCACCACCTTTACAAATAGGGGTTTTATCCTGTGTTATTTGATAGCCTTTTGGCAAGTCAGCATAAAAGTAATTTTTGCGATCAAATTGATTGAATCTTGAAATATCACAGCCAAGGGCTAATCCCATGGTGATGGCTTTTTCAACTACTTGAAGGTTGTGTTTAGGGAGTGTTCCAGGGTGGGCAAGGGTAATTGGACTCACTTGGGTATTGGGCATGGCTCCATATTCAGCAGAGTCTGAACAATAAGCTTTGCTTTGAGTCAATAATTGAACGTGTATCTCTAATCCTATAACCGCTTCGTATGTCATAAACTTTTGCGAAATTAGTCATTAATCGCCAATTGAATCAGACAATTTCTGATTATTTTTATGGCGATCAGCATCTCTTTTGGTTTTCTTTTCAATAGACTTTAATAGTGCTTGGTTGAGGTCAACCCCTGTTTGATTGGCTAAACACAAAAGCACCCATAAAACATCTGCCATCTCATCTGACAAATCGGTTTTGGTTTCGCCGTTTTTATACGATTGTTCACCGTAGGTTCTGGCCATACCTCTTGCTAATTCACCTACTTCTTCCATTAAAATACTCATATTGGTGAGCTCGTTAAAATACCTTACACCAATGGTTTTGATCCATTGATCCACTAAAACTTGAGCTTCTGAAATACTGAGATTTTGCTCGGACATATTAATAGCTGTGTTGAGCGGCTAACCAACGCTCTGCGTCAAGAGCAGCCATACAGCCACTTCCTGCAGCTGTTATAGCCTGTCTGTAGATTTTATCCTGAGCATCACCACAAGCAAAAACCCCTTCAACATTGGTATAAGAGCTACCAGCTTTGGTTTTGATATAACCTTGCTCATCCAATTCAAGATATGGTTTGAAAAGATCAGTGTTAGGATGGTGACCAATGGCCACAAAAAAGCCTGTAACATCAATGGTTTTCATGCTGCCGTCTAATGTGTTTTTAAGCCTAGCTCCACTCACCATGGTATCGCCTAAAATCTCATCCGTTTCATGGTTGAAATGGACTTCAATATTAGGGGTGTTTAAAACACGTTGTTGCATGGCTTTTGAAGCCCTGAAAGTATCTTTTCTAACAATCATATGGACTTTCTTACACAATTTAGCCAAGTAAGAAGCTTCTTCACAAGCAGTGTCTCCTGCACCAACTATTGCAACATCTTGGCCTCGGTAAAAGAAGCCATCGCAAACAGCACAAGCACTCACACCACTGCCATTCAATCTTTGTTCGCTTGGTATGCCTAACCATTTTGCGCTTGCGCCTGTGGCAATAATCACTGCTTGCGCCATAATGGTTTTTTGATCATCCACTATACACTTAAAAGGTCTTTGGCTAAAGTCAACTGAAGTCACAATGCCATAGCGAATATCTGCACCTAATCTTTGAGCTTGTTTTTTAAAGTTGTCCATCATGGCAGGCCCCATAATCCCATCAGGATAACCCGGATAATTTTCAACTTCTGTCGTAATGGTCAATTGACCGCCAGGTTGAATGCCTTCATACAACACTGGTTTCATCTCTGCACGAGCAGCGTAAATGGCTGCTGTAAAACCGGCAGGACCACTGCCTATAATTAAACACTCAACGTTTTCTGTCTCTTGATTCATGTTTGCAAAATAATTTAAAAATGATGGATCTCACAAATAGAAATCAACAATTTAACCATCATTTTATGCCCAATTATTTGTTTTTGTGAAGCAATCCAAAACTCACTCCAAAATACAAATCTGTGCCGTTTATGTTGTTGTTTTTTAATTGACTTAAGAGGTTATCTGATCCAAAAAAGACAGGGCCCATTCTAAAATACAAGCCTAAACGGGTTTGTCTGTAATCATTCATGAGGCCAATGGGTAATGAAAACTCAAAACCTCTTGACTCAATTCTTGGCAATACCATTAAGTAAGAAGCTCTTCGCATGCCCATGGTTTGTCTGCCCCTTACATCTTGAGACCAATTCATGCCAACATAAAACATTTTAAAAATATGGTAATCGAATTGAAGGTTTAAACTAGTTGGTAGGGTGTTGCTCACACTGATTTTACTTGAATCTATAGTGAACATTGTACGAAGCACACTGTCTGTGTACTTTAAGCCTTGTTCTGAACTTGCACTCCAAGCTTGGGCAAAGGCAGGTGTAAAGTGCATGGTTTTGTTGCCAGTGTTTTGAATTCTGCTATGAACCATATTGCGGCCATAATTGATTTTACCACCGTCTAAAAGGCTAATACCGGCTCTCAGTTTGTAACCTGCAGTGCTGTTGCCGCCATCTTTAAGTTCATAACTTGCCCCAAAATCATAGGCGAAACTTTTGCCTTGAACAGCATTGCTGAAAAAATTGGTATTAATTCTATTCAGATTGGTGAATTGATTAGGGTCTGAATAACCATATTCTAAATCGGTTTGGCCAAATACGATAGAGTCTGTGCCATCTGCTTTGACTTGTAACCCTCTGTTTTTAATAAAAGCAGTCGCATATCCCATCACTAATTTTGGAGTTATGCCAATTTTAAACATTGTTTTTTCATTGTCTATAATGGTTTTAGCTATTGTGAGCCCCAAAGTACCATATGCATTGGCTTGTATGGAAAACGCATTGTCGCCAAAGGTTTGACCTACTTGAAATTGATTTGGTCCACTGTATGACATAGTGCCATTGGAGCTATCTATTCCGTATCGTGCTAATCGGGCCAAGGGTTCGGCCACATTGTTGATTTGAAAATTAACTGTACTGATGTATTGTAAGCCAATAGCCAAACCTGCAGGCAATTGCAACATGAAACCAGGTGCTTTAGTTTGATAATAAAGATTGAAATTTTTAGAACGGCCATTCACAGATTCTTTTAGCCAATAATCGTTAAACTTAATACTTCCATTACTGTTTTTATATTGAGAAGGGACATTGCCACTGATCAAATCAAACAATGAAAAGGGTGCTGATAAACTCAAGTAATCATTGTTGAATCCGAAGCCTGCAGTTGCAGTATTGAAATAGAATTTATGTCTTGTTTTGGTGATGTTGGCAGGATTTAAGTTGCTTTGGTGTATGCCCCCATAATTGCTTTGTTGCAAACCAAAATAGGTTTGTGCTTTAGTCAATGTTGTAAACGATAAAAACAGAATAGTTGAGATAATATGAACTTGCTTCATGATTGATTTTTTAAATTACATTTGCAGAATGAAGTCAACAAATAGTATGCGTAAATTGCCTGTTGTGTCATCGCTTTTGGCAGGACTTGCTGTGGCTATGGGGGCAATAGGTGCTCATTGGTTTGCTCAACAATCAGTGGCCCCAAAAGCTATTGACATCTATAATAAAGCAAGTTTTTATTTACTCATACACGCTGTTGCCGTAACTGCGTTATGTCTCATCAAAAATACAACAAATTGGACAATTAAAAGCAACAGACCTATATGGTTGATGTTTTGGGGAGCATTAGTGTTTTCAGTTTCTGTGTATTTGGTGGCATTCTCTTATTTGCCTCATTTAGCTGCTCTAAAAGTAGCAGGTGCAATTGCGCCAATTGGTGGTATAGGGATGATTTTAGCATGGTTTGAATTGGCATACTTAATCCATAAACAAGTATGATACAATTATTCATTATGCGCCATGCCCATTATTTGCCCATTCCGGGCAAAAGCCACGGCGAATGTCCAATAGATGCTTGGGGGCAACAACAATGTGCCAGTGTCTCCAATCAAATCAAACAACTTGGCTGGCAATTCAATATGGCATTTTGTAGTGATTTACAAAGAGGGCAAGATACAATAGCCCAACTTAAAGCGAATGGTGTAAACTTTGGAGAGGTCAAAACCTATGCTTACAATCATTACATTCATAGTTCAGCTATGTTGAGTTTATTAAATTCTGAAGTGGCCAACAATCAAACCGTTTTATGGGTAGGGCATAATCCAAATTTAGAAGCATTATACTATGATTTAACTGGAGAGGACTTGTTTTTTGATCATTGCAAAGGGGTTATGTTAAATTTTGAGGAAGGCATCAAGCCACTAAAAGGCATTAAAATAACAGTCATTCAACCATAAACATGTCCGATACTCAAGAATTGATTGAATTGTATGCTGAGGTATTGTTGCCTTTACCCTTAAGGCAATTGTATACGTATAGAATTCCAATCGATTTGTTTGAACAGGCTGTTATTGGGAAGCGCGTGTTTGTGCCTTTTGGCAATAAGAAGGTATATACTGGCCTAATTATTAATATTCAAACGCAAGCGCCTCAACACTATGAAGCCATTAACATTATTAGCATCATTGACGATAATCCGCTGATAGGTACTGAACAAATCAAATTATGGCAATGGATAGCCGATTATTACATGTGCACAATGGGAGAGGTGATGGCCGCAGCTTTGCCTTCAGGTCTCAAATTAGCCAGTGAAACTTATGTTTCGCTCGATGAGACTCAAATCATAGATGAACAGGTTTTAGATCCTCGGGAATTACAAATCATCGAAGCCCTAAAAGGTAAAGACAAGTTAAGGGTTTCTGATTTGGAGAAAGTATTGCATTCCAAATCGTCTTTGGTTAAAATCATTAAAAGTTTATACGACCGTCAATTGATTCTAATGTTTGAGGATGTGCCGGATGCCTATAAACCCAAATTAGAAACTTATATAGCCATTAACAACAGTCTTGACGAAGCGATGATAACAGACCATTTGAATCGCTTGGAGTCAAAAGCTAAAAATCAATTTCAAGTTTTGATGGCTTTGTTGTCTTACCCTAATCAAACGGTAAAAAAATCATTAGCCATTCAACAGTATCAATTGTCAAATGCGGCTATAAAAGCACTAGTAGACAAAGGCCTGGTTGTTACTTATAAAGAAGCCGTCTCAAGATTAGAACAATTTACAAGCTCAGATACAGCCTATGCGCTGTCTGTTGAACAATCTTCTGCGGTCTCTCAAATTCTATCCTTTTTTAAAGAGGATAAATCTGTTTTGTTACACGGTGTTGCCGCTTCAGGTAAAACCTTTGTTTATATAGAACTCATCAAATCCATCTTGGCCAAAGGGCAGTCAGTCTTATTGTTGATCCCAGAAATCGCTTTGACAGAACAATTGATTCAGCGTTTAGAAGTGTATTTTGGAGATAGTATGATGGTGTCTCATGCAAGGTTTTCAAAGCATGAAAAGGTTGAAATATGGAACAAAGCCCAAAGTGGTGAAGTGAAATTATTGCTTGGTTCAAGGTCAGCTTTATTTATGCCTATGCAGCAGTTAGGGCTGATCATAGTTGATGAAGAACATGAATCTGCCTACAAACAACACGAGAAGAATCCGCGTTATCACGCCAGAGATTTAGCATTGGTATGGGCTAAATCATTAGGGATACCGGTCTTGATGGGTTCGGCTACGCCTTCAATAGAAAGCTATTACAACGCCCTAACAGGTAAGTTTGGATTGGTTGAATTGCAACATAAATACCATCAAACCAGTCCAACACAAGTTAAGCTCATCAATATTCATAAAGAGAGTGAAGAGCCGATGCAAGGCTTGTTTTCTGAGTCATTGCTGCAAGCCATGGAGGCCTGTATTAAAGCAAGTAAGCAAGTAATATTGTTTCAAAACCGCAAAGGCTATGTGCCCATGTTGGAATGCAATGTTTGTGGCTGGGTAAGTAAGTGTGTGAATTGCGATATTGCATTAACTTATTATAAGTATTCTAATAACTTGAGGTGTCATTATTGCGGTTACCAACAAGGTAATATTAGTAAGTGCTCGGCATGTGGAAATCACAGCATGGAGATTCAAGGGTATGGCACCGAGCGCATAACTGAAGAATTGCAATTGCTTAAGCCAGAATGGCGCGTGATGCGTTTTGATCAGGACAGCACTAGGCAGAAAAATGCCTACAGGCAATTGCTGAATGAGTTTGAATCTGGGGCATTTGATGTTATGGTTGGGACGCAAATGGCCGTTAAGGGATTGGATTATGGCAAAGTAGGATTAACAGCCGTTTTGAATGTTGATCACTTAATGAATATCCCAGATTACCGTTCCAATGAAAGGGTCTTTCAATTGTTGACTCAATTAGCTGGTAGGGCAGGAAGAACTTTTACTGATGGACAGCTTTTAGTTCAAACCAAACAAGTGAATCACCCTTTGTTAGCCTTTGTTCAACAAGGTGAATACAAAGCCTTTTATCAACAGCAAATAGTTGAGCGCGAACAATTTCACTATGCCCCCTTTTCAAGGTTAATTAAATTGACGTTAAAGCATGCTTCAGCTCAGGATATTCAAAAATCAACAGCATTGTTTGCTCAACTCTTGAAACAACAGCTAGGCGACAGTGTGCTTGGTCCTGAAACACCCTATGTGTCTAAGTTGAGAAATCAATATTTGCGAAACATTTTGGTCAAATACGATGCGAATAAAAGTCCTAAAGGGATTAAACCATTCATTTTAAAAACGTTTGATTTTATGATCAAACAACATCAAATCAAAGGCCTTCAATTACAAATAGACGTTGATTGTTAAACACTGGTGTATTGACGGATTTTGTCAATTACTGTTTGCATATCAGCTGGGACTGCACTATCAAAAGCAATGGGTTGATGGGTAGCCGGATGAATAAACCCTAGCGTTTTAGCATGCAATGCTTGTCGGTTTAAACTGCTCAAACAATTGCTAATAAAGGCTTCGTATTTTGGAAGTTTGCTGTGCGCCAAAATTTTATGACCACCGTATGCCTCATCTGCAAACAATGTATGGCCAATGTGCTTCATGTGCGCCCTGATTTGATGGGTTCTGCCAGTTTCTAATTCACATTGTATTAAAGTGCAAAAGCCAAATCTTTCAAGCACTCTGTAGTGAGTAACTGCGTGTTTGCCCATATCGCCTTCAGTGAATACCGCTGATAATCTTCTGTCTTTTAAATCGCGTCCAATATGGCCCCTAATGGTGCCTTGATCCTCTTTAACATTGCCCCAAACTAAGGCGTGGTATTGTCTGCTAATGGAGTGGTCGTAAAATTGTTTAGCCAAATGTACCAGAGCATCTTCTGTTTTAGCTACTAACAATAACCCTGAAGTATCTTTATCTATTCTATGCACCAAACCTGGTCGCATGTCGTCACTGAATTCTGGCAATTGATGAAAATGATACAGTAAAGCATTGACCAATGTGCCTGAATAATTGTTGTATCCGGGATGCACTACCATACCAGCCACTTTGTTGACTAAAATGATGTCATCATCTTCATATACCACGTTGATGGGTAGATTTTCTGGAATTAATTCAGGATTTCTTGGTGGATTGGGTAAGACTACGGTTATCAAATCATTGGGTTTAATTTGATAATTGCTTTTAACTGTTTTTTGATTGACTAAAACACTGCCAATTTCTATGCCCTTTTGAACTTTTGTTCTGGTGGCATTTTCAATGCGCATGGTAACAAATTTATCAAGACGCATAGGTTCTTGGCCCTTATCAGCAACAAACCTATAATGTTCGTATAAATCTTGTTCTTCTTGTGAATCGTCTATAATCAAAATGAATACAAAGTTAAGGTTTACAATAAAATTTTCAATTAAAAACCTAATTGGCTATTTTCGCGATTATTAAACATAAAACCATGGTTATCAATCACGAATACGCTTTAGGTAATTTTTATGCTCAGATTCAATATGCCTTGGATCATTACAAATCTCATGGTTTAAAAGCCAATCAATTCAATAATGTAGTCATTGGAGGCTTAGGAGGATCTGGAATAGGCGGTAGAATAGCGAAATCATACTTTTTCAACAAAGCAAGTATACCTGTAGAAGTATACAGTGATTATGTATTGCCTCAATATGCTAACAACAAAACTTTGGTGGTTTTGGGTTCATACAGCGGTTTAACTGAGGAAACTTTAGCCATGTATACTGAAGCTAAAGCAAGAGGTTGTCAAATCATTTGTATCAGCTCTGGTGGCACTTTAAGTGAATGGGCTCAAGCAGATGGATTGGTTTTATATCCTATCGCTACAGGGTATCAGCCAAGAATGGCTTTAGGCTTTTCTTTAACATACAATTTGTTGTTGTTGTCTGAATTATTTGATCTTTCCATCCAAAATGAATTAAGTGCACTCAAAAGTATCTATGAGGTTGAAGCTACCCAAGCTAAAGCGCAGGCTGCTTTGGACTTTTTTAAACATGTTTTAAAAAATAAGTTTGTTTTAGTAACAGATATCAATACAGAAGCAATCGGGACGCGTTTTGCTCAACAAATCCAAGAAAATGCAAAAGTTGAAGCCTTTGTGAATTGTCTGCCAGAAGCCAATCACAATGTTTTTGAAACCTATTACGGTTTGTTGCCAAGTAATTTTATTTTCTTAAACAGTCAAGACAATGATCGTAACAATGGTCGCTTTGCCTACCTAAAACAATTGCTAGAAAAACAAGGTAATTTAGTCTATGAATGGCCGCTAAACGGCACCGCTATTCAGGATATGTATGCCATCATATACTTAACCGATTGGTTCTCTATTTTATTGTCTAACCAATTAGGTGCAGACAATATGAGTGTGCCTAATATTTCCGGATTAAAAACCTTCTTAACTACCTTTTAAACGATGAAATTAGTTACTTATAAAACCTCAGATCAAACTGGCAAATTAGGCTTGTTGATCAATGAACAAATATTTGATGTCCATGCTTTAGATCAAAGTATCCCGAATAATATGTTGTCATTTCTTCAACAAGAAGAAATGGGAATGGACCGCATGAGAACTTTGGAAGCTAAAATCAGCAATGGTCAATTCGAGCCAGATGCAATGTATGCACAAGCCAATTTGTTGGCACCTATTCCAAATCCGACCAGTTGTAGAGATGGCTATGCTTTTCGTCAACACGTTGAAGCGGCTCGTAGAAATCGTAAAGTACCAATGATTGCAGAATTTGATTCTTATCCCATTATGTATTTTACCAACCACAATGCAGTGCAAGGGCCTGGAGATGTTTGGTGCATGCCAGATCATTTCAATAAATTGGATTTTGAATTAGAGGCAGCAGTTGTATTGGGTAAAAAAGGTAGAAATATTAAAGCTGAACACGCGGATCAATACATTGCAGGTTACATGATCATGAATGACATGAGCGCAAGAACTTTGCAAATGGAGGAAATGTTATTGAACTTAGGTCCAGCAAAAGGTAAAGATTTCTCAACCGTAATTGGTCCATATATGGTTACACCTGATGAATTAGCGTCTTATAAAACTTCTGCTAAGCCCGGTCATGTGGGCAATAGTTACGCCTTAGAAATGACTTGTAAAGTTAATGGCATAGAAGTAAGTAGAGGCAGTGTGGCTGATATGGATTGGACCTTTGCTGAAATCATTGAACGTTGTGCATATGGGGTAGATGTATTTGCAGGCGATGTCATAGGATCAGGTACTGTGGGCACAGGTTGCTTTTTAGAATTAAATGGCACTGGTTTACTCAATGATCCAAATTATGCTGTACAATGGTTAAAAGCCAATGATGTGGTTGAAATGGAGATCACCGGTTTAGGCAAATTGAGCAATACCATGAGAGCCGTTGATTCAGACTTTTCTATACTGGCGCTTAAGAAATAAGCTCAGTTATAAAACGCAATTATATAGTTTTTTGTTAGTCTAGTAAATTTACCATCGCTTTTGCAAGCTTTTAGATGGTGAATTATGAAGCACTCAAATATGCCTTGGCCTTAAGGCAAATTAAAGGCATAGGAGATATCGTATTTAAACGATTAGCTCCCACACCTGAGCATGCTGAAGCATTATTCAAGATGGCTCAGAAAAAACGCCTTCAGAAAGGTGTTTCTGAAAAATTAAGAACAGCGCTATTTGCCTTCAATGATTGGTTTAATATAGAGTCAACTATACAAGTTTGTATTGATCATGGCATTCAAATCATTACTCACAATGATGATCAGTATCCAGTCTTGTTAAAACACTGTGATAATGGACCAGGTGTTTTGTTCGCAAAAGGCCTATTAAACAAGGAATATATTAAAACCATTGCCGTAGTTGGTACAAGGCAATCAACTGAGTATGGCAGACGATTTGTTGATGCGCTTATGGAGGCTTTAACTGCTTTTAATGTTGCTATTGTAAGTGGATTAGCTTTTGGAACAGATTTGAATGCTCACAAGGCTGCTTTAAGAAATGGGCTAGACACTTATGCGGTTTTGGGGCAAGGCTTATGCCATGCTCACCCTCATTATAAGTTAGACGTCATCCATCAGATGGCAACTCAAGGTGGTTTATTGTCTGATTATTTGTGTTTTGAACCGCCTAAAAAAGAGCACTTTCCTGAGCGCAATAGAATTGTAGCGGGCATGAGCCATGTGGTTTTAGTGATTGAAAGTGGCATTTCTGGCGGCAGTCTTATCACAGCTAAGTGGGCCAATGAATTCAATCGCGATGTGTTTGCTTTGCCCGGTAAAGCCAACGACCCTTTTAGTAAGGGCTGCAATCAATTGATCAGACTGAATAAAGCGGGAATAATCACAGGTATTCAAGAACTATTGTTTGACATAGGATTAGTGAATCAACATGCCAATTCAGTGGCTCAGGTATTTCTTAAGGAAACCGATTTAAATCCAAAAGCACAAGTCATTGTTAATGTTCTAAAAAAAGGACCGACTCATATTGATATCATTCATTATACCACCAATCTGCCAATGCAGGAACTCTCTTTTGAATTGTTGCAATTAGAATTTAATGGCATAATCAAATTACAAGCAGGAATGGTCTACAGCCTGATGGTTTAATAGTTGTTGAAGGATTCGGCTTTGGCATATTTTTTGGACCTCAAATAAGCGTATATTTGAGGAATCTATTGATATGAAAAAAACACTTATATCTGCCGTATGCTTTTCTGCTTTTAGTCTTTTTGCAGCTAAAGACAGTCTTAAAATGAAGTTAGACGCTTATAAAACAGTTCAATTAACAACTGATGTGTCTAAGATTGAAATGTCTGAACGCGAGGGCCTCAAGCAATTGATTAGAGCAGCAGAACTTATGGATGAAATTTTCAGACAACAAGCTTTTGCTGGCAGCCCTATAACCGATACAATTCGTTCTGGCAACTTGTTCAAATACATGAACATTAATTACGGTCCATGGGACAGATTAGACGATAACAAACCCTTTGTTAAAGGGATAGGACCAAAACCCTTAGGCGCTAATTTTTACCCTACGGATATGACGATTGAAGAATTCAATCTTCTGAATGATCCTAAAAAGAAAGATCCTTATACCATTATCGTTAGAGAAGATGGTCAATTAAAAGTAGTGCCGTATTCAGACGCTTATCAACAACCTTTAAGAGAAGCATCTATGAGTCTTAGAATAGCTAGCACTATGTTTAAAGATTCAGGATTTTGTAGATATTTAAGAGCTAGGGCCGATGCTTTGTTGAGCAACCAATACGATGCCAGTGACAGACTATGGCTTGATATGAAAGACAATCAATTTGATATCATTTTAGGTCCAATTGAAAATTACGAAGACAAATTATTCGGAACCAAAACTGCCTACGAGGCTTATGTTTTGGTGAAGGATATGGAATGGAGCAAAAAACTCGATAAGTATGTTGCCTACTTGCCTGAGCTTCAAAGCAATTTGCCTGTTGATGCAGTTTATAAAGCAGAAAAAGCCGGCAGCAGCAGTCAGTTAAATGCTTATGATGTGGTGTATTATGGCGGCGATTGTAACTCTGGTAGCAAAACCATTGCGGTTAATTTGCCTAATGATGAAAATTTACAAATCGAAAAAGGCACACGCAGAAGTCAATTCAAAAATACCATTAAAGCCAAATTTGATTACATCATGTTGCCTATTGCCAACGCCTTGGTGCATCCAAGTCAGAGAGCACACGTTACCTTCAATGCCTTTTTTGCCAATACGATGTTTCACGAAGTGGCTCATGGTTTAGGTATCAAAAACACCATCAATAACAAAGGTACAGTCAGAGAGGCTTTAGGTCCATACTATAGCGCTTTAGAAGAAGGTAAAGCAGACATTTTGGGCTTGTACATGATCACGCAATTGTATAAAAAACAAGTGTTAACCGAAGGCCAATTAATGGATTACTACGTCACGTTTATGGCTGGTGTTTTCAGATCAGTCAGATTTGGTGCAGCAAGTGCACATGGTCAAGCCAATATGATCCGTTTCAATTATTTTAAAGAAAAAGGAGCGTTTATAAAAGACCTTAAAACCAATACGTACAAAATTGATTTCAATGCAATGAGCATTGCAATGGAAGATTTATCTCAACTCATTCTTAAGCTTCAAGGTGATGGCGATTTAGCTGGCGTTAAACAATTGGTAGAGCAAAAAGGTAAAATCATGCCTGAACTTCAAAAGGATCTTGATCAATTAATGAGTAAGAACATTCCGATAGATGTCGTGTTTGAACAAGGTAAGGAAGTTTTAGGGCTTGAAAATATGCCATCCCAAATGCCAAACAATACGGCTCCAATTCAAATGGTTCCAAACGATAAAATGCCTGAACCATTACCTCAAACCAAATAATACGCTTATTTATATTTAATTTCCATTACGCATGAAACGTTTTTTGTTAATCATACCGACTTTAATTGCTCTGTCCTTAGCTTTTTGCTTTAAGGAAGAGCAAAACCAAACCAAACTCTCACAAGCCTTGGTTGAAATTCTTGAAAATTATCATTACGAACCCAAAGCCATAAACGATGAGTTTTCTGCCCAGTTGTTTGACTTATACATTGACCGCCTTGACAACGATAAACGTTTTTTTCTTCAGGCGGATATTGACAGTCTAGCTGTTTACAGACTTTTGTTAGATGATCAAGCCAAGTCAGGAAGCTATGATTTCTTTGAGAAGGTGAACCTAATGCATAAGCGCAGAGTCAACAAAGTGGATAATTGGAGTAAACGCTATTTAAATCAAGTTTTTCATTTTGAAAGCAATGACTATTTAGACTTTAATGAAGACAGTGCTCAATTTTTAAACAACGAGCAAGAGCAAGCTTTGTATTGGGAAAAGGCCCTTAAACAACAAGTTTTAGAAAAATTAGCCCGTAAATTAGACATTCAAGAAAAAGCCAAAGAAAGAAAGGATACCATCATCAAAATTAAATCCTATGATAGCTTAGAAGCAGAGTCAAGGAGAGAAGTGTTAAAGTCACAAAATGATTGGTTCTCTAGAATTAGAAAGTTTGATAGAGGTGATTTGTTGAGTATGTATTTGAATTGTGTAACTGAAATGTTTGATCCACACACCAATTATTTTCCACCAGCAGATAAAGAGAATTTTGACATTAGAATGAGTGGAAAATTAGAAGGCATTGGTGCTCAATTGCAAGAAAAAGATGGTTATTTAAAAGTGGCATCCATAGTGCCTGGTAGCCCAAGCTATAAACAAGGACAACTAAAAGCAGGTGATATCATTCTTAAAGTGGCTCAAGGCGATGCTGAAGCCGTTGATGTGACCAATATGAAAATTGATGATGCCATTAAATTGATCAGAGGTAAAAAAGGAACTGTTGTTAAATTAACAGTTAAGAAGTTAGACGAAAGCATAGTGATTATTCCTATTGTTAGAGATGTGGTTGTAATGGAAGATAGTTATGCGAAGTCGGCCATCATCATTCAAGATAAACAAAAATATGGCTATATCAATTTGCCTTCATTTTATGTCGATATGAACGATAGAAACGGTCGCTCATGTGCTAAAGATATTGCAGTTGAAATAGAAAAACTTAAAAAGGATAAAGTAAAAGGTATTGTGCTTGATTTGAGAAACAATGGCGGCGGTTCATTAGGCGATGTGGTTGAAATTGGCGGTATGTTTATAGATAAGGGACCAATATCATTAGTAAAACCTAGAGATGGTGAACCAGAAGTCTTAGACGATAGAAAACCCTCTGTTTTGTGGAATGGTCCTTTAACCATTATGGTCAATGAAAACAGTGCATCAGCTTCTGAGATATTAGCGGCTGCTATGCAAGATTATAAACGCGCTGTTGTTATTGGTAGCCCAACTTTTGGCAAAGGCACAGTGCAAAGGTTTGTTGACTTAGATGATGCCTTTGCGGTTAATGAGTCTGATCATTTAGGGTCTTTGAAAATCACCATTCAAAAGTTTTATAGAATCAATGGCACAACCACTCAATTGCAAGGGGTTACGCCTGATGTGATTATGCCTGATCGCTATCGCTATTTAGAATATGGTGAGAAAGAAAATCAATTTGCCTTAAAAGCAGATAGAATTCCTTCTGCTCAATATAACATTACCAATGATTGCAGTAAAGCCATTTCAAAAGCAGCTCAAAACAGCAGCAAACGTATTGCTCAGAATCCTATGTTCAATGAAATTGAACGCATGGCCCTTAAAATTAAGCAACAGAATCAAAAGTACAGATTCACTTTACAATTGTCTGCTTACCAACAAGAAATGAAGCAAATAGAACAAGACAATAAGCGTTACGATGAATTGATCAAATCGGTTAAAGCAATGTCTGTTGTGAGCACAAGTACAGACGATGCTCAAGTAAAAGGAGATGCCAACAAATCGAAAATTAAAACGGATTGGAATAAATCTTTCGAGAAAGATATTTACTTGCAAGAAGCGGTTAAGGTATTACAAGATTTGAATTAAATGATTGAACCATTTTATGAGTGGAAAGACTATCAATTAATTGATAGTGGATTGGGCGAAAAACTTGAAAGGTTTGGAAGTATTGTTTTGATTCGTCCTGAACCTCAAGCCCTATGGCCAAAACAATTATCTGAGTCTGATTGGTTAAAACAAGCACATGCCAAGTTTGTAAGAGATAATAGCAAAAAAAGCCACAGAGATTCCCATAATGAACAGGGTGGCTGGACTTTCTTTAAAAAGGTGCCCAATAGTTGGACCATACAATACCAACCTTTAGGCTTGGTGTTAAAAGTGTCTTGTACCTCTTTTGGTCATACTGGGGTTTTTGTTGAACAAATCAGTAACTGGCATTTCATTGATGAGCAAGTGAAACGCTTAGGTCCCAATCCTAAAGTTTTGAATTTGTTTGCTTATACGGGTGCTGCAAGTATAGTGGCGGCTCATGCAGGCGCTGACACAACCCACTTAGATGCCGTTAGAAATGTTGTTTCATGGGCCAATGAAAACAAGCAATTGAGTGGGGTTAAAGACATTCGATGGCTGGTAGAAGATGCCTTTAAGTTTGTGAAACGTCAGGCCAATAAAGGCCAATTGTATCAAGGCATCATCATTGATCCTCCAGCGTATGGCAGAGGCCCATCTGGAGAGAAATGGATACTGGAAGAACAAATCAATGAATTGATTGCGATGTGCGCTCAAATCACAGACCCTAAACATTGTTTTGTTTTGTTGAATTTATACAGCATGGGGCTTGATGGATTAGTGGGCAATAATTTATTAAAGGCGCATTATGGCGTTGATGCCCAATGGGGACAATCAGTTGTGCCTTCTTCTACAGGGTTTCATTTGCCTTTGTGCACATGGGTAAGACTCTCTAAATAAGCTGAGTTAATTTTTTTTTTGGAAACATGACCATGGTCATGAACAAGGGGCCTTACACGTTATAAATTTGTGGTATTAAATCCTAAAAATTATGAAAGATTCATTGTCACATTTGCATTTAGTATGCGAAGATTGGAAAAGAGAATTGTTGTTCATGCAAGATGAAATTCCTGTATTGAAATCGAGGTTGAGTGAAGTAGTGTCAAAGAATACAACAACTGATGTATTGAAACAAGTAGAGCATTTCGAAAACAAATTCAATATTCTCAGATTGCACTTAGATGAATTGTTACATGATGTTAATTTGAAAATAAATGCCATTCAATCGCAAGCCATGGCAAAACCAAATTACATCAGTGTTAAAATGGTAGAATCAGATGCTCAACTTGAAGACCTAATGCACACCAATGCTTTAGACTTTTATGACACCAAGAAAACGTATTATAAGTTTTTATCTAAAGTGATGTAAAACGCACTTTACCGTGAATTTGAGAGGCTGTCTTTTATAAGATGGCCTTTCTTATTTTCATTAATTTTTCTAAAAGTGGTTCTAACAACTGTATAGGCAACATGTTAGCCCCATCACTTTTAGCTTCTTTTGGTCTTGGATGGGTTTCAATGAATAAGCCGTCAGCACCAACCGCTATAGCCGCTTTAGCAATGGTCTCAATCATATCAGGTAAACCACCAGTTACACCTGAGCTTTGATTGGGTTGTTGTAAACTATGGGTAATGTCCATAATGACCGGATAACCCATGGCTTTCATCCAAGTGATGTTTCTAAAATCCACTATCATATCGCCGTAACCAAACATATTGCCACGGTCCGTCAACAAAATATTTGAATTGCCAGTTTCTAATACCTTTTGCGCAGCGTGTTGCATTGCACTAGCAGCGGCAAATTGGCCTTTCTTAATATTGACGAACTTGCCAGTCGTAGCTGCAGCTACCAATAAATCAGTTTGTCTGAATAAAAATGCAGGAATTTGTAAAACATCAACATATTGAGCCGCTAATTCAGCTTCGCTGGACTCATGAATGTCCGTAACAGTTGGCACATGAAAATGCTGTCCAACTTTTTCGAGAATTTTTAATGCATTCACATCGCCAATGCCTGTAAAAGAATCTAATCTTGAACGGTTGGCTTTTTTATACGACCCTTTAAAAATCCATGGAATTTGGTGTTTTTGAGTGATCTGTTGCAAAGTTTCAGCTATCTCAAAAGCCATGTCTTCACCTTCGATGGCACATGGTCCTGCCATAATGAAAAATTGATCAGTTTGGCCGAATTGGATGTTAGGAATATTTGGGGTCATGTTGATTGAACAAAATTAAGGAAATTATCAGAAATCAATGGTTCTTGAAAAACTACCTTGTTCTGATTGTATGTTGATAGTTATTGATTTAATGAACGAAGATTTGAGTTGCAAGGATTCGTAGAACTGTATCGCATCATTAAAATGATGCCAATGTTGATGAATTCCTTGGTGTTTTTTACTAGATTTTTTAATGCATTTTTGATGTTTGTCAAAGGCCATCAATTGAATATTGATTTTCTGAGCTTGGTTGGAATAAAAATGCAAAGTCAATGAATTGTTGAGATTTTGCTTTTGATCAGGCCAAAGTCCAAAACGATAGGGTTTTTGCAATACTAATTGCTGCGCCAAGTCAAGATCTGGAATGCCATACCCATATGCAGAATCCGGTTTAAAAGTATGACTTGAGGCCATTTGAATCTGGGATTTAAAAAAAGACAAATCAAAAGTATTTGATTGGTAGCGTTGCATAAGTATGTTGCAGAGTAGGCCAGCCAATATAGGCGTTGAGTAGGAGGTACCATTGCCCATTTTATAGCCAAAAGGGGTGTTAAGCACTATTCCTTGTCCGGGAGCAAGCAAATCAGGTTTAACCATGCCTTTAGCATTTGGTCCAAAAGAACTAAACAATGCATGCTTGTATTGGTAATTACAAGCTCCAACTGTGATGGCCATTGCAGCGTCGCCTGGCGTACTAATATGGTGCCATTTTGTGTCGCCATCGTTACCTGCACTAACAATAACCAGTATGCCTTTTTGAAAAGCAATATTAGCCGCTTTTGCCGCAAGACTACTTTGACCATCAAGCACAGCAAAAGCATATCCTAAATTGGCATCGTCAAATTGATTGTATCCTAGCGATGAAACGATTGCATCACATCCAAGGCTGTCCGCCTTTTCGGCTGCTAATACCCAATTGAAAGCTTCTACAGGTGATTCGTAATGGGTGTTTTCTGTTCTAAATAAAGCGTATTGTGCAAAAGGAGATGATCCCATATAATGTTCGGTATCATAGGTCTTCATTAATGCCAATACATTTGCACCATGGGCATCGTCTTCCCAAACATTGGTATCGTGTTCTACAAAATCATAGATAACAGTTGAACCATTCAAAAGATCTTCATTACCCTTGATTTGATAAGCATTGTAAAACCCCGCATCCAAAACAGCTATGTAGGGTTGTCTGAGTAATTTTGAACTGGTAAAAGGCTTCACATTCAACAATTGATAGGCTTTTTGGTTGGCCCCAAAGCTGAATATGCTATCAGAACCATTAAGGGCTTTTTGTTTAATTTCAGCTAAACTTTGTCCTTTGAGATAAAAACTATCAGGCACTGCAATCTTAGGTTTATAATGGTAACCGTATTCAGGCAAACTGCCCATGTATTCAATGCGCTCAATAGCGTCATGCGTTGATAATGCTAATAGTACATTGCTGGAATCACAGGCTATCATACTGGCATTAAGCCATCTTGAATGTCCGTGTTGCTGCACATTCGTCAAACTGCTGAGGAACTTTATTTGTTGAGGATCGATGCTGTAATCGTTGGCCTGCAATTCAACATTAAATGAGCGGCGTCTTTGCATGGCCTTTTCTGACAATTGAAGGCTTTTATGATTCTTGTCTTTGGTTATTTTCCAGTAAACCAGGTAGTAATCCAGTTTTTTCTGAGCGGATACTATTGGTGGGGTTAACAAGACTAACAATAAGCCCAGTAGAATGCCTTTATTGCTCATGTTTATTTGATGCTTTGAACCACAATCCAACCATTTTTTATCTTGTTGCCAGTTAGCTCATCTGTCATTTCAATGGCTTTATACACCAAGCCAAAATTGGCCGCATAAACTGCTTGATAATTTCTTACAACTATACCTTGTTCAGGATTGGCTAATTGAGTCGTTACTGTGTTGTTGTAATTGCCAAAAGGTTTGAAGACTGAACTGTAGTAAATTGGCATAGGGTCTAGAGTGTTTTTGTAATGGATATTCCATTTGCCTTTTACACCAGTGCTGTTTTGACTGATAGGCAATCTCAGCAATGCTAGTGTTTGGTTGTCAAAAGTTTCATAGACCATATTGTTGCTCCGTTTTCGGCTAAATGATTTAAAGACTTTCCACTCATTTCTTGAACTATCGTACTTGCTCCATGTAAGGCGAAAAGCAGAGTCGTTTTCGGCGTCCAAGTACTTTTCAACCACCTGTTCTTGAATATCTAAATGCACTGAATCGGCCGCTTGCGTAAATGGGTTATACAATATGCTGTCTATGTTGTATTGCTTAACTTCCCCGACTTTCAAAGGCAGATAATCTGCATCGCTTAAGCTGATCTCTTCAGTACTGGTTTTACATGCACTAAAGCACAAGACCATCATTACTATCAAGAGATTTTTAATCATAATTTCCTCACAAAGTTAAGCATAAACCACAAAATCAGCGTAATATTGCAGTACAAAAAACATGGCGATTTTAGACGGTAAATTAACGGCACAAACCATCAAAGATCAAATTCAATCGGATTTGAAACCTTATTTAGATAGAGGTTGTAGAAGACCTCATTTAGTGGCGATTTTGGTTGGTGACGACGGTGCCAGCAGAACATATGTAGACAGTAAAGAACGCAATGCAAAGGCACTTGGCTTTGAATCAACTGTTGTTCGTTTACCCGCAAGCACATCAGAACAAGAACTGATTGATTGTGTGCAATCATTTAATCAAAATGCTTCGGTAGATGGTATCATTGTGCAATCACCTTTGCCAAAGCACATCAACGAAAACACCATCACTCAAACCATTTTGCCTAATAAAGATGTGGATGGTTTTCACGATATCAATATGGGCAAATTGGCCAAAGGAGAGTCAGGTTTTATTTCTGCCACGCCATTGGGTGTAATGATGATGTTACAAGCCTACAACATTGATACCCAAAGTAAACATTGTGTGGTTATAGGCAGGAGTAATATAGTTGGCAGACCAATGAGTTTGCTCATGTCTGCGAATAGTCAATACGGTAATGCCACTGTAACTATTTGCCACAGCAAAACCCAAGATTTAGCCAAGTACACCCAAATGGCAGATATATTAATCGTTGCCATAGGTAAACCTCTTTGCATAGGTGCTGATATGGTCAAATCCGGTGCTGTAGTGATTGATGTTGGCATTAGTCGAATAGATGACCCATCTCGCAAGTCAGGGTTTTATTTAAAAGGCGATGTTGATTTTGATGCCGTTCAAGGTAAGGCTTCCTTCATAACACCAGTTCCAGGAGGGGTAGGGCTTATGACAATTGCTGCCTTATTGAGTAATACGTTTAAAGCTTACCAATTACATATACAATAATTAGAATGTATACTGACTACCACGTTATGGAACATTTTTATACCCTGCAAGGTGAAGGGTATTATACTGGTCAGGCCGCTTATTTTATTCGCTTAGCAGGTTGTGATGTGGGTTGTGTATGGTGCGATGTAAAAGACAGTTGGGAACAAGCTAATCACCCAAAATACACGGTTGAAACTTTGCAACAATTAGTTAAGGATTCGGGTGCAAGAATCTGTGTTATTACAGGAGGAGAGCCTTGTATGTATGATTTATCGGCCTTAACAGACGCGTTGCATGCAATTCAAGTAAGAGTGCATATTGAAACCTCAGGCACACATCCAATAACTGGGGCAATTGATTGGATTTGCTTGTCGCCCAAAAAATTCAAAGCCCCATTGCCTGAAAATTTACCTTTGGCCCATGAATTTAAACCAGTGATTTATCATGCTTCTGATTTTGATTGGGCTGAGTCTTTTAGACCACAATTATCTGATGCTTGTAAATTGTATCTTCAAGTTGAATGGAGTAAATCCGAAACTTTAATGCCGAAATTAGTTGATTACATTCAACAGCAACCCGCTTGGACTTTGTCTTTGCAAACCCACAAATTCATTCATATTCCCTAATCAATAAGGGCTTGTTATTTCAGTAATATTTCATGTAATTTGCATGACACATGAATACCCCTTCCCAAAAGTCTCCTTGGACGAAAACACTCTTGTTAGCCTTGCTCGCATTGGGCATTTACGCCATAGGCGCAATGTTGTTTACAAGTTGGTATACCAGACATGGTCAAAGCATTCAAGTGCCCAAAGTGGTAGGCATGCCTTTTGAGACTGCGGAAGAAGTGCTTGATGACAATGACCTCGAAATGGTAATAATAGATTCTGTTTACGATGAAGACCAAAAACCCAATACCATTGTAGAACAAGACCCTGCTTTTGATTCAAAAGTAAAGCCAGGTAGAAAAGTTTATGTGTCTATCAATACAGGCATAAAACCAAAAGTGAGAATGCCAAAATTGATCAATGGTTCTTCCAACTTAGCTAAAGTGTTATTGCAAAATGTTGGTCTGCGACTTGGTAAAATCGATTCAGTTAAAAGTGCTTTTGGACCAGGATTAGTTATAAAGCAGCGTTTCAATGGTCGCGACATTGCCCCAAATGTGCCCTTAGACAAAGGGTCTATAATAGACATAGTTGTGTCTAAAAAACTATCGTTAGCAGATACAACCGCAGTTCAAATGTTAAATGATGGGGTGGTACAAGACAATCCTATTCAATAACATTTATGAAGACAATTGCCACGTTTATACTCGTATTGAATGCGCTCTTGATCAATGCCCAAGGCGTAAAACTAACGCCATTGGGGTCTAGACCAATGCCTAGTTCTGAGGGTTCAAGCAAACGCGCTATTACGGATACCATTCAATTGCCTTTTATTGAAGATTTTTCTTACAAAGGACCATTTCCAATAGGGAAATATTGGCGCGATAGTCAAGTGTATATCAATGATCATTTTGCGATTTCACCACCGAGTTATGGTGTTGCCACTTTTGATAATTTGAGTAAAAAAGGGAAACCTTATCAAGCGCTCAGTGGTTTAACTCATAACCATTGCGATAGTCTCACCTCTAATTTCATCAATTTAAAAACCTATAAAAATGGTAGTAATACCGTTTTATACACGCTGTCTGATTCCATTTATCTGAGCTTCTTTTATCAAGCCCAGGGTTTGGGCGATATCACGGATAAATCCGATTCCTTGGTGTTGAAGTTTAAAAATCAGAGCGGTCAATGGCAAACGGTTTGGAAAGTCAATGGCACAAAAGTGGGAGGGTTTAAGCAGGTAATGATTGGCATCAAAGACAATCAGTATTTAATTCCAAATTTTCAGATGCGTTGGATCAATTATGCCAAGTCAACAGGCAATATGAACCAATGGCATTTGGATTATATCCGCTTGAAATCTTCTAGATCAGCCAAAGACACTTTAGTGAAAGATGTGGCCATCAATGCTGTTCCTGTTGGCCCTTTATTGGTGTATGAAAGCTTGCCTTATAAACATTACCAAGCCAATATTGCTGCTAATAAAGCTTCAGAACACAAAGTAATTTTGCACAACAACGATAGCAATGCGGTTAACGTTCAATACAAGTGCGAGGTAAGAAACATGTACAATCAGGTCATTCAAAATTATCCTTTGAGTGCATCGGCTAGAAACATTAAAAAATTCAGCGATAGTTCAGAAGCATTTTCAGCTTTTACGACCATGGATACCTTAAGTGGTAAAAACCCTTACATCAAATTAAAGTATACGATAGTGCCTTTGTCTTCTGATATTGTCCCTTCAATATACAACAGCATCGGCAATAATAATGAATACACTAAAACACTTAGGTTCAATAATTATTTAGCCTATGATGATGGCTCGGCCGAAGGCGGTTTTGGTTTGGATTATGGGTCTTTGCCAGCAGGGCCTGGGTTTGCTGCTCAAAGATATACGATGTTTAAAACAGATACATTAAGAGCACTATCTGTTTTTTTCAACCGTTCTGCTACTGACATTCAATTTAAATCCTTTGATTTTATCATTTGGAAAACCATTAGTGAGCCTCCTGCTTCAACTACAAGTAATGATGTCATATTAAAACGCATAACAATGCCTACAGCTATTTACACAGATTCGTTGAATGGATTTACCACCATCGTTCTTGATACTGCAATAGTGCTGAATCAAGGTGTGTTTTACATTGGATGGCAGCAAAACATGAATTTCATGTTGAATATTGGCTATGATCGCAATTACAAATACTTGCATCAAGGTGGCAGAAATCCGAATCTCTTTTACAATTTAAATGGCTACTGGGAAAATGTATCCAACACCATTACTGGAGCAGTTATGATTAGACCAATTATTGGTGAGGCCTTGCCAAAACAAACCCAAGTTGAAGCCCAAACATTACCAATTGCAATTCAAATATTCCCAAATCCAATCACCCAAGGTCAAAGCCTTCAATTCATTTCTAAATCGAGTGTAAACTATTGTACAATCTATGATTTAACAGGTAAGTTGATGCAATCTGATCATGTGATGGCAGATCAAAGCCTGAGCTTGAAAGCCTTAAGCCCAGGGATGTATATGGTGAATTGCCAACTCATTAACGGACAAGTAACCACTACAAAACTCATTATTCAATAATATGGAAGACATTAGCGTTCAAGAACTCAAAGACAGATTAAGCAAAGGAGAACACATCACTATACTAGATGTCAGAGAGCCTTACGAGTATGAGGAGTTTAATATTGGAGCGATTTTAATTCCATTAGGAGATTTAAAAGACGAATTGCCCAAGTTGAATGATTTCAAAACAACAGAGCTTATCGTACATTGTAAAAGTGGTAATAGAAGTGCCGCAGCAAAAGTGTTTTTGGAACAAAATGGGTTTCAACAAGTACGCAGCCTGATTGGAGGCATGGTGGCTTATCAAGCTTTGAATTAATGGGTTTATGAGGTTGAAATGGTTAAGCATACTAGCCGGAATTTGCCTCATAATTGGACTAAGTGTATGCCAACAGCACTCTGGTAAGACATCCCAAAGTGTATACCTTAATCACGATACTGCTGTTCATTATGTTGGGATTGAATCTTGTAAATCTTGTCACTTAGATAAGTACTCCACTTTTATTCAAACTGGCATGGGGCAGAGTTTTGATTCTGCATCGGTTACTAAGTCATCAGCACTTTTTGAATCCATTAAACCTGTTTATGATGCCTATAAAGATTTTTATTATTTGCCCTTTTTCAAACAAGGGATATTATACATTAAGGAATATCGATTGCTCAACAGTGATACAGTCTATGCTCGAACAGAGCGCATTAGTTATATCATAGGTTCTGGTCATCACACCAATTCGCATATGATTATGGACCATGGTTTCCTATTTCAAGCGCCCTTAACGTTCTATACCCAAAAGCAGAAATGGGATTTGCCCCCAGGATTTGAAAATGGCAACAACTCTAGATTTAGTCGAAAAATTGGTTTGGAGTGTATGAGTTGTCATAATGCTTTGCCAACATTGAATGCTGGTGCAGAAAATCAATACAATGCTTTGCCTCATGGTATTAGTTGTGAACGTTGTCATGGACCAGGAGAATTGCATGTTAAGCGCATGCAAGCAGGTCAGATTGTAGACATCAATAAAGCCGTTGATTACAGCATCGTTAATCCTAAAAAATTAACCTGGGCCCGACAAATTGATTTGTGTCAGAGATGCCATTTACAAGGCAATGCCGTATTGAGACCCAATAAAACATTTGCAGATTTTAAACCAGGTATGGAATTGTCAGAAACCTTTAATCAGTTTTCGCCTGAGTATTATGATGGTGAAGATTTTGTGATGGCAGCGCACGCTGAAAGGTTTCAAAAAAGTAAATGCTTTATTGCAGGGGCTCAGCAAAGCCAAAACAAACCAAGTTTTACCTGTATTTCATGCCATGATCCGCATGTATCTGTTAGAGCTACCAACACACTAAAGTTCAATGCCACTTGCGCTCAATGTCATAACAAAGCAGCGTGTACAGCACCCAGTGCTTCTATAGTATCAGCGGCTAACAACTGTATCAAATGTCATATGCCAAGTACTGGTACATCTGATATTCCTCATGTAACGGTTCATGACCATTACATCAGAAAACCAATGGCTTATAAATCGCCCCAAAAATTAAAGGGTTTACGTTGTATAACCTCAAAATCTGTTGACCAAACCACTTGGGCTGAAGCTTATGCCTCTTACTATGAAAAATTTGATAATCAGCTTTTGTATCTCAAGCAAGCTGAGCTCATTTCAAGTCAATTGAATGCACAATTACCCTATGATTTTGCCACAATGATTCATGTATATTTCTTATTGAATAAGTACGATGAAATTATTAAATTAGATGAAAGTAAAAAGGAGGGGCTGACTATTGATGCTTGGACTGCTTATAGAATAGCCAAGGCCTATGATAACAAAAACAATGTGAGTAGCGCCCTTGAATATTATGAAGCAGCCATAGCGAAAATGCCTAATCAACTTGATTTTAGATTACAGCTGCTTGGTTTTTACATCAAACATAATTCTTGGCAGAATTTAGAAACAGCTATTTCAGATTATCTTAAATTATACAATAAAACGCCTGAGGTATACGCTTATAAAGGTTTATTGCATATGCATAACAACGATTTGTCTTCAGCACAATCAGCTTTTGAAAAAGCGCTTACTCTAGATCCTGATCTCAATTTAGCAATTGAAAATTTGAAGCAATTGTATGAACTTACTGGGAATAAAAAAGGTTTAGAGCATTTGAGAATGCTGCATTACCGTTTTTAAAAGAATTGGTTTACCAAGTAATCACATGCGTGTTAAGCGCATTAGGAATAATGTTCTCAAGGGTATCACCTAAAACAGCGTCAATAGAATCTTTATTGATACCATAAGTTGTTAGCAATACCTTATGTTCATCTAACTTTCTGAATTGATAATTTTGATTGGTGTTTTCTGTGCATTGGTAAGTTAAGCCACTGTATTTTTCGACCCAATGTTGGTTCCAAGAATACAGTTTAATTTCATCCCAGCAACTCTCTTCTGATTGAATAAACAACAACATCTCATGAAATTTGTCGCCATTGAGATCAGAGATGTCTTTAATTTGAATTTCATTAATGTTCTCGAGGGTAATGTTATCTGGGTAACAAGAGAAATGAATGTTGTAGCGACTGTTTAAAACATTATAGGCAATCAAGATGGTATCATCTATGGCATCGCCATTAATGTCCTTAAAGTAGAGGGTTTTTTTGCTAATGCTGTCTGCGCCAGTATTACCGTTCTTTCTTTTCATTCTGAAGTAATCATCAGATTGAATAATGGCGCTAAGATCCATGTCTAAAGGTGTCTGGTTTTGGACAACCGATTGGTTCTTAGTACAAGCCCCCAACAACAAAACACACCATATAGCAGATTTTAATTTCAAAACGCTTTACAAAATTATTATTCAATAGGGATAATTCAAGTTTTTTTTTGATTTTTTATAGACGATTAATACCCCATATAAAATTAAGACAGTATGCAGTATTATTTAGATTATTTAAATAATTTCGCACTGTGAATTTATCTGAGGCCATTCATAGGCGCAAAACCTTCGCCATCATCAGTCACCCCGATGCTGGTAAAACCACTTTAACTGAAAAATTTCTATTGTTTGGCGGAGCTATTCAAACTGCAGGAGCCGTTAAATCAAACAAAATAAAGAAAGCTGCTACAAGTGACTTCATGGAAATTGAGAAACAACGTGGTATATCGGTTGCAACTTCTGTAATGACCTTTGAATACCAAGGTAAGTTGGTTAATATTTTGGATACTCCTGGTCACAAAGACTTTGCTGAAGATACCTATAGAACCCTAACAGCAGTTGACAGTGTGATATTGGTTATTGACTGTGTAAAAGGGGTAGAGGAGCAAACAGAGCGTCTAATGGAGGTTTGCCGCATGCGCAATACGCCTGTGATTGTTTTCATCAATAAAGTGGATAGAGATGGTAGAGATCCATTTGATTTATTAGACGAACTCGAACAAAAACTCAACATTAAGGTTAGACCAATGAGTTGGCCAATTAATGGCGGTAGAGACTTTAAAGGGGTTTATAAAATTTACGACAAAAGCATTAATTTTTTTGAAGCCAATAAGACCAAAATCAGTAAGGATGTAATCGTAATTGAAGACTTGAACAGTGCTCTTTTAGATGAATTAATAGACAAAGACGCCATAAAGTTGCGTCAAGATGTTGAATTAATTGATGGTGTATATGGTGATTTTGAAGTAGACGGCTACTTAAAAGGAGAGGTTGCTCCTGTGTTTTTCGGATCGGCATTGAATAATTTCGGTATCAAGGAATTGCTTGAAAAGTTCCTTGAAATAGCGCCGTTTCCTCAAGCCAGAATGAGTGATTCTAGAAAGGTAGAACCAGACGAGAATAAATTTTCAGGTTTTATTTTTAAAATCCATGCCAATCTTGATCCCAGACATCGAGACCGCATTGCCTTTCTAAGGGTATGTTCAGGCAAGTTTGAACGCAATAAGTTCTTTTACCATGTGCGTTTAGAAAAGAACATGAAATTCCCAAGCCCATTCACTTTCATGGCAGATAGCAAAGCGCTATTGGAGGACGCTTATGCTGGTGATGTAGTTGGTCTATATGACACAGGCAATTTCAAAATTGGAGATACACTCACTGAAGGCGAAAAAATGTTGTACAAAGGCATTCCTTCATTCTCTCCAGAAATCTTTAAGGAGTTGATCAATCTGGATCCAATGAAATCTAAACAATTGGAGAAGGGCATAGAACAATTAACCGACGAAGGTGTAGCGCAATTGTTCAGACAAGATCCTGGTAATAGAAAGTTTATTGGGACTGTTGGTGAACTTCAATTTGAAGTGATTCAATACCGTCTAGAGCATGAATACAATGCCAAATGTAGATTTGAAGCTAGAGCGTTTTTTAAAGCCTGCTGGATGACAGGGGATAAGGCTGCCATTGATGAGTTTTGTAAATACCGTCAGAAGAATATAGTTAAAGATAAAGATGGCAATTGGGTATTCTTAGCAGAAACGGCTTGGATTTTGAATACAGCTATTCAACAAAATCCTAAAATTGAATTTCACACCACATCTGAGTTTAAAATCTAATCAAATTCTTTTAAAAAAAATTTGTATGTTTGAATATAAAATGAAACAAGCTCTTCAAGTTATACTGTGTGTTATTGGCATGATGGGGCCTTCATTGTATGCTCAGGACCAATCCCCAATTGATTTTGTGCCACGCTATAAAAAAGGTGACAAGATGGTTTATCAATTGGTTGAAACCAAATTTCGTCAAAATTTTAATGGCTTCTTTTATTACATACAATACGATACCAGCTATTTGGTGTTTAATGTTACAGAAAAAAACGATTCGCAAGTTTTAATGGATTTTAATTATGCGGATGCGATCATCAATGGAAAGGTATACAATGAACCAACTGCTCAGCCTAATTTTTTAAGATCAGAAACTTATAAATTAGTGTTTACTGAAAAAGGCGAGTTTGTAGAATTAAGCAATTGGGAAATGTTTGCCAGTGTATTAATTCAAAATATAAAGCAATCCTACCGCAATCAAACCATGGATTCCAATGCTTTAAAATATTATTACTTATACTATCACGATCAAGAAAAAGTTGAATTTGCTGTGATTCCAAGAGTGCTTGAGTTGTTTAATATTGCTGGTGATACATACAATTTAGAAACCACTTATAGTTTAGCCAGAGAAATCGTTAATCCATTTGGTGGCAATAATTTGCAAAAATCATGTTTATTTAAACCCTATAAAGATGCCAAATTTCCAAATTCAGTATTTTTTGCCGGTAAAATCAAAACCAATTCAGATGACAATGAATGTCTTCAGGATGATTATTATGCCTTCTTGAATGAGAAAAAGCCAGATGCTGATTCTGATATTGTTCCCCCTTACATTTATATGGAGGATACTTATACCTATCAATGGGGTTTAGTGAACCATTTGTTTATGAACTTAACCACCACACACACTGTTTATTTTGGATCTGACAAACAAGGTCTTGACAGGGTATTTAGATTTTACGCCAATTGATTTTTAAAATTAAAAGAGGATTACTTGCCAATTACCTGGCTTTTGTATCGGTATTGGGTTTGCTTCTAATTGTATATGCTCAAAGTCAAGGCGTAGAAGGCGGTCTTGATTCATGGAATCATTTCTTAATCTCAAAATGTGCACTGCATCACCATGACTTATTTTTAGACCAATGGAATAAACCTTTATTTACTTGTTTAACTTTTGTCATTTGTCAATTTGGCTTTTCGGCACTAATACTGTTTAATATTGTTTGTGTTGTTTTAAGTGGTTTACTTTTAGCTTTAACCCTTCGTAAAATGGGGTATAATCACACATGGGCATTAGTAGCTATGTTAGCTTACACGCCCATATTGTTTTCAAATACTATTTCAGGATTAACAGAACCCTTAAATGTGCTCATGCTAACAGCAGTATTAAGTTTATGGGGGTATAATCATTTGCGAAGTGCCATAGTTCTAGCTTCATTTTTACCATTTGTAAGAACTGAAGGTTTTGTGATTGTGATGGCCATTGCTTTGTTTTTGTTGCTTAAAAAACACTTCCGACTTTTGCCCTATTTACTCATTGGTAGTTTGGGTATGAACCTTTTGGGTTTTGCTATTACTAAACATATTTTCTGGATCATTACAGATAATCCCTATTGGAAACAAGAAGTTGAAGGCACTTTTGACCCTGGTAATGGCAGTTTACTTCACTATGTTAAACAGTCTACAATGGTGTTTGGAATTCCTATGACTTTACTTTTTGTTTTATCAAATTTGGTGTTCATCTATCGTTTTTTTGCGAAAAAAAAATTAGAGGCCTTTTGGTTAATGAATTTGTTGATTTTCTGGGCTTATTTTGCCGCTCATAGTTTGATTTATTATTTAGGCATTTTAGGCTCGCATGGATTAACAAGAGTAATGGCTGTCATTGTGCCCAATATGGCTGTTGCCAATTTTATCTTGCTTTATCAATTGGTTAAAACCAATCGCTTAAAGGTACAAGCAGCTATCTATACGGTTTCAGTGCTTTTGATTATGTATACCGGTTATAAAGTGGCCAATTATGCAAAACCTTGGCAATCGAATGGCATATCTGTAGTAGCAGACAAAACGCAAAAGAACTTTATTAAAGCAGGAGAGTGGTTGAAAGTTAATCAACTAATGAATAGACCCATCATTCATCAATCGCCCTTTTTCGATGTTTTTTTCGATAAAGATCCCTATGATTTGAAATCTTCCTATAGAGTTTGGTCTATTGATCAAAAAAATGATTGGGCGGCCAAGGGTGTAATTGTTATTTGGGATGGATTTTCAGCGGTAAGAGAAGGCAATATGCAATTGTCGTGGTTAGCTAATAATCCCAATTATAAGATACTTCAACGCATAGAAGGATTTGAAAAGCCAGCAGATAATCCTACCATGTATGACATTGTCATATTTGAAAAAACCAATTGATACTTACTGGTTAAACACCAAATAAGTCAGCATGGATTTTATATACTTTTGAAAATCCATAATGTTGTTCTTTGTAACTTTCGACCCAGGCAATACCTCTGGTAGCATTGCATAGAAACAGTTCTTCTGCTGAAAGTACATCGTCTTCAGAAACAGCTGTTTCAGTAACTTTGTAGCCCAATTGTTTGAGCTTATGAATGATGTAATGACGCATGACACCATCTAAACAATATTCTGACAATGCTGGTGTAATTACTTCGTCTCCTTGAATTAAAAATAGATTAGCATTGTATGCTTCTGCAATTCTACCCTGTTCGTTGAATAACAATACTGAATCCATTTGTTGTTCTGTTGCGCTTATCCCTGCAAGCACATATTGTATAGCCGATAAAGGTTTAAAAAAGCTAAGAAAATTAGATGGTTTGAGTATCATACCATATTCTCCCAATCTCAAACCTTTATCATTAATTGGATAATTGCCTTTGAGTTCAGACATTTCAATCAGAAAACAACATTTGTTACGGGTAGGGGCATAAAAGCCTTCAGCATCTCTGTAGAAAACAATTCTAGCTCTTGCGTGGGTCCATCCATTTTTGAGACATAGTAACTCAATTTGGTCTTCAAAATATTGTTGGGTCCAACGCTCATGCAAAGGCAAATGAAAGAAATTGGCTGCTCTTTGTATGCGCTGATAGTGTAAATCAAATAGCTGGGCTTTTTTATTGATCACCTTAATGGTCTCAAAAAAGCCATCTCCGTATTTGTAAATACGGCTTTCTGAACTGAAAATCTTATCGTCGGCATTGGTCAAAACACCTTGAAAACTGATTAACATGGTTGCAATATACTACGATTTTTATATTACCGCTAAAAAATTATATTTGTATAGCGCATATGAAAGTTAAAATTACTTTTCTATTTTGTTTATCGTTATTATTAGTTAGACCCCTTTTGGGACAATCTTCACAAGATACTATTGCTTATCCTTATTGGATTCAAATGATGCAAAATCCTAAAGTCAACTTGAATCAAACTAAAAGGGCCTTTGAATTGTACTGGTCCAATAAAACGATACAAAAAGGCAGTGGCTGGAAAGCCTTTAAACGATGGGAATGGTTGGCGGAGCAATTGGTTGATGCCAATGGTAATTTTCCAGATGCAGCAGCCCAAGCCAAAAGCCAAATGGATTTAAAAAGGCTTGATGAACTGCATTTTGATAGCTTAAATAGGCATCAAGGTATTGGAGCAGGTCCATGTAAAACCCAAGGCAATTGGAAACGTTTTGGGCCCAATTCTTTACCGATCAACAACACAGGTCAAATGAATGGGATGGGCAGAGTGAATGCTGTTGCAATTCACCCAACAGATAGCAATACTATTTTTGTAGGAGCAGCTGCAGGGGGGATTTGGAAAACTACCGACGGGGGCATAACCTGGCTGGTCAATACAGATTCACTCCCAACTTTAGGGGTTTCAGCCATTGCGATAACCAAACAAAACCCTAACATTATGTATTTTGGCTCTGGCGATAGAGATGCTGGGGATGCTGCTGGTTATGGTGTATTTAAAAGTACTAATGCTGGGGCATCTTGGTTTATTCAAAACACAGGTATGGGCAATCGCAAAGTGGGTCGATTAATTATCGATCCCAATAATCCAAGTATTTTATTGGCAGCATGCGAGGGAGGAATCTATAGGTCAATTAATGCTGGGGCCAATTGGACACAAGTATTGGCAGGTTCTTTTTTTAAAGACATTATCTTTAAACCTAATAATTCAAAGGTGGTCTATGCAGCTAACAACGGTTTAGTTTACCGCTCAATTGATAATGGCATTACATGGTTGAACATCAATTTAGGTTTGCCTATAACTGGTGTATCGCGTGCTTCTATAGATGTTAACAGCAACAATCCCAATTTATTGTATGTTTGGATAGCCAATGGCAGTGTTCATAAAGGGTTTTATTTATCACGTGATAGCGGGAATTTTTTTAGAACACAGTCAACTACGCCCAATTTACACGATTATTCTACCACAGGAAGTGGTAATGCAGGACAAGCCTGGTATGATATGGATATGGTAACCGATCCAACCAATCAAGCAATAGTCTATTGTGGTGGAGTCAATATATTTAGATCAAATGATACAGGAAAAACTTGGACAATTGCGGGATATTGGGTGAATCAAATCCATGCTGATCAACATGAATTGATATCAGACCCATTAACCAGAAAGATATATGCAGGCAACGATGGCGGTTTGTATGCCTCCAGAAACAAAGGGGCGTCATGGCAGGTTGTTGGCAATAATTTAGCCATTTCCCAAATATATAAAATGGCTAGTTCGAGAACTCGAAAAGACATATTAATTAATGGCTACCAAGATAATGGTACCGCCAATTACAATAAAAATTGGTACACCACATACGGTGGAGATGGAATGGATTGTGAGATAGATCAAACCGATGACCGATACAGTTATGGTGAATTATACTACGGGAGTATTTATAGAATTTTCAATGTCAATGCACAGGCAACCATTGCTAGTAATGGATACACTGCAAGCGGTAGTGATACCATCAATGAAAATGGCTCATGGGTAACACCATTTACCCTAAAAGAAGGTAGTGGTAATACCATGTTTATAGGGTATACCAATATTTGGAGAAGCAATAATATCAAAACGTCTCCTGTACTTTGGAAACGCATCAGTTATAATTTAGGTGGGGTTAATAATAGTAATTTCAATGAATTAGAAAGTAATATTGCGAATCCTGATGTGCTTTATGCAGCGCGATACAACGGCACTTTGTTTAGATCAGACAATGTAAATGCAACTACACCAAGTTGGACCACTCTAACTAAACCAATTACAGGACTTGTGAGTGCCATTGAAACCGACCCTAAAAGTCAAAACATTGTATACATTGGTATAGGAAACAAAGTTTATAAATCTGTCAACAAAGGGGGCAATTGGACACAAGTTTTAACCAATCTCGCTTATAACGTATCGTCTATAATACTTGATACAACAAGTGCCAAAAAAGGCCTTTATGTTGGCACATCTGGAGGAGGTGTTTGGTATACAGATTCATTGTTGACTGTTTGGAAATATTTTAGCAAAGGCTTGCCCAACTCTGTTAACATTACTGATTTAGACATTTATTACGAACCGAATAAAAAGTGTAACTGCAGTGTCATTTATGCATCAACCTATAACCAAGGTAACTTTTCAGGTTCTCTTTACAATGAAGGGACTCAAAAACCTTATGCATTTATTGATGATTTTGATTCTGTGGCCTGTATCAACACCATTTTTAAGCCAAAACATAAATCATGTAATATCCCAACCCGCTTTGAATGGCAATTTTCAACCAATCAATTGCAGTATGTTAATTCAACAGATTCAAGTTCGGAGTTTCCCAATATTAAATTTTTAAAACCAGGGACTTATAGCTATCGTTTAATAGTTGAAAATTGCAAAGGGTCTGATACTATTTTGCGCAAAATAACTGTTACAGACACTGTCATTAGAGCATGCATAACTAATACTACAAATAACTTTGGTGGATTGGGTATTTACAATGTAAGCCTCTCAAATCTGAATAGAAATTCTGGTGATAGAGTATCTGAAGGCGCTTATGTGGATCTTACTTGTAGTCATGTTGTTAAAGTTAAACGCGGTAAAAAATATGCGCTTAGTGTGACTACAGGACAGTGGAATAAAGAACAAGTAAAGGCCTATATAGACTTCAATGCGAATGGAAGCTTAGCTGATGTAGGGGAGTTGGTATACCAACCTGCTGCTGCACTTATAAATCATTTAGATAGTATTTACATTCCTCAAAATCTTCAGGTTGGAAAAACTTACAGATTGCGTATTCGAAGTGATTTTAATGCAATTGGGACAAACCCTTGTAACACATTAAATTACGGACAAACAGAAGACTATACATTATACATAGAACCCGATTTTATGCCTTTGTTTGCTGTTTCGCCAAAAAGAGTGTGCACAAATGCAGTTGTGAGTATAACGGATTCATCCGACTATACTGGATTTGACTATGTTTGGTCATTCGGTGCTTCAGCTATTCCTCAAACTGCTATAGGAAAAGGCCCACATTCGGTCAGATATACTCAGCCTGGTTATCCAAATATTGTGTTAACGATAGATGGCAAATCTTCAGTGTTAGACAGTGCCCTAAAAATTGAAACACCTCCTAATATTGGTATTCAAATTTTAGGTTCTGACTCTAATCGCTGCAATGGTCAAAGATTGGTACTACAAGTGAACGACTTAAATAGTACAAATGCACAATACCAATGGTATTATAAAGGTTTAGCCATCAAAGACTCCATTAAACAACAATTTAGGTTGCCTGCTATGGCGCTTAAAGACAGCGGATGGTATTCTGTAGTTGCTACCAGTTTCTGTAATGATACAGCTTTCAAATTCATTAAAGTTCATCCGAATCCTAAGGCTCAATTTACAGTCAATGATACCACCCAGTGTTTTAAAGGACACTTATTTATTTCCAATAATCAAAGCAGCCTTAGCAAGGGTAGCATGAAGTATCAATGGACCTTTGCTGACGCCTTTAATGACACAGCAAAAAATACTCAACATGCCTTTAATAGCAAAGGCCTCTATTGGGTAAAATTAAAAGTTAGTTCAAGTCAAAATTGTACAGACTCAGTGAAACAAAGCTTACAAGTTTATGAACAAGCTAAAGCTGATTTCGCAATTAGTTCCGCATCTGCTCAGTGCTTTAAGGGTCATCAATTCAATCTGCTCAATCAATCAAGCATTAGCTCGGGTACTTTAAATTATACTTGGTTATTTGGTAATCAAACTGGCTCTAATGCCACACACATTAATGGATTGAAATACCCTGCATATGATTCTGTTTACAACATTAAACTCATAGCGAATACAATCAATGGCTGTGTCGATACGATTAATAAATCAGTTCGTTTATGGCCACAACTAAAATGGCAAATTAGGGCCAATGATTCTATTCAATGTTTTAAGCAAAATCAATTTGTATATACCAATAACAGTTCATTGCCTTTTGGTACATATACATTGAACTGGGATTTCGGAGATGGGAACTTTAGTGGACTTAAAACCCCAAGTAAAAAGTATTCAGCAATAGGGATATACACCAACAAAATCTACAGTACTAGCAATTATAATTGCAAAGACACATTGCTTTATCCAGTCAAAGTGATTGCATCGCCTCAAGCTCAATTCACAGTCAATGATAGTACTCAGTGTATTGATCAACAAGCCTTTGTATTAAATGATGTGTCTACTTATCAGGGTAATTATTCACGTTTCTGGTACCATCCTAACTTAAATGCCAGCAGTGGTTCAAGTATAAACATTCAATATCCAGACACTTCATACAAAACCATAAGATTGGTAATTTTAGCCGATAACTTTTGTGCTGATACTGCTGTTAAAAGGGTTTATGTTGCACCTTTGCCATTGTTCAATCTTTGGCACAAAGATTCAGTTTGCTTAAACGACACCATTCAATTAGTTGCTCAACCTTGCATATATAATTATAGTTGGACAGTAGATCAATCTGTTGTTGGCAATGCTTGCCAATTGACATATACTGGTCAAAGAAAAGGTTGGCATGATATAATAATTAAAGCCACTTCCGTATATGGTTGTGTCAGTTCAATTACTAGCAATAAAGCCTTTAATGTGCTTGCTTTGCCTGAGGTTAAAATTCAAGATTCCATTGGATTAAATGAACCAAATCTATACTTAGCATTTAAAGATATCAGTCCTGGCAATATCATCAATCGTTGGTGGTATTTTTCAAATGGTCAAACTGGTAGTAATCAGAGAGAAAGTATAGTATCCTACGACTCAGATACGATTTCTGTTAGCCTTAAAATCGAAGATGTGAACCATTGCGTTAACCTATCAACTTTAAAATACCAATACCCATTAAACCTATATGCGCCTAACATGTTTACACCTAACAATGATGGCTTAAACGATGTATTTAAGGTATACGGACTATTGCGTTTCAATGATTTTAAAATGCGTATTTACGATCGTTGGGGCGGTCTAGTATTTGAGAGTAATGATCCAAAATTAGCGTGGACAGGGGAGTACAATCAGACTCCGGTACCAACTGGATCGTATTTATACATTATCAATTACACCAATAGCAACAATACAAAAGGGGAACTAAAAGGAACCGTAAGTTTAAAAAGATAGTGGACAGTTCAATACTTTTAGATTTACACTGCACAAGTATGCCTTATGGGAAATACAAAGGCCTACTCATCAAACAGCTTCCCATGCATTACTTAGAATGGCTATATCAATCTAAAAACATGCCACAAGGCAGATTAGGGATGTTATTGCACACCATGTATGAAATTCGATTAAATGGATTAATGGATTTATTGAACCAGGTGACTTAAAATTAGTATGCTTTTTTCAAATCAAACACAACCGATCCTTCATGGAATTTTAGGTGGTCTTTGCTGATGATGTCTACAGAAAAAATCCTTACAGTATCAGGCTGATGATAGATTAATTGTATGGCTTCATTTTTAAAAAGCCATTCACCAGATTTGTGTTTGTTGGCTAATTCTAGATGGTACTCAAAGGTTTGATCTTTATTAAAGGTCAAAACATCGTCTTTACCAACTGGAATGAAAATAGAAGTGTCCTTTTTAATACTGATGTATTTCCACCTGCCTATAAGACCTTCTTGCTCAGTTTGTGAATGACAAGCAATAAGACTCAAACTAAACAAGCATAAACCAACTATGGTATTAACGTTTGTCCATTTCATCGCGAATTTGAGCAGCTTTAAGGTAATCTTCATTGCGCAATGCTTCTTCTAGCATTTCCTCAAGTTCATCTATAGATTTTGAACTTAATGCAGAGTGATCAAGTTGTTCGCCTACATTCGGAATACCAGCATCATCGTCTCTTCCTGGTTTTTGAACATAGCCTTCATCTATTTCAATTCCGGCAGCCTCTAGCACTTCTTCTGTGGTATAGATTGGGCAATTGAAACGAACTGCGATGGCTATAGCATCACTGGTTCTACAATCAATTTGAGTTTGAGCATCAGTGGTATCTACAATCAATTGAGCATAAAATATGCCCTCTTTGATTTGATAAATAAAAACTTCGCTAACAGTAAAATCTAATTTCTTAGATAAACTGAGAAACAAATCATGGGTAAGTGGTCTGTCAACTTCAATACCTTCTAATGGTATGGCTATGGCCTGAGCTTCAAAAGGTCCAACGATTATAGGCAATTTACGGTCACCATTCACTTCAGCCAGAATTAAGCTGTAAGAACCTCCTTTTTGAGATGGGGCAATACCGTATATGTCTAACTCGATTTTTTTCAATGCTCTTAGGCTTTTACGGCCGTTAATAATTGAGGTAATACTTCGAAGGCGTCTCCAACGATACCATAATCTGCTGCTTTAAAAAATGGGGCTTCTGGATCTTTGTTAATGGCAACAATAACCTTGCTGCTACTAACACCAGCTAAGTGCTGAATAGCGCCAGAGATACCTATAGCAATGTATAAATTTGGTTTAATGGTTATACCTGTTTGACCAACGTGTTCACTGTGTGGTCTCCAACCCATATCGGATACAGGTTTAGAGCAGGCTGTAGCAGCGCCTAAGGCTTGAGCTAAGTCTTCAACCATGCCCCAGTTTTCAGGGCCTTTCATGCCTCTACCTGCAGAAACAACAATCTCGGCTTCTGTTAAAGGTATTTTACCACTTGATTTGTGAGTAGATTCAATTTTGGTCTTGGCTTGAAATGCATCTGTCGCTTGTGTTTGAACACTGATGCTGCATGGCTTGCTGATTAAGTCTGTGCTATTGGGCGTTAATGCAATAATCTTATTAGCGTTTTCAAGCTTTACATAAGCATAACCTTTGCCAGAGAAGACACTGCGTTTTACCACAAAACCATTGCTATTGTCTGGATAGGCAATAACATTACTAGCAAAAGCAGCATCCATATGAACTGCAACCCTAGGAGCCAAAGATTTGGCTTCATAGGTATTAGCAAATACTAATGTAGATAAGCCATTTTCTTTTGCCACTTTAGCAATTGCTTGAGCGTATTGTTGTGCGTCGAATGCATGAATACCTTCAATCACTATTAGTTTCTCTACGCCATATTGAGCTAATTTTTCTGCTTCACTGGCATTAGGAGAACCAACGCATATAGCGGTAATTGGTCCGTTTTGAATAGAGGCTGCATAAGAGGCAGCTTCTAATATGGCTTTTTTAAATTGGCCGTCGGCGTTTTCTGCGTATATTCCTGTCATGATAAATTAGGCAATGATTTTAGCTTCGTTTCTTAGAATGTCTATAAGTTGACCTGCATTGGCGGCGTCAATTAATTTAACGGCTTGTTTTGCAGGTGGGTTTTCGAATTTTTGATGGGTGATTACTTGAGCAGATGAACTTGCTTCAACCACTTGAAGAGGCTTAGTTCTTGCCGCCATAATACCTTTCATATTAGGGATCCTTGGTTCGCACAAATCTTTTTGTGAGCTAGCAACTACCGGAAGCGCAACGCTAACAGCTTGTCTGCCACCATCAATATCTCGTTCAAAGGCCATTTGTCCGTTTTCAAATTCAACCTTAGTACAAACATTAACAGAAGGCCAATCTAAGTAGGCGCCTAATAAACCGCATATTTGGCCACCGTTATAATCAATGCTTTCTCTGCCTGTTAAGACTAAATCATAGGCATTGGCTTTAACAATGTGGCTTAATTGTTCTGCAACAAATTGAGCGTCTCTTGGCTCTGCATTGATTCTTATCGCATCATGAGCACCTATTGCAAGTGCTTTTCTGATAACGGCGTCAGTATCCGCTAAACCAACAGTTGCAACAGTAACAGTGCCACCATGCTTTTCAGTTAATTCAAGGGCTTTGGTTAATGACAATTCATCATAAGGGTTGATAATGAACTGAACGCCTTGCGTATTTAAGGCAGTATCGTTGTTTGTAAATGTAATTTTAGTGGTGGTATCAGGGACCACGCTCATGCACACTAGAATTTTCATGAAGAATATTTTTTGCAAAAATAAGTATAAAATGTCCGAAGAAAAAATGAGTTTTGCAAAGTAATGCACAGGATCCAATGAACAGGAAAGAAAGCCTTATTCAACTATTAAATCAATCGCCAAATGACATCTTTTTAAACTATGCATTGGCCATGGAATTGCTTTCTGAAGGCCAAGCATCAGAAGCCATAGCAAAGTTAGAATGGATAAGGCAGAATGCCCCAGACTATCTTGCTACCTATTATCAATTGGGTGCTTTATACCAAACATGCGATAGAGATAAGGCCATTGAAGTTTACCATTTAGGGATTGCTCTAGCGAAGGCTCAAGGCAATGTTAAAACTGAAAAAGAACTGAGCAGTGCACTTGAATTATTTGAATTTGAATAAGATGAATTTTAACAGTAAAAATCCACACTATAAAAAAGACACATTGACTAAAATGAGTCAAAACCACTTTATGCATTCTGTAGGCATTCAAATGATGGATGTTCAAGAAGGCATGGTAGTAGCGCAATTAAATGTGCTCGATGCTCACAGACAACAAAGCCTGGTGGTGCACGGTGGGGTTACAGCTACCATTGCTGATATTGCCATGGGTTTTGCGGCTTACACCTTAGTCGAACCCAATCAAAGTACAGTTACATCTGATTTGAGTGTTCATTATTTAAAGCCAGGCAAGGGCAGTATTTTAGAAGCAGTTGGCAAAGTCATTAAAGCAGGACAATACCTTTATTATTGTGAATGTGATATTTACTGTTTTGAGCCTTCAGAACCTAAGGTATTAATAGCAAGAGCTCAAGCTACAATGTGTGCAGTACCAGCTTAACTACCACTTTTTAACAAGCGGAATTATACGGCCTCTTCCAAAGGATTTGCTTGATACCCTTAAAACAGGAGGGGCTTGGAAACGTTTGTACTCGCTGTTCTTTACTAAATTTAACACTTTAGCAACTGTTGCGGCATCATGTCCTAATGCAATGATTTCATCGTTGCCGAGTTGCTTTTCAATGTGTAAGTATAAGATGGCATCTAAAAAATGATACTCGGGCAGAGAATCGCTGTCTTTTTGGTCGGGTCTTAATTCTGCACTGGGCGCTTTGTGAATGATTGACTCTGGAATACGATTGGCTTTAGAATTAATCAACTGAGCCAAGGCATAAACTTGTGTTTTGTATACATCGCCAATGGCACTTAAACTGCCGCACAAATCACCATATAAGGTTGAATACCCTACAGATAATTCACTCTTATTACTGGTATTGATTAAAATGTGACCAAACTTATTGCTTAGAGACATTAACAAATTGGCCCTGGTTCTGGCTTGAATATTTTCTTCAGCTAAACCTATTGGTAAACCGTTGTATAAAGGATCTAAGACCTTATCATAGGCATCAATGATAGTGGCAATTGGCAATTGAAAATAGGGATTGCCCAGTTGTTGACTTAAAGTCATTGCATCTTGAACACTGCCTTCACTGGAATATTTTGATGGCATTAATACAGCTGTCACATTTTCTGCACCAATGGCATCGCTCAATAAAGCCTGAACTACCGCTGAATCTATTCCTCCAGAAGACCCTAACAAGGCTGTTTTAAATCCATTTTTTTGAAAATAATCCTTTAATCCAAAAACAAGTGCATTGTAAATTTCTTCTATACTATTGATCGTGGTTTCCTCAACTGGGCTTATGTGATTGGTATCGACTGTATAAATAGCCTCATCAAATGCTTTAGCTTGCCAACACATTTCTCCCTGAGCATTGAATACCATAGAACGACCATCAAATATTAAATCAGTATGGGCTCCAACTTGGTTGACATAAATCAATGGTTTATTAAACCCTAAGGCAGAGCGTTTAAGGGTATCATATCGTTCTTCCTGCTTGTGCTGATTAAAAGGAGAGGCCGATAAATTAATTACGACATCAGGATTCAATGCACTTAAAGCAGAAAGTGGATTGTGTTTGTATTTAAAGTCGTTGGCATCAAACCATAAATCTTCACAAATGGTGATTGCAACTTGATTACCATTAATCTTGACCAATTCGAATTGTGTGTTGGGTTCAAAATACCTTGATTCATCAAACACATCATAAGTGGGCAATAGGGTTTTGTGAATGGTATGAGTTAAATGCCCCCCTTGTAAAACACAGGCTGAGTTATACAATTGACGACCTTCAGCTTGCGAATTAAAAGTTGGTGAGCCAATGATGATGGCTATCTTTTTACTGTAGGGAAGCAGATAGTGAATCACATTTTGACAATCTTCTACAAAGCTTTTGTGGTTGAGTAAATCATCTGGCGGATAGGCACAAACCGCTAACTCACTAAAAACAATCAGTTCAGAACCTTCGCTTTGAGCATGCTCAATAGCAGAAACTATAGCCGCAAAATTACCTTTAAAATCACCAATAGTGAGATTGATTTGCGCTAAGGTAATTTTCATGCTTTAAATGAATTAAAAGAAGAAACCAATTTCTAAGCCTAAAACATTATTGATCATTTTAGATTTTTTATCTCTTAACATGTCTGTGAATCCATTGTTGAATCTAAGTCCACAATAGAAACTGGTATTGCCACTTAAATTGTACTCAATCCCAGCCCCTAAAATCATCGACGCTCTTAACACACTCACATTATCAGAGTAATTTTTGAAATCAAATTGATTGTTAGACACATCATTGGGATTGAACTTTTCATCAATAGGGAAATTACTGGCAGGGTTTTCTAATGAATTGGCCATCACCCCAACATTTTTGTAAATAAGGAAACCTGGAGCAATACCAAATTGACCCCAATATCTGAGCAAATTGTTTTCCTTTGTTCTGAATTTGAACATCAATGGAATTTCAATGTATTTTAAATTGTATTTGTAACTGATTTGGTTGAATGAATCGCCATTCTTTAATAACAATCCAATAGAATCTGGTCTAAGTTTCATGTTATTGGTCATGTTGGTAATATTAAGTTCTGAACTAAAATAATAGTTAGTGCCTATTGCATAATCTGCCATAACCCCAAATGAGTATCCTAAGCTCATGCCATTCTTTTGTACATTGGTGGTATTGCTCTTTACCCAATCAAAACCAGGTATCACTTTAAAGCCTACTCTAAAGTCTCTGTTGTCTTGAGCGATGGCCATTTGATTAAAAAAAACCATGAGACCCAATAAAAAAATAGGTTTAAACGTTGTTTTCATGTTCTTAATGAATTTTATTTGCACAAAAATGAGTAAAAAATTTTTAAAAGCGGTTATAGTTGGAGCTTGCTGTTCTCTGATCTTTTTCACATCGTGTCAGAAAAATAGACTTGATGTAGATGTGAGCCATATACAAGTTGAACTTACTATTCAAAGGTTTGAACAAGATTTATTTAATAACCAATTAACAGACACCAGCAAATGTTTTAAGGATTACCCTTATTTTTATGAGGATTACACTAGGGGTATACTAGGTTTTTCTGGTTCAAATGCTGAGGTTTTTAATCAGTTAATGATGTATAAAACGGATGTTAATGCTAAAAAATTGTACCAATGGGTAAATGATCAATACAAAGATTTTACGCCTTATAAAACAGCATTAACCGATGCTTATAAACACTTTAAATTCTATTTTCCAGATGAAAGTATTCCAAAAATCATTACTTACACAAGCAATTTTAGTTTTTATATGAATCCTGTTGGTCAAGATTACATTGGTATAGGCTTAGATATGCACTTAGGTAAAGATTTTAAAGTGTATGATCAAACCAATATTGAATTGTACTGGCGCAAAATGTTGATCCCAGAAACAGTAGTGCCATTTCATATGATTGCTCATGCCAATGATTTATTCATGCATACCAATAAAGGTTACAACTTTA
>JBIPPH010000064.1:0-6333 GCA_044368575.1 Bacteroidia bacterium
TCCCAACCTAAAAAACCAAATTGGGTACTGAACTCATTTTTTCGGTTATTGCCATTACGCAATTTAAGATCAAAAACACCTGCAGTTGAATTGCCATATTCTGCCGGAAAGGCTCCCGTGAAAAAATCACTATTGGCTAGTATTTTATTGTTGATGATAGACACCGGTCCGCCTGTGGTGCCAGGAATAGCAAAGTGATTAGGGTTAGGGATATCAATGCCTTCCATTCGCCACAATACACCTTGAGGGCTATTACCTCTTACAATGATATCGTTACGCGAATCATTAGCCCCTTGAACACCGGCAAAATTACTGGCCATACGCGCAGGGTCTCCGCGACTACCTGCATATCTGTCTGTCTCTTCAACAGTAAAAAGACGCGCACTTATTAAAGCGTTCTGATTATTGGTTTGCCCCGTTCTGCTGGCTTTCACAGAAGCCACTCTCATATTGGCCACTTCTTCTTGCATCTCAATATTTAAGATCACTTCTTTGGCTGAACTCACTATCACATTGGGGATATTGACATCAGTGAATTTAGCATACTGCACCAATACAGTCTGCCTACCCACAGGTACCTGATTGATTTGGTATTCCCCTTGGGCATTGCTAATGGCGGTTAGACTAGAGTCATTCACTAATGTAATGATACTCACTTTTGCGCCTTGAATAGGTTGATTGGTTTCCTTTTCAGTGATTTTGCCTCTTAAAGTTTGGAATTGAGCCAAACCATTGAAAGAACACAATAAAATACTTAATATTAAACTGATTTTTCGCATAGCTTAATGCGAATAAACAGATATTTTTTAAATAAAAGAAAGTTTTAAAACAACAGCTTTTGGGCAATGTATTCGATATAGTTCATATTGCTTATTTTTGTTCAGTCAAGATGATACCCTACGCGCTCAATTTAAAAGTTAATCCATTTGCCAAACCTATTGGACTTCAATCCAAAAGTATTTTATTGGGGTCTTGTTTCACAGAGCATTTGTTTAAATACTTACAAACCTATCAGTTGAATGTTGAGTTGGGGCCTAATGGCACAGTGTTTAATCCCTTGAGTTTAGCAAAGCCATTTCAAATGGCAATTCATGCTGAACGCTACCAATTAAGTGATATCATTTCTAGTCAAGGGCTTTATTTTAGTAAACACCACCATGGTCGTTATGCGCACGCTCATGCGGAAACTTTATTAGATCAACTACAAACGGATCAAACAAACTTTGAAGCCTCGCTTGAACAGACTCAAAATATTTTAGTCACCTTTGGGTCAGCTTATGTGTATGAGCACATTTCTGACCAATGCATTTATGCCAATTGTCATAAGCTACCGGCATCAGAGTTCAAAAAGTACCTTTTGAGCATTGAGCAAATAGTTGTTGCTTGGGAGGCAATAGTGCTTGCTGTAAAAGCCAAGTATCCACAAATACAATGGGTGTTTACTGTGTCACCAGTAAAGCACTTAAAGGATGGTGTTCACGAGAATAATTTGAGTAAATCTATTTTGTTATTGGCCATTCAAGCCTTGCAAAACAAACAACCTGATTTAGTGTATTTCCCTGCCTATGAATTGGTGAATGACGATCTCCGAGATTACCGTTTTTATGCCAATGATGGCGCGCATCCGAGTGAGCAAGCCATTGAATATGTATTGAACACTTTTAAAGCTGCAGCCTTTGATGAGCAGACCCAAAACTTTATGGGCCTTATGGATAAATACCTTCAAATGCATCAACATAAACGTTTGCACGCAGCATCAGCAGCCAGTATGAAGCTAGATCAAAATTTATCCGAATTAAAACAACAATTGGAACAAACGTATCAAGTGCGTTTATAACAACTCGAAAGAGAAGGTTTGTTTAACCACATCAGACTCTTTCAATTCAACTTTGTATTTGCCCTTTTTGTAAGCAGATTTATTGACAAAATTGCTTTTGATTTTTTGAGCCGCACCATTGAAATTGATGACTTGCTTGAAGGTGTAAACATTGTCTGAACTGGTCAAACTGTTGTTGTTATTGCTGAGCACTATGCCATCAGGATCAATGATTCTTAAGAAGTAGGTTTTTTGAATGGTGTTCTCGGTTAATTGATTGCCCAATACATCAAACATGATTTGTAGTTTCTCTACTTTTTTGGATTTGTAGATTGGTACCAATAAACCTTTTTTGTTGTATACAGGGGTTACAATTACTGCCCCGATTTGAGGTTCTGCAGCAATGTTAACTTTTTCGCCAAGTATTTTCCTTTGACCTTCGAGTAAATTAATGGCTTCTTGCTGGGCTTCAATTTGAGCTAAATAATTTGCATTACTATTGAACAAAGAATCAATTTGTGTTTTGAATCGCTGATTGCTCACACTCATTTTAGCAATACTGTCTTTTAAAGCTCTGAGTGAAGCTGTAGAACCACCCTTGCCAACCATGGCCCTTAAAGAAGCGATTTTAGCCATAGAAGCATTCAATAACTGATTGAGACTGTCGTTGTCTGTTTGGTTTAAATTGATTTCTGCTCTCAAACCTTCCACTTTAAGTTCTTCTTGAGCTAATGCATCGTATAAACTGTCTTTTAACGCATGGAAATAATTCATGGAATCCAACTGAGTTTGTACCTTCTGCTCAGCTGTTTTTGACTGATTCCAAAACCAAACATTGCTACCCATTGAACCCAATAAAAGTATGGTCAATAGAACCAAAAGGCCTTTCTTGCCGCCGTTTGATGGTGTTCCGATATCAGTAGTCTCTTCCATGGTTAAGGTTGTTTTTTAAGCAATATTAATAAATCTGCAGGACTTATGGCAACTTGTTTCACTTTAAGTCGTTTACCACAATAGATGCCATAGGGTAATTGACCTATCATTAATTGTTTGAGAATACTTTCTGTAGCTATCGCTAATGGCCAATTGATTAAACCATTGCGTTTAAACAGAAGCAGTTCTTGATGATTGAGTCCTTTGTTAAAAGTCATGATCTGGACTTTATTGCCAAATTCATTGGCCAAGGTTCTGAGTGCCTGAGTGTCTTTATAAAAATTTGGGTTTTGATCGTTCCAAAAATACAAATAACAGCTTTGCTTTTTAAGTCCCTTGCTAGACTTCAGGCTTTTATTGTACAATTGGTACCTAAAGGGTTTGATCTTTTTACCAATTGGTAAATGGGTCATAACCTCATTGCCGGTATAGGCACTGAATTCAATAAAGGCGCCTAAGGGATGAATGCTTTGTATGGTGTAGGCTTTGCCCATCGCCACAAAATGCATGTCTTGTTGCTTTTTGTCGAGGACTATGGATTGGTCTGGTAATTCTGATTTGTATGCACCAATAATCAATTGATCAATGCCCCAATCGTTGTAAAAACCATTGCAATTCACATCTTTGATGCCAACTCTAAAACTATCTGTACCGTTGTTGTAATCGCCAGCAATTGTATTTAATCGTTGCTCTTTAAAGGAATACAATGCACCGGCAAAGGCAGTAGGGCCAGCATTGTTTTTATAGTAGTCGTCAAGCATGCCGATGTATTTGGAGTTGTAATAAAACGAGAATCGACTAATGTTGACGGTGTATTGTGCTGTTGCCTGTTTTGGGTGTGATAGGGTAATGTCTTTGTCTGGCGTATCATAAAAAAAAGTATCAGGCGCGCCATCGTCACTCAAATCCAAATTGTGGTTTTTATCTATCCATAGCAAAGCAGGTTTATAAGATCTTTGATTATTGCCAATGATCATTAAGCTGTATCCTTTAAGGTCTTTGCGCTGATCTGTACCACCATAAAATATATAGGCATAATTGGTGTCATTGATGCCAGTCATATTAGGTAATTTGGCGTAAAATGTTTTAGGGTCTTTATTGCCAGCAACACCAATTAAGGCAGGATCAACAAAAGGTTGGCCTTTGTATTTGTATACGGCAATGATGGATTGCATTTTACGGCCTTTTTCATCCAATACTATCTGATTCAATTCGAGTTTAAAATTGCTTTGTGCCCATAAAGACTTACCCAACATCAACACTATGCATACAAACAGTCTGATTGGCATTAATCTCTGCGGCTTAAGAACAAGGAAATAAAATAGATTAAGTTGGCCAAAGCACCTGCTGCAGCTACTACATAAGTCATTGCAGCCCATTTGAGCGCGTCTTTAGCGCCATCATATTCGCCACCCACTACTATGCCATTGTTTTTCATCCATGCTAATGCGCGATTACTTGCATCAAATTCTACAGGAAGTGTAACCATAGCAAACAAGGTTAAAAATAAATTGGCGGCAATTAAGATCAATAAAATAGTAGTGCCTAGTGGGTTGTGATTATAAAACAATAAGCCACCAGCAAAAATCATAATATAATTGGCCATGTTCATAATGCTAGCACTGATGGTAACCATAGGTACTAGCTTACTGCGCAAGCCCAACAATGCATAGGCTTGAGCATGTTGTACCGCGTGGCCGCATTCATGAGCTGCAACAGCTGCTGCGGCTGCATTTCTTTCGAAATAAACAGCTTCACTTAGATTGACCGTTTTATTAATCGGGTTGTAATGGTCTGTGAGTGCACCTGCCACATGTGTGATTTTGACATCGGTAATGCCATGATCAGCCAACATTTTTTGAGCTATTTCGGCGCCGGTCATACCGTTGCTTAATGCTACTTGAGAATAGAATTTGAATTTTGATTTCAGTTTACTGCTGACCCATAAACTGATCAGCATAACGACTATGCCGATTAAAAGATAAATACCCATTGTTGTGTTTATTTGAATGCTTTAATCAATACAATTATTATTCCGACAATAAACATCAGAATAGAAATTCGATTAATGCCGTGCATCATCTTTAAATAACTGTTGTTGCCCTTTTCACTTTCAGGCTGTTGTTTAAAACTAATGTAAGACCAAATTTTCTTTAGCATAGTATTATGGTATTGGTTGATAATGGATTTTTTCATTTACCACAATCGTGGTTTGGAACTTGCCTTTAATGCTGTCGTAAAAGCGCATGCAATCAAATTTTGAAATAAATAGCCCAACAAATACCTTGAAGTTAGGCTCATCCCATACTACCTCACTGTATTGACTGTATTCTGCATCAAACTTGGCTTTAATGCCTTCCGCTTTAGGTCGGCTATCGCCATTGAAAATTAAAATATGATAGCCTTTGGTGGTGGCATCTGGGTTTTTACGTTGTGCCGAGCGACCAGCAATCAGACCAGCCAAACCTTCAGGCTTAGTGACAGTTACTTGGGCATTACAGGGCAATGCGCAGATGAATAAGAATAAGCCAATGATAAATACTCTGATCATTTTATTTGCGTTTTTGGTCTCTTTCCATTTTTCTGCGATCTGCTCTACTAACAGGCATGTCATTAGGTTCTGAGCTGCTCATCATGCGGTCAAGATTGGGTTTAGGCGCATCATTAGAACTGCTCAATTTCATTTTACTAAGATCAGATTTTACTGGCTCTTTAGCGCTTTGAACTTGTTGTTGTCCTTGGTTCTCAATTTGCGCTTTAAACAACATAGATAAAATCTTGTCGTTCATTCGCCCGATCATGCTTTGGAACAATTTCACTGATTCGATTTTGTAAATCAATAATGGATCTTTTTGTTCAAAGGTGGCATTGTTGGCAGATTGCTTTAGGTCATCTAATTCTCTTAAGTGGTCTTTCCATTCGTCATCAATGGTTTCTAAACACACAAATTTCTCATACTCGGTGTTTAAGCTTTGGCCGTTAGAGTCTATGCCTTTTTTCATGTGGATTGGAATACCAAACTGTTTGATGCCATCGGTAAATGGAATCATCACAAACTCATATTTATTGCCCTCTCCAGTGTAGATACGTTTAATCACTGGTAAGGCAGTTTCTCTGATTTGTTGTTGTCTTTGCTGATAGGCTTCAACCATGGCGTGGTATAAATCATCTGCTAAGGTTTCTGCTTTGTTGGCTTTAAAGGTCTCCTCATCAAATGGCAATTCTGCTGCAAATGACATGGCCAATTCAAGTTTTAATGCTTCGTATTGATCGCCTTGTTTGGCTGTAAATACTTTGTCGTCACACCATTCAGATAACATGTTTTGAATGTCTAAACCAATTCTATCGCCTATCAATGCATTGCGTCTGCGCTTGTAAACAACAGTTCTTTGTTTGTTCATGACATCATCATATTCCAACAAACGTTTACGCATACCAAAGTTGTTTTGCTCAACTTTCTTTTGGCTTCGTTCGATGGTTTTGCTCATCATAGAGTGCTGAATCACTTCGCCCTCTTTGTAACCAAATTTATCCATCAATTGAGCGGCTCTGTCGCTGCCAAATTTGCGCATTAAGTCATCTTC
>JBIPPH010000037.1:0-19949 GCA_044368575.1 Bacteroidia bacterium
AAGTCACTAAAATAATGAGTCAAGAAGGTCCGAGAAGAATTGTAGGAATAAATGTTGATCTTGTAATTTGTAGCCCGCGTGAGCTTACTGATCATGAAAAAATTGCCTTGGAAAGAGTGGCAAAAACATGCCCTGTTTCATTGAGTCTGCATCCTGATTTAAAACAGTCAATCACTATTGACTATCAACTCAAAGCCTGAACTGTGCTATCTGCACTAATGCCATTGTGATTGGCAACATAGGTAGCTTGCTTGTTTTTAATCACCAATACTTGAGGGGATTGGTGCTCTACATGATACCTTGCAGCTATCTCGTTAGAAATATTTCTGTGATTGAGCAGATCTAAAAGAAATACATGCTCTGTTTTAGAGTCTGCAGGCCAATGTCTTTCAAAACGATCTTTCACCATGCAACTGATACTGCATCTGGTGGAATGTTTAAAAATTATAATCGGCTGACTAATAGAAGTTTGATCAATGTCAGTTAACTGATTTATATCTGTTAAATTGATCCAATTCATACTTCGATTTAAGCTGGGATAATTGTTTGCTCTGGCTTACTTTTGTAAACTGAAGGGCAACGGTCTCTTCTGCCACCACAAGAGGCCATTAATGTTAAGACCAAAACCAAACCTAATATTGTTGTTATATTTTTCATTGTAAATATTGTCACACAAAAGTAACACTAATCCGCTTAAACCAGAAATAAATTTATTGGTTGACCAAGCCCTTAACATAGGGGTTGATGCCTTTATATATCAAAACAAAGCCCAATTAGGAGACCTAGTGAATTTTGTTGCCAGCCAAGCCAATCTCCGCGAAAACTTCAAAAGAAAACTGCCGGCATTATTAGCTGCTGGGGGATTTGTAAGCAAACGTAGTTTGGAACAAGCCAGTTCTGAAAAAACAGCTCAAATCAAAGCGGAACTTTGGCCATACTGTAAACGCATTTTAAGTCTTTGTGCAGGCTTGGGGATTGATGATTTAGCCTTTGCCAAAAATGGTGCTGAAGTAACAAGTATTGATGCCGATGCCGAACTGAATGAGATATTTCAATACAACGCTCAACTAATGGGCATTGATTCTATTGTAAGGCAAACGGATACAGCAGAACATTTTTTAGACACCCATCTTCATGAAAAGTTTGACATGGTTTATCTAGATCCAGACAGACGACAGGATGATAAAAGACAAATTCTTTTATCAGAGCATAGTCCAAATGTGGTGGCACTTCAAAATGTATTGTTTGATTTTGCCCCTAGAATAGTCATAAAATGCTCCCCTATGTACGACTATGAAATGGGCCTCAAAGAATTGAATAACGTTGCTAATTTTTACAGCATTTCTGTTCAAAACGAAATGAAAGAGCTGTTAATTGAGTTGCAGCAAAACCATGTAGGACCAGCACAAATGACTTGTATTGATATTCAAAAAGACAAGGTAGTCCAAAAGCGTTTTGATGGTATAAAACAAACAAATGCCATAACGGAAGGCATAGGACAATACTTTATAGAAACCTTTGCTTGTATCAATAAATTAAGGCAACAATGGAACTATGCTGATCAAGAACATTTAATGGCTATTCAAGCTCAGTTTGGCTGGTTTAGCAGTCATATTATTCCTGAACAAACCATGGGAAGGGTGTTTAATATCAAACAGCATATACCCTTTAATACCAAGGCTTGTAAGGCATATTTGAAAGACTTAGGCATTAGCAAAGCCAATATTAAAACCCGTGGGTTAAAGTTTAATACCCAAGACACCTATAAAAACTTACAAGTAAAAGAAGGCGGGGAAGATTATTTATTTATTACCCAATTCCAAGGCTCTGCAATTATGTTGCATTGCACCTATTAGGCATTCACCTTTTTGATGTATTCTTCTATTGCTTTCACAATAGATGGATTATCTTTAGTAGGCGCTGGAATATTGCATTTAAGCTTGTGCTCTGCTATTGCTCTTTGGGTGCTTTCTCCAAATGCAGCCAAACGTGTATTATTTTGCTTAAACTTAGGGAAGTTGTCAAATAAAGATTTAATGTCAGCAGGGCTGAAGAAAACAATGATGTCATAAAACACATTTTCTAAATCACTCAAATCAGCAGAAACGGTTTTATAGAAAGTAGCTTCCTCAAAAGCCAATTTATGTTTTTTAAAGAAATCAGGTATGGTAGATTTTCTAATATCAGAACAAGGGAATAAATACTTTTCAGTTTTGTGGTTTAAGACCAAGTTTAAGAAATCTGATTCCAAGTTGGTCTTTGGATAAAACACCTTGCGCTTTCTTAAGAAAATATACTTTTGGATATACAAACCAATGCCCTCGGTCAAACAGAAATACTTCATGTCTTGAGGTATCTCAATTCTCAATTCCTCAACCACTCTAAAGAAATGATCAACTGCATTTTTAGAGTTGAAAATTATAGCTGTATGGTTCAGAATGTTAACCTTCTTGCGTCGGATGTCTTTGCCAGGAACGGCATCGACCTGAATAAATGACCTAAAATCAAGCTTGAGCTTATATTTAGCAACTATGTCATCGAATATCGATTTCTTGCCCGGCTCTGGCTTGTTTTGAGAAACAAGTATGGTTTTAACTTTAGCCTCTTTAGTCATATGCTAAAATGGTGTTTATCGATTTGATTAATACCAATAATGGTAAAATTTCGAAGGCGCAAAGATATAAAATTAAAATGAAATTAGATTGGTTTTGCAAAAAGCGCCCTGAAAATACGAACTTAAAGATGCTAGTGGCATATACCAACATCATATAAACCACCATTATCACTATGACTATCAACCTCAAATTCAAGGTAGAACTGTAGTAAACCATTAACAAAACTGGCAACAATACCAAACTGGCTGAATACGCATGAATTCGGTATATAATAGCATAATCCTTGTTCAAAGCTGGTTGACTAAAGGCATAAGCAAACACATTTTTTAGCCATTGATTAATAAGCATTAAAAGAATGGTAAAGCCAGAAACATACAAGACTAACAATAAGTCGGGGGTGTCTTGAAAGGCATAGCTTGACTTGATAAAAACAAATAAACCCATCGCCAAACTTTGACTGATGATCAGCCAAGTCATTAATATACTATTGGTAAACACACTGGTTTGCGTCGTAAAAAACTCATTAAAGCTAATACTACTAAACCATGCTTTATTGATCAGTCGATATTGTAAAGCGTAGGCATTCTTGAAAAACAGAATAAACAAAGCAATCACAAAGGCCCAAATAAAGAGTAAATAATTATTCAGATTCCTGCGAATTGGAGGGTTATGTGAGGCGGTTAAAGTTTTTCTGAGGTTAATTTTAGACTTTCTAAAAATTTCGCGGTCAAAAGGAATGAACTTGGCATAGAACAAAGTATCTATCCTCAAAATAGAATCTTTATACAAGCTATCAAGCCTCATTAATTCCATAGAATCTTCATGGTTTAATGAAAGCGTATCAATGCCTTGCGCTTTTGTTTGCAAAGCGAAAGTAACGAAAAGCAGCGCTATGATAATTGATTTAAAAATAACTATTGATGCCTAAATGAAATTTTCCGTTTTTAATCAAGATGGGCTCTCCGGCAGTCTTGCCAAGAGCATAAACAATCTGTAGCAAACCCGCTGATGTTTGTAGGCTAGCACCTAATCCAAAACCAATTGCTGTTTGACGAACTGGGGTCTTGAGCGAGTTGTTTTTGTCTTCATAATATGCGCCATTCACAAAGCATTTAACATGACTTAAGGGTGAAAGTAATTTTCTGTATTCTAAATCAAGCATATTGAAGTTGCTTGCAAATATACTTTGTTCATTGAAACCTTTTAAAGAATTCAATCCGCCTTCTCTAAATAATTCATTAAAATAAATTTGATCGGATACTATTTGAGAAACGTAACAGCCCAACTTAATGGTTTGAGAACTGTTGATTGGCGAATACAATTCAGCTTTTAAGGCATATTGCCCTTGTAAAGTTTTTAATTTCATGGAATCGTAAATTGATTTTCCGTTCCAAGTTAATTGCTCAATAGTTGGTAACTTGATTAAAGTTTTATAACCTAGAGAGGCCCTCGCTTCAATTTGCAAGCCCTTTAGCGGATTTAATGGATTGTCTAATTGTGTGAATTGCCATTGCATGCCATATTGTTGATTGATCATACTATGGGCATTTGGTAAGCGTTTAGTTAAGCGAATTTCGGAGGTATCTACTGAATTTAAATTGGTACTACTTCTTTGGTAAAACCATTGAAAACCATTTAAGCCAGAAGTGTAGTATTGGCAACCTATTTGGGTTTGATTGGTGCTAAAACTACTATCGTATTTTAAAAAATTTAATTTAAAATCAAGCCCCAAAGGACTTGCAAATAAATAGGGTAAATTGATGCTGGATTTTAGCTCTTGTGTATTGGGCTTAAAACTTCTCCAATGCAGCTGTAATGCCTTAGCTGACCTAAATAAATTGTTAAGCTTGATTTGCATTTCACCTGTTAACAAAAGCTTGGCATTATTGGCATTGGGTGCAAATCCAAGAACGGCATTGACTTGATCACATGGTCTTGATTTGACATACACAAAAGGCTTGGCTTTACCTGAAGCATAGAAGGCCATTTGACTGGGGTGTTCTAGACTTAAAAAAGGCAACTGTTGCAATCTACGATCCATGGCTTTGTAGGCCAATTCATTGTAATGCATATTGGGCTTCATGCCAAGATAGGCACCTAGAAATATAGGACTGATTAATTGATTATCTTCTAATTGAATAGAATCAAAGTACATTTTAATGCCACATTGTATTGTAAAACGCACGTTAAGCATAGAATCAGATATTTGAAAACTTGGCTTCACACTTGAAAATGGATACCCATTTTGCTCTAAATGGTTTAAAACCATGAGGGCATGTTGTAAAAATACCGTTGAATCAATAGCTGTTGAAAATCCTTGAATGGGTGGAATATAAATTGGGCTATCGATCAGTAATTGTGTGACCTTCATCTTGTAGCGAGGCCCCGGATAAAACTCAAGGTAAAAGGTAGAACTATCTTGCTTAATGCCATCCATATTGGCCTCTAAATACCCATTTAGTCGATAGGCATTAATGTAGCGATTCATGGCAATGGACAAATAGCTGCTATCTGCAGTTTCAGGAATAGGAATTTTTAATGGGTTACTTGAAACTTTTAGGCGTTTGTTATCTGACAGCGTAAAAGAAGTGGTCAAAAAATAAATGAACGCTATAAAGGCCGTCGTTTTCAATTGTTGTTGACAAATTTAATTCATAAATACTCACAACCATACAATGTAAACAATAATTTTGTCGTTAATCAAAGTATGAGATCAAAAGCCATTTTTAAATTAGTTATCGGGTTGGTTTTCATAACGCTTATAAGCGCTTGTGGAGGACCCAGAAAATGCAACGGACAACGCGGTATTAAAACAGAAATGGGCACCATGTAATCCCTTATGAAACTGCTCTTTGTTTGTTTAGGAAATATCTGCAGAAGCCCAATGGCTGAAGGTCTAATGGCGCACCATTTAGAACGTTTGGGGCTTCACAATCATATAAAAGTGGATTCCTGTGGCACTGGCGATTGGCATGCTGGCGAATTGGCAGATCCAAGAATGCGTTCAACTGCATTGAAAAATGGGATTGAATTAACCCACAGAGCTCGGCAAATAACCCTTCAAGACTTTGACGTTTTCGATCATATTTTGGTAATGGATCATCAAAATTTAAGCGATGTTGTAGCGCTTAATCCTGGTAAGTCTCACAAGGTTAGACTCATGGCAGATTGGCATCCAGAGCATCAAAACAAAGTTGTTCCTGACCCCTATTTTGGAGATCAAAAAGGATTCGATGATGTATTTCATCTACTGAACGAAATCACTGAACACATTGCTAAAGATCTTCATCAACAATAATAAACCTTACCAAGTACATAAACTGTATTTTGGCGCATTAGCTAATATGGCTTTTGCACTTGGCTTATTTATAGCAATAATTCAGCCCGGTATTTTATATACTGATGGGAGTATATTTTCGGCTGTAGCTCTCAAAGATTTGCATGGGGGCCAATTGTACCTCAATGCTTGGGAAAACAAACCCCCCGGAATTTATTACTTAATCGAAGGATTTTTGTTAATGATTCCCAACCCTGTGTATGCTGTTTATGCATTGGCCGTGAGCGCATTTTTATCGATAGCTGCTTGTCAATTTTACATCATTTACAGACAAACAGAATCGTTTGGATTGTCATTGATTATAGCCTTCATAGCCAGCTATTATACGGTCTATAAAAACAATATTGCAGAAGGACTAATGACTGAAATTTATGGTACTGCTTGTGTTATGATAGCACTTGCGGCTTATACCCATTATACTCAGCATAAACAATTTAAACTATTGCTATTAGGCGCTGTAAGTATTGGCGGCAGCTTTTGGTTTAAAGAACCTTTTGTATTACTCTATGCTTGTGTGCTCTTATTGTTCATTACTAAAACCATGCAGCATAAACAAAGACTGCAATTGTTTTTGGCAAGTCTTATACCAACTGTGATTTGCATATTCATGCTTTGGATAGACACAGATGCTAATGGAAACAGGGCTTTGGAAGGCTTTATTGAAGCGTTAAAATACAATTTTAACTACATACAAACGGAACAAGTCATAGGCTATAAAACCAAGCTCAACAGTCTATACGAACACTTCTTAAGGCCTGGTATTGGTTTACTTTTACTTATGCTGTATATGAGTATTAAATTAATGCGCCTCAAAAATAGTATAGTTGATGTTTTATTATTTTGGGGAATCGTATTATCGGCGGCATTTATATTTTTATCTTCACCTTACGATTTTGGCCACTATTACTTCCCTTTCTTTACCTTATTCTATATAGGCTTTGCCTTAATATATGGTCAATTCAATCGATTGTATAAAGGCGCATTAATGTGGTCAGCGGTCTTGCTAGGGCTTTGGCAAATGTATACCATAGACAAAACGCCAGTGAAATTTAGCTTTGAGATAGCAAATTATCAAGAAGATGATATTGTAAAAACACTTAAAAAACACCCTAATAAAACCTTGTTTATTGACTATGTCAACAAAGGTGATTATTACCTTAAATCTGGCTTAAACTATACAACTTTCTTGCCTGTAGCTTTACAAGTTCACTTTAATGAAAGCCCGCAAGGCTTAAAAAACAGAGAACGCATTTGGAAGGAGTTGAGCCAAGACAAACCTGATTTTTTAATCACCACTCATACCACATCTTATTTCTCTTGGTTCTTGCCTGATCCTGACTTTTATAAATCGAATTACACAAAAGTCGACAGTGTCATTAAGGTTGATGAAAATCCTGTGTATTTATGGCAACTTAAGTGAACTTAAGATATTACATTTGCAGCATGCAATTTGAAAATTCTTTAGCATTTGCAAGGAAAGCAGACAGTGAAGACGCATTGTCAGGATTTAGAGCAGAATTTTATATACCTGAAATCAATGGAAAGCCAAGTATTTATTTGACTGGTAACTCATTAGGATTATTGCCTAGAGCTGCGGAAAAAGCCATTCAAGCGGAACTAGAAGATTGGAAAAATCTGGGCGTTGAAGGCCATTTTCACGGCCAAAACCCATGGTTCCACTACCATAAATTTTTAACAGAAAATGCTGCTAACATAGTTGGTGCAAAACCGATTGAGGTGGTAGTGATGAACCAGCTAAGTTCAAATTTGCATTTCTTATTTGTAAGTTTCTACAGACCCAATCAACAACGCTATAAAATCATTATGGAAGCTGGTGCATTTCCGAGTGATATGTACTTGGTGGAATCTCAAGTTAAATTCCATGGCTTAGATCCTAAAGAAGCCATTATTGAGGTAGCACCAAGACCGGGTGAACATGCGCTCAGACACGAAGACATCATTCAAACCATTGAAACACATAAAAATGAATTGGCTTTGGTCTTCTTTAGTGGAGTTCAATATTATACAGGACAAGTATTTAATATCAAAGCAATTGCTGCAAAAGCCCATGAAGTTGGCGCATTAGCGGGATTTGACTTAGCGCATGCAGTAGGTAATATTGATTTGCAATTACACGAATGGCAAGTGGATTTTGCTGCTTGGTGCAGTTATAAATATTTGAATTCAGGGCCGGGAAGTGTTGGTGGTGCGTTTGTGCATGAAAAATACGCCAAAGATGCAGATTTACCTAGATTTGCCGGCTGGTGGGGACACAATGAAAACGAGCGTTTCAAAATGTTAAAAGGCTTTATTCCTGAGCCTGGTGCAGCTGGTTGGCAAGTCAGTAATGCGCCAGTTTTGAGTATGTCTGTACACAAAGCTTCACTTGAGATATTTGCAAAAGCAGGCATGCAACGCCTCATTAAAAAAGGACAGCAATTGAATGCTTACTTGGAATACATTGTTTTAGCAGCTTGTCAAAACAATAAATTTTTGGACTTGAATATTATCACACCGGCAGCACCTGAGAGAGGCTGTCAGTTAAGTATTTTAACCGGTGAAAATGGTAAAGCATTGTTTGATCATTTAACCAATCATGGCGTTATTGCTGATTGGCGCAATCCAAATGTGATCCGTATGGCTCCTGTAGGATTATACAATACCTTTGAAGACCTATACAAATTAGGACAAATTTTATCTGATTTTTAGACTATGAAAAATTACCTTGAAGTAAGCCTTACTGCTACTGAACCAATTGAGGCTCACGTAGAAATTATTACCGCCTATCTATCAGAATTTGGATTCGAAGGATCTGCTGAAGACGAGCAAGTTAAAGCCTATATCGCTGTTGGCGAGCACTCTGAAACCGATATCAAAGTCTTAATCGATGAGTTGATTGAAAAAGGACTTTGTGAAAAAGCCTATCAAATTGAAACCATAGCGCCTAAGAATTGGAACGAAGAATGGGAGAAGAATTATTTTCAACCCATCATTATTGGTGAACAGTGTTTAATCAAAAGCAGTTTTCACCAAACAGATTTAAAGGCCAAATACGAAATAGTAATTGATCCCAAAATGAGTTTCGGCACAGGCCATCATGAAACCACTAGTATGATGGCGGAATACATTTTAGAGCTTGATTTGGCAGATAAAATGATATTGGATATGGGTACTGGAACGGGTATACTTGGTATTCTCGCCTCTATGATTGGTTGCAAAAAAGTTATTGGCATTGACAACGATAGCTGGTGCTATGAGAATGCTCAAGAGAACATTGAAAAAAACCATATTGACAATTTTGAAATGCACTTAGGCGATGCTGGTCTTTTAAAATCTTATCCCAATGCTTTTGATTTGGTAATTGCCAATATTAATCGCCATATTTTGTTGGCTGATATTAAGTACTATCATCAGAGCATGCACAAAGGCAGCACATTGCTTTTGAGTGGTTTTTATGAATCCGATCTTGAAGAGATTGAAAAAGAGTGCTTAAAATATGGACTTAAACGCATTGACTACAAAATGAAGCGTTCATGGGTAGCTGCACAATTTAACTATATATAAATGGAATTAAATAAGAAGGTTGCAATTGTAACAGGTGTAAGCAAAGGCATTGGTGAAGCCCTTTGTAAAGCGCTGCTTGCTGAGGGTTGTATGGTGTATGGATTAGGCATGAATGCGCCTCCTATCCAAGATCAAAATTTACAATTTATTCCTACCGATATTCGTTCATTTGCAGCGGTTGAATCTGCCATTCAAACCATAGTAAAACAAGAGCAACATGTGCATATACTCATTAACAACGCGGGTTTAGGATATTTTGCTAATGTAGAAGATTTACCATTAGAACAATGGGATCAGATGTTTCAAACCAATATCAATGGCATGTTTTATACCTGCAAATTGACAGTCCCGGTAATGAAGCAACAAGGTATAGGTCATATCGTTAATATATCGAGTACAGCTGGTCTTGAAGGTATGCCTATGGTAAGCGGCTATTGTGCCACTAAATGGGCTGTAAAAGGCTTCAGCGAAAGTTTATGGCGCGAATTAAGAGACCACAAAATCAAAGTGACTTGTGTGTATCCGGGCAGCGTTAAAACAGATTTCTTTAGAAACAGCCCAGGTATACAGGCGCATGATTATATGCTTATGCCATCAGACGTTGCTGAGCTTATTTTACATGCACTTAAAGCACCAGATAATTGTCATCAGGTGAATTTAGAGATAAGACCTCTGCAACCTAAGGGGCCAAAAACCAAACAATAATATTAATCATTAGGCGTTATTTGCTCGTGAAATTCCTTAAATCCTTTAGCCTGTTTTGCTTGCTTATACTGTGTATACAGTCATGCAAAAAGGAATTGATATTTATAAAGGATCCGGTGGCCATCAACTTGTCTGAAGACACTGTGTTTTTTGATACCGTTTTTACCAGATTAAATGGCGGTAACTATCCGCGTTCAATTACCAAAAAAATGATGGTCAGCAACCCGTACAAAGAAAGCATTAAGCTCAATGTATCTGTTATGGGCGGAAGTCAGTCGGCCTACAGAATTAATGTAGATGGGCAAACCGGCAGAGTGATTAGAGAGGTTGAAATTCTACCTAAAGACAGTGCCTGGGTATTTATTGAAGCCAGCTTAACGCCCAATAACCAGACCTTACCTGCCCTTGTTAGAGACAGCCTTTTGTTTGAAGTCAATGGCAATGAACAATTTGTTCAATTGGCTGCTTATGGTTGGGATGCCTATTATTTAAAAGATACGGTTTTTAATCAAACCCTTAGCTTAAATGCAACGGATAAACCATATGTGATTGTCAATACCATTTTCGTTGATAAGAACACCACTTTAAGCATTGGCCCTGGAACACATTTTTATGCTACTCCAAATGCCTTTATTGTTAGCAATAATAAGAAAATCAATATAGGCAGCATCAATGTTTTTGGCACTTTAAAAATCAATGGCACCCAAGCCAATCCTGTCATTTTTGAGGGTGATCGATTAGACAATGCCTTTCAAAATACACCTGGTCAATGGAGAGGCATACATTACTGGAGAGGCAGTGTTAATAATGAAATTAGCCATGCCGTCATTAAAAATGCAACAGTAGGTTTACAGATTGATTCATTACCTGAAAGTGGAGTCTATGGCTTAACGGTTAAACAATCAACCATTAAAAACTGTAGTGCCTATGGCGTATTGGGCTTAACAGCTAAAACCTATTTTGAAAACACTGTGATTAGCCATTGTGGCGCCAATACCTTTATTGGTTATATTGGTGGTGACTATACCTTTAAGCACTGTAGTTTTTACAACCCAAGCAATGGTCGTAAAGATGCGCAAATACTGTTTAATAATGTACTACGCGACGAAAACAATGTAGCAATCAGAAATTACAGCTTAAGCATACATTTGATCAACAGCATCATCTGGGGCAGTTTAGACAATGAACTCAGCCTCGATTTAAATCAAGCCATTACTTTGGCAGAAATGGATCATTGTATCTACAAATCAAAAAGTAATTACAATGCTTGGGGCAGCAATAACCTCAGAAATATAGATCCTATGTATAAGGATGTCAATCTATGGGATTTGTCTTTAAAAGCAGGCTCACCAGCCATTAATCAAGCTGATCAAACCAATAGCTGTAGTACAGATATTAATGACAAAACAAGAGATGCGCAACCAGATATTGGCGCATTTGAGTTTTAAATTAGTCTTGCTTTTCAGGGCGCATTTGAGGGAAGAACAACACTTCTTGAATGCTCACCTGATTGGTCATCATCATGGTTAATCTATCAATACCAACGCCCAATCCGGCTGTAGGTGGCATACCATACTCAAGTGCTCTTAAGAAATCTTCATCAAGTGGCATGGCTTCATCATCGCCTCTACCAGCTAATTTCAATTGTTCTTCAAAACGTTCTCTTTGATCAATTGGATCATTCAACTCTGTATAAGCATTGGCAATCTCTTTGCCGTTCACAAACAATTCAAAACGTTCTACTAAACCAGGTTTAGATCTGTGTTTTTTAGTGAGTGGGCTCATCTCAATAGGATAATCCGTGATAAAGGTTGGTTGAATGCAATGTTTTTCACACTTTGCACCAAAAATTTCATCTATCAATTTGCCTTTGCCCATACTGGCATCGGTTGGGATATTCAATTGTTTGCAAGTTGCTCTAAGTTGATCTTCATCCATAGCAGAAACATCAATGCCTGTGTATTCTTTAATGGCATCAAACATGCTAATGCGCTTGTAAGGACGAGCAAAATTGATGGTGTTCTCTCCTACTTGAACCATGGTTGAACCATTGACATCATTGGCAACGTTTTCTATCATTAGCTCAGTATAATCCATCATCCAATGGTAGTCTTTGTAGGCAACATAGATTTCAAGACCTGTAAACTCAGGGTTATGGGTTCTATCTATGCCTTCATTTCTAAAGTTCTTTGCAAATTCATATACGCCATCAAAACCACCTACAATAAGGCGTTTCAAATACAATTCATTGGCAATTCTTAAGAACAATGGCATGTCTAAAGCATTGTGATGGGTCATAAACGGTCTTGCAGCAGCACCACCATGAATGGCTTGTAAAATGGGTGTTTCTACTTCAAGGTAACCGCTTGCATTAAAGGTATTGCGCAAGGATTGAACCACCTTGGTGCGCTTAATGAAAGTCTCTTTAACGTGGGTGTTCACAATTAAGTCAACATAACGCATTCTATATCTCAATTCAGGATCGCTGAAGGCATCAAACAACACACCATCTTTTTCTTTTACAATTGGTAGTGGGTTCAAGGATTTAGACAATAAAGTCAACGATTTAACCCTGATTGAAGTTTCGCCAGTTTTAGTCACGAATACTTCACCTTTAACACCAACAATATCACCAATGTCCAATAAATGCAATACCAATTCATCAAACAAAGTAGTATTGTCAGCTTGACAAATATTATCGCGACCAACATACAACTGGATTCTGCCAACGTGGTCTTGAATTTTCATGAAGCAAACCTTGCCTTTAGGTTGCAAACTCATTATACGACCAGCAATACTAACTGATTGCAAGTTATTGGCTTCTGCATCAAAGGTCTTGAGAATGGTCTCTGTATTGGTATTAATATCAAACAATTCAGCAGGATATGGATCTATACCCAAGGCTTTAATTTGCTCAAGTTTGTGTCTTCTTTGTAATTGTAATTCGTTCAGTTCTGACATGAATTTTTAGAAAATAAAACGCAAAAATACCTTAGAATAACCACTTTTCAATAGGATAGAAGCAACTAAAAGCATAAATTTTCTATCTTTGTATAGAGTGGAAACTTGCCCAATTGAAAATACAGTCTACAAATATTAAGTGTCTGCTATTCTTCTGGTTAATGATAATTGGCCATACAACTCTTAGTGCTCAAGGCTTTTTAGAGAGTAAGGGCAGATTGCCAAAGGGCTATGCGTTTTCAAAACAAATGTCTGGCGCCACCATCTACCTTAATCCACAAGGCTATAGTTTGTTATTGAGAGACAATGCCGCTTATGACAGTTTATGGCAACATTTTCACGCTCACAAAACCTTATTGCATCCCTTTACTGTTAAGTACCACCGATTTGACATGCAATTTATTGGTGCTCAAACCAAAGCCATTGAGCCCTTGCAAGCCAATGCTGCCATACAGCATTTCTTTATCGGCAATGATCCAAAACAATGGCATACCAACTTAAAAACCTATCAAACATTATTATACAAAAACCTTTATCCGCAAATTGACTGGGAATTAATTGAGATGGGCAAAGGCCTCAAACATAACTTTATTATTAAGCCTGGCGGTCAAACTAAAGCGATACAAATGCACTTTAACCATGCCAATGGCGTAGAGATTAAAAAAGGATTGCTCTATGTAAACACCTCTGTTGGCAATATGATTGAACAAGCGCCTATTGCCTTTCAAATCATCAACGATGACACCGTATTTGTGAAAGCAGAGTATCAATTCATCAACTCAGAATCTACAGTTGTTGGCTTAAATATTGGCAATTACAATCATGCCTATGAATTAATTATTGACCCGATTTTAGTGTTCTCAACCTACAGTGGTAGCCAAGGTGATAACTTCGGATTCACAGCTACTTATGATTCCAAATCACATTTATATGCAGGTGGTATAGTAGATGGTGGAACAGGCGCAGACGGAGGACCATTTCCGATAACTCCCGGAGCTTTCCAAACCGTCTATTCAGGCGGTGTAGGGCAAGCCCCTGCAAATTTGCCTTGCGATATTGGAATTAATAAGTATGATAGCGCTGGCAATACATTGCTCTATAGCACCTACTTAGGTGGCAGTAGAGATGAATACCCGCATAGCTTAGTGGTTGATAATCAAGACAATTTAATGGTTTTAGGCACTAGTTACTCTCAGGATTTTCCTATTGACATCAATGGTTTCGATACTACATCAAACGGTGGTACCGATATTTTTATTAGTAAATTATCTGCTGATGGTTCTAGTTTATTAGCAGGTACTTATTTTGGTGGATCATCGAATGACGGCCTCAACACGAATACCCTAAGGTATAATTATGCCGATGATTTTAGAGGCGATATTATTGTTGACAAGTACGATAATGTATATGTGGCATCAACAAGCAATAGTACTGATTTTCCTATCCGTAATGCCTTTCAAACAACAAGAGCTTCCTCACAAGATGGTTGTGTATTCAGTTTTAATGCCGGGCTAAATACTTTGAGATTTAGTAGTTTTTTTGGAGGCAATAAGGAAGATGCTTTATACAGCATTAGATTATACGATACCTTTTTGTACGTTGCTGGTGGAACTGCAAGTGGGGCAATGCCTTTTGCAGTTAATGGCAATAAAAACAATTTTATTGGTGGCAGAGCAGATGGAATGGTGGCTAAATTGAGTCAAAATGGAAAACTCATTGCCAGCTCCTATTTTGGCACTGACCAATACGATCAAATCTATTTTTTAGACATCGATGCCAATGGGCAAATTTATGCCGCCGGGCAAACAGAGGGGAATATCAGTCGAACACCTGGAACTTATGGTAAAGACAATACCTCACAATTCATTGTTCGCTTCGATCCAAGTTTATCAGTGATCAATTTAGCCACAACATTTGGCAACAGAACCAATGATCCGGAAATAGCGCCTTCAGCTTTTTTGGTTGACAATTGTGATAATATTTACTTTTCAGGCTGGGGTAGTCCTATCAATTACAATGGCCTACACAGTTTAACAACCGCCAATTTACAGGTCAGTAGCAATGCTATTCAAGCTACTACAGATAATGAAGATTTTTATTTGTTGGTGCTTAATAAAAATGCTAGTCAACTGCTGTATGCTACTTATTTTGGAGGCAATCAAACGGAAGACCATGTTGATGGAGGCACTTCGCGATTTGATAAGCGAGGCGTTGTATATCAATCAGTTTGTTCTAGCTGCCCAGAACCAAATCAACATTACGATGATTTTCCAGTAAGCAACAATGCGCCATTTAAAACCAACCTTAGCCCTCGATGTAGTAATGCTTCTTTTAAAATCGACTTTCAAATTACTTTTGAGGTAGATGCAATGTTTATTGCAACACCAAATACGGGCTGCGAAGATTTAGAAGTTCAATTTAATAATAAGAGTTTACCCGCAAGGCATTATTATTGGGACTTTGGCGATGGTTCAAAAATAGATACTACTAGAAATCCAAAACACTTATACACTCAACCTGGAACTTATAAAGTAAAATTAACTTGTGTTGATTCCTTTTCGTGTAATATAAAGGCAGCAGATTCTACTATCATTACCGTAAAGGCTATGCCTAAAGCTGATTTCGAATTGAGCACCAAAGAATGTAGCAACGAATTTAGTTTTACAAATAAATCCTCAGACTACATCAAACCTGTTTGGGATTTTGGAGACAGTAGTCAATTAGATAGTACAACGAATCCAAAACACACCTATAAAAAAGATGGCTTATTCAAAGTTTTGTTAAGCGTTGAACACCCAAGCAGTGGTTGTATAGACACACAAACCATGCCTCTACCTGTGTTTTTAAATCCTGTAAGTACCATTAAAATCCCTAATGTGTTTACGCCAAATACAGACCAAATCAATGATTGTTATAGCATAGGTGGTATTAATCCCAATTGTGATGAAGCTGAAATTTGGATATACAATCGTTGGGGTATTTTAGTATTTAATGGCTACTTGCCACTTAATTGTTGGAATGGCGGTTATAACAATGAAAACAAACCATTGGCAGATGGCACATATTACTATATTCTAAGATTAAAAAGTAAAAATCCTCAAGTGAATTACGACACCAAATACGAGGGCGTTATTCGTGTAATCCGTTAATTTTATTGGTCAAACCAATTGCGTTTTTTATCAACCTTTAAACTTTGCAACATACTGCTGTTGACCTTGAGCGAAAAGGTAAAACTTTTTCTTATACCATCTGGAATCCATGAGAAGTTAAGGGCCCAGCAATGTAACAAACGACTGATATCAAATTGGGTATATGCAATTTTCTTTTGGTAAAAATCATAGCCCGAACTACAGCCAATTTTCCACTTAGGCGTAAGATTAAAGTCGCCGCTGAGTGTAAATGTTTGAGCGTAAATGGTTTTATAATTGGCGCGGGTGTATTGCAATGAATAATTAGCATTCACACTCCATGGGGAATTAAAATCAACATAAGCAAATGGGTTAGAGATCATTTGCATGAACTCACGTTTATCGGCATCGTTTTTAATTTTGCCTGTGGTATCCATTGATTTCTTCTTCTTGAACATATCCGCCCTCAGACCAGTATTCATTTGAATACCGGCATTGGTCCAAGTGCCTATGCGCTTACTGCTGTTCCAAAGTAATTCATCATAGTATACCTCTCTGCCATTTACAATGCGTTTGTCATAGGGGTTTAAAGTGGCATTAGCGTTGATATTGATTTGATTGAATAACTTGGTAAATGCAGCCACTGAAATTTTAGAAAGTTTTTGAGAATCCGCTAAAAAATTATAACTACCATTGATGGCAAAATTCTCGATCCAGGTCACATTTTGGTATTTGCGAGCAGTGTCTTTGCCTTTTAATACTTTGGCTTGCAACTTATTGATGATAGAGAAGTTCATTCGACCCTCTGCACCCGCCAAAGGACTGCCTTTAATGGCTTGCTCATAAATGGAATAGCGCGCTGTTGCGCCTGTAGTATCTTTTTGTAAAGTTCTGTAGTAGCCAAATTTATCTGATGAATAATCAGGTCTGTAACCAAAACTCACCTGTGGCGTGATATTGTGTCTGATGGCTTTTACCTTTCCACCATTGAACAAAAATGTTCCAAACACTTGCGTAGCAACGGTTACAGAGGCGCTGTAATCAGAGGCTCTATTGAACTGGTTGTTGTAAATGGTATCGACTTTCTTCAATTGTTGATTCCACTGTTTCTCGATGGTATTGAAATACCAATACTCTTTATAAGCTACTGTTGGAGTTAAAGAAAAATGTTGCTTTAAAAATTTATAGGACCCCAAGGTAATTGGAATAGAATGGACTATGCCTTGTTTAAAGCCTTCATTTGGTTTTAAAGTAATAGGCGATTGAACTGAGAAGCCAGGTATAAAATTTTCGAATGGTTTACCTGAGAAAAAGACACTGTCTTTGGTATCAATTCTATTCTCCATTTCTAAAATATAGCTCACACCAAAATCTTTATACCATTTGTATTTACCTGTGGCATCCGGCTGAGAGAATGGGGTTATCCTTTGCATGCTAACAGTCAGATTAGGTAAAGTCATTGAGAAATTATGGGTGCTAGTATTTTGTCTGTGCAAAGCACTCATGCGCAAATCCAAACGATTTTGAACCAATGTTTTGGAATACGTTACTGAAGAACCAAACTCATTGCTCACGATAGCAGATGGATTCAATGAATTCAATCTGGCTGCATTGTTTTTTTGAATATCAACGTTAGACGAAAAGTTAGAACCCGGGTGTTTTTTAGGATCTTGATTATGGCGCCAAACCACTCTAAAGGTCTTGGTAATGTTTTGTTTGTAGTTCAAGTCTTCTTTTTCACCATTCAGGTATTTGGCAAACTCTAAATTTAAATTACCGCTGTAGTAATATCGTTTAACATAGCGCGTATTGGAGGCTAATCTCCAGCTCCCTCTGAAATACGCATCGCCAGTAATGCTTTGATCGATGTAATCACTAATGGCAAAATGATAGCCCATGTTGCGCAAATAAGGCCCATACAAACCGCTGGTTCCGTATTCAAAAGGTATTAATCCAGACGATTGCCCTTTTTTCGTTGGAAACATACCAAACGGCAAATACAAAGGTGTTGGAATACCCTCAATGACTAAATTTGATGGCCCAAAAATGATTTTCTTATCTGGGACTATTTTTAAATTGCGCGACTGTAAATAAAAATGTGGGTGGGTCTTATCGTTACAAGTGGTGTATTTGCCAAGATCACTGTATATGCTTTTATCGTCGTCTCTCAATACCTTATTACACAGTATATAGCCCTCACCTTCTTTCATAGCTATACCATAGGTTCTACCACGCTTGGTTTCAAAATTATAGATCATGGTATCTGCCTCGGTTTGTCTTTCGCCATCATTAAAGAATGGTCTATCTTCGTAGACGCCAGAACTATCATTGAGTTTACCTTTGGCGTATAATTGTTTGGTTTGAAAGTCTAAAACGATAATGGCAGCTTTAACTTCCATGCCTTCATACTTCACAATTGCCTTGCCCCATAAATAGGCTTTGCGCTTGCTGACATCAAATAAACAAGAGTCATCTGCATGGTATTCTATGATTTGATCCAAGGCATCTTTAGACATTCTAAAGGTATCTAAAGTAGTTGAAAGCTTAGTAGAATCAAGGGGTTTTGCTGATGCCGAAGGGGTGTACAAAATGCAGCACGAAATTTGTATTATCCACAGAAAGCGACGGAGATGTTTCGTTTTGAACAATGGATTTAACAAGATAAAAGCTCGAATTTTGCACAAAACTAATTTAAAAAACCCAAGCATAAAAAATAATTCCATGAAGGCCCGAAACCTGTTTGCATTTTTAGGCTCAGTTTTAATACTGTGTGCGTCATTTAACAACGAGGCAGAGAAAACCAATCCCTTCGATGTAATAGTAATTGATGCCGGCCATGGTGGCCACGACCCAGGGTGCAATGGTGGTAATAGTCGAGAAAAAGAAGTCACCCTTTCCATAGCCTTAAAGCTAGGAAAACTCATTGAAGACAGTTTGAAAAATGTGAAGGTGATATACACCCGTAAAACCGACAAATTCATTGAATTGAGCGAACGAAGTAACATTGCAAACAAAAATGGTGCCGACCTTTTTATCAGTATACATTGCAATGCCAATGACAACAAAGAAGCCTGTGGTACTGAAACCTATTTGATGGGTTTACATAAGTCTGAAGGCAATTTGGCGGTATCTAAACGCGAAAACAATGTTATTCTACTTGAAAAGGATTACAAAACCAATAAGGCCTACGAAGGCTTCGATCCAAATTCACCGGCGGGCCATATTATTTTCTCTTTGATGCAAAATGCCTACAGAGCTCAAAGTATAAAATTTGCAGGCTTTGTAGAATCAGAGTTTAAGCAAAAAAGCAGTCTTAAAAGCCGTGGGGTAAAAGAGGCAGGATTCTTAGTTCTGTGGCGTTCAACTATGCCTGGTGTACTTATCGAAACAGGATTCTTAACCAGTGAATCCGATCGCAAAACTTTAGCCAATGACAGTGGTCAAGTGGTAATGTCTAAAGCCATATTTGAAGCAGTTAAAAAATATAAAACTGCAGTAAAATAATCTACAATAACACTGGTCTTAACCATTTCTCTGCTGTGTCAAGGTCTATGCCTTTTCTGTTAGCATACGCTTGCAACTGATCCTTACCGATTTTGCCTATACCAAAATACCTGGCCTCAGGATGTGCAAAATAAA
>JBIPPH010000038.1:0-19719 GCA_044368575.1 Bacteroidia bacterium
ACAAGTTCATTTGTTAGCAATGTATCTGGCTTAAATGCTGCTACTACTTATTACTTAAGAGCTTATGCTACCAATAGTTTAGGTACTGGCTATGGTAGTCAAATATCGTTTACCACTGCGGTTACTCAATCCATTCCAACTGTAGTAACTTCTTCAACAATTACTGCAGGCAATTACTTTGCTAATACTACTAGCAATGTTACTTCTGATGGCAATGCTACTGTAACCGCTAGAGGCGTTTGTTGGAGTACTTCTGCTACCCCAACCTTATCCAACAGTTTTTCTTCCGATGGCACAGGCACAGGATCATATTCAAGTGCTTTAATCAATCTCATTGGCAGTACTAAATATTATTATAGAGCATATGCCACCAATGCTAAAGGTACTGCATATGGTAGCATATATTCCTTTACTACATCCGCTGCTGGCTTAGCATCTTTAAACACTATTAGTATATCCAACATAACATCCTCACAAGCCTATTCTGGTGGTACTATCAATAATAATGGTGGATCTTTAATTACTGCCAAAGGCGTGTGTTGGAGTACTTCTGCTAATCCAACCATCAGTAATTCTAAAACATCTGATGGATCTGGAAGTACTTCATTCGCTAGCGTTTTAAGTAGCTTGTCTTCTAATACCAATTATTATGTTAGAGCTTATGCCACCAATGGTGTTGGGACTGCTTATGGCAATCAAGTTAGTTTTACAACTAAGGCGAATATCCCAACGCTAAGTTCATATACTGTTAGCGTAAAAGGTAGTAATTATTTTTATGCTGGTGGATATAACATCATAGATGGTGGTGCTACTATAACAGCAAAAGGTATTTGTTGGAGCACTAGTTCAGGACCTACAATTAGTAATTCTAAAACCATTGATGGTACTGGATCAAATTCGTTTACAAGTTACGCTACCGGCCTAAGTCCAAACACCACTTACTATTATAGAGCGTATGCTACAAGTAGTGCAGGTACAGGTTATGGCACTGAATACTCAGTAACAACTTTGGGAACATTGCCATCACTATTAACTACTAAACCATTTTCCATAAATCCCACATCTGCCTCTTCAGGTGGGTATTCCATTTCGGATGGTGGAAGTAGTATAACTGCTAAAGGGGTGTGTTGGAATACTGTTGGTAGCCCTGATATTTATGATAATACAACCAATAATGGAACAGGCACAGCTAGTTTTACTAGTAGTTTAACGAGTTTAACATCTGGCACAACCTATTATGTAAAAGCTTATGCTACCAATGGTAATGGAACTGCATATGGTCCTGAATTTTCATTTACGCCTTTAAGTGCTCCAACTGGCTTAACGATATCGAGTAGTTCTGGTATGTTTTGGTTTAATTGGAACTGTGTAAGTGGGGCAACTGATTATGACATTCAATTTTCAACATCAAGCACATATACAGGAACAACTTACAGTTTACCATTATATTCAACAGGACAAATTTATGTCACTGGCGTAATGCAAGGTAGTACATTTTCACTCTGTTCAGCGGGCAAAGAAATTTCTGATGCTATGACGACCAACAATAATGGCAGTTCAGGACAAAGTTATACCTTCTATTGGAGGGTTAGGGCTACAAATTCAACAACAAGTGATGTCGGACCTTGGTCAAGTTCTGCTAGTGTTCGTTTAACGAACCCTTAATAATTATATGAATAGACCTCTTCGATTTGTTATACTGACTGGATTCATTGGTTCAATCATTTGGTTGTCTTGTAAAAAAGAACCCAAATGGAATTTAGAAAAAACGGTTCCGAATGTAAAAACAGGTCAAGCTTCTGAGATCAAAGGTAAAAGTATTATTGCCTCTGGCGAAGTGCTGCACAATGCTGGTTTAGATGTATTAAAACTTGGGTTTTGTTTATCAAAACATCAAGACAGTTTAAGCCTTGATAAAGCTACTTTGATTGAAATGAATTCAAGTAACCCATCTACTCTCAAAAATTTAACTGGGTTATACAAATGTCCTATTAATGACCTCCAAGAAAATACGACTTACTATCTTAGAGCTTTTGCTAGTAATAAAGTGGGAACAAATTATGGTGAGGTTATAAATTTTAAAACACTAAAACTCGCTCAAGTCATTACAGATACTGTTGTGTCAATTGGCACTAAGACAGCAATATGCTCAGGCAAAGTATTGAATGACTGGGGTTATGTTGTTAATGAAAGAGGCATTTGTTATGGCACAGACTCATTACCCAGAATTGACAAAGATTTTAATATGAGTGCGGGCAATGGTCTGGGTGTATTTAGCTGTCAAATTTCACCGTCTAATCCACAAACAAAATACTTTTTTAGAGCATACGCTATTAATGAAGCCGGAATAGCCTATGGAAAATGCAAATCATTTTCTACATTAAACTATAGTTCACCTAAACTAATTACTAATTCCCCATATAATATTTCTACAAATAGTGCCTCATGTGGCGGAACCATTTCAGATGATGGTGGTTCTTTTGTAACGGCTAGAGGTATTTGTTACAGCACCACGCCCAACCCTACCACCTCTAATACCATTAATAGTTCTGGTACTGGTACTGGCACATTTAATACCAATATGAGCGGCTTATTAGCTGGTAAAACATATTATGTTAGAGCCTATGCCATAAATGCTTATGGTACAGCTTACGGCAATGAAGTATCTTTTACCACAACCGCCACTATTCCAACTATCACTACTAGCGCTATTACCAACTTAACAGATGTAAGCTGTACTTCTGGTGGCACTATCATTCAAGATGGTGGTTATGCCATATCTCAAAAAGGGGTTTGTTGGTCAACTGCTATTAACCCCACAGTAAGCGATAACAGAACCATTAATGGATCAGGAAATCCCACTTTTATTAGTAATGTACCTGGCTTAAGTGCCTCTACTACATACTATTTAAGGGCTTATGCTACCAATAGTTTAGGCACTGCTTATGGTAGTCAAATGACTTTTACAACACTAGGCCCACCCACATTAACCACCACTAACATTTCAAATATTACCGCTTCACAAGCCAATTCTGGTGGCACAATTAGTAACGATGGAGGTACATCAATAATAGCTAAAGGCATTTGTTGGAGTACTTCGACTAACCCTACAATTAGTAATTCTAAAACCATTGATGGAACAGGTAGTTCAACATACTCAAGTACATTAATCGGCTTATCTGCAAATACTAATTACTATGTAAGAGCTTATGCTACAAATAGTGTTGGAACTGCCTATGGCAACCAAATAAGTTTTAAATCTGGAGCAGCACCCCCAACCGTAAGTACAAATTCAGTAACCTCTTCAAATCAAACTAGCTTTACTGCAGGTGGCAATGCTACTTCAGATGGTGGCGCTTCAATTACTGATAAAGGTATTTGCTGGAATACTAGTACAGCACCGACCATCAATAACTCTAAAACAAGTGATGGTACAGGAATTGGTTCATTCACTAGTATTGCATTAGGTTTAAGTCCTAATACTAAATACTATTACAGAGCATACGCTACTAACAGTGCAGGAACTAGTTATGGAATAGAGAGTTCTATTACAACCAATAGCCTTACTATTCCGTCGATTACTACAATTGCTCCAAATTCTATTAGTTATAATTCTGCTAGTTCGGGAGGTAATACTATATCTGATGGAGGAAGTTCAATAACTGCCAAAGGGGTATGTTGGAATACAACAGGAAGTCCTACAATTGCCAATTCTAAAACAACAGATGGAACTGGCACAGCAAATTTCACGAGTAATTTAACTGGATTAAGCACTGGGGTTACTTATTATGTTAGAGCATACGCTACAAATGCTATTGGAACAGCTTACGGTTCATCTTATTTATTTACACCAAACTTAGGCACACCAACTTTAAATTCACCTATCAATAATGCATTGATTAGTTCCTATTTTTATTTGAATTGGTCATGCGTACCTGGTGCCACTAGTTATGATTTACAACTATCAACTTCTAGTATTTTTTCTGGTACAACTTATTCATTACCCATTTCACCAGGTGGTTGGCTCAGAACAGCTGGGGTGATGAGTGGCACTCAATCTGCCACTTGTAGCAGTGGTTCTGTAACAAGTGATATGATGCAAACAACCACTACATCTGGCGCTGGCACGTATTATTTTTACTGGCGCGTTAGAGCTAGAACATCAACAGTAATTGGTTCTTGGTCAAGCTTGGGCACATTTAAATTTATAAAGTAGTTATCCCTTCACTGTATTTTGTGTTTGGGGTGTTCTTCCATAGAACCAGGGGCTAGGGTCTAGGGGTTAGGGGTTAGTCGGGGATTGGTTAATGGTTATTGTGTTTGGTGTGTTCTTCACCCTCGAGTTAAATAGATATTTATAGACGATAGAGAGCAATCTGGTTGGTGTTGTCACCAACCAGATTATTCGCACTTAGTGAATTTTAAAAAAAAATCACTCGAGGGTGAAGAACACCCTCGAGACAAATAGGTAGTACTTTCCCCACCTAATAACCAATAACTACTAACTAATAACTACTCTCTAAATGCTCCCCACCTAATAACCAATAACAAATAACTAATAACTATCTTCGCATCCATGGAAAGAGTAAAAATGGCATTCATTACCATCTTGGCTTTAATGATTGGTGGTGCAGTGAATATGGGGATTATTGAATTGAACAGTGCCTTGTTCCCTATTAAGGGTTATGACATGACCAAGGTGGAGGATATCAATAGAGCGATTAAAACCTTTCCTGTTTGGCGTTTTATTATGCCGTTTTTAGCGCATGCTGCCGGTACATTTGTAGGGGCTTTTTTGGCCGCTCGTTTTTTAAAACGCAGAGCTAAATTAGCGGCTGGTATAATTGGCGCTGTTTTTTTCTATGGCGGCTATGCAGCGGTAAAAATGATACAAGCCCCTCTTTGGTTTGATTTAACTGATTTGCTTTTAGCTTACTTCCCTATGGCGTATTTAGGCTATGTTTTTGGCCGATATCAATTCTTAAAGTCAGACAAAACTGCCCATAAAGCGTCTGCTCTTTAAAGCTATACCTTTTCAGTTTTATTGACCCGTTTCGTGGCCTAATCGTTTAAAGTAAGGCATTTTTTTGCTGGCGTTGCGCATGAGGGCGTTGACCACCGAATTAACCGTTGAGCCTACTCCTGCAGAATAGGTGTGGTTGTAATTGAAGATGACTTTATCGTTGCCACCATCTGTGATGTTGAGGTTCATACTAACTGTGTTGGTGGGTGTGCTGTAACTGGTTAAGAGTATGAGTGCCACTGCAGCGCCGTCGCTGATGGGTTTAGAGAGTTGGAAATTGGTGTAAATGAGGGCATCTACTTTGAGGGCTGCACATATTTGCGCGGCTGTTAAGGCAGAGTCCGGGTATTTGAGCGCTTTGAGTTTGGCGTTGGTGGTGCTGAGGGCTTGAAAGTCTTGGCGGATTTGCGCTTTACTTTGGCGTCTGAGCATCCAGTTATAGATTTCGGTTTGGAGATTGCTGCTTTCGTTTTGGATTTGTGTTTGAAGATCAGCTGCACTGAGTTTTTTATTGGTTCTGTTGTAGCTGACTTGAGGTGGCATAATGGCCAAGGTTTTGTGATGACTGGCCAATTTTGAAGCATCAGGGCTGTAATAGACTTGTGCGCAGGCACTGATTAAGACTAAACTAATAACGACTAAATAAGACTTAATGGATTTCATATTGATACTGTTGTGATGGTTTTAATTGATGACCCCTGCTCCTATTACGCGGTAATGGATATAGGGTGTGTACTGGGCTTGTTGTTTCATAATGCTTAAGGCTTCAAAATCAAAATCTCTTATACCTCTGCAATAGCGCTTGCTTTTGACTTTGTAGAGGGTTTTACCGGTTTTGACGTCTACAAATTTAGAGATGACTTTTATTTTGAATCGTTTTTCGTGGTCTAAACTTTGGTCTCTAACAACCCACCAATCGCCTGATAGGTATAGAAACACATTGGCAAAAAATTTAAAGACGTTTAGGATGTCATGACGGCCTTCGCGAATGTTTGTATACATGAGGGCTTGTGCTTTGAGGGCTTTTCCTACTGCTTGGGGGTTGCTTTGCAGACTGTCAAAATTGGCCGACTGAAAGAGTAGTTGATTGCTGTTTTGTGGTGGTAAAAATTGGTGGCGACTGCTGTCTATGGGGTATTTTAAAGTTTGGAGGGCTTTGTAATAGGCTTCTTGATAGGCAACTCTATTGTTGACTAATAATTGACTATCTAGGCTGTTTGAAATGCGCTCGTGACGTTTGTGAATTTGCACTGGCATGATGGCGATGCTTTTGTGATGACTTAAACGCAATGGCGCCTCTGCCCCGCAAAAACGCTTGCTGGTAAAGCCCGATAAGGCTGTAATCAATAGCAGTGCAAAGCCAATCGATTTCACTGTTGCAATATACTAGTTATTCGTTAATGGTTTGTGGTTATAGGTGTATTAGTGTTTGGTGTGTTCTTCCGGACTTGGACGATAGTCCAAACGGACTTGGACGCAGTCCAATCGCTCCCACACTCACATTCTCACTCTGACCATCCCCACCTAATAACTATTAACTATTAACTAATAACTATTTTTAAACCAACAACCCGATTGTCTCAACCAAAATTTATTGCTTTAATTGACGTGCAGCTGTTTGCCTAAAACTATTTTCTGTTGCGAGACTATGGCGGAGTTTAGTTTTTTGAGCTGAAAAGTAGTGAGGTGGCTGTTTTCAACGAAAGGCTTTCTATCTTCGATAATAAGAATTTGAGCTGAATGAGCGTGCCGCTTCCTATTGGTGTGAGTTAAATTTTGATGGTGGTGGTTGAGCGTTTTCGCTTTCTGTAGAGTTCCTAGTATTAATTAAAAAAAACTGAATTGAATATGGCAAGAAATTTTAAAAATGGTTATTATGAACCTGTTGCTATTGGGCAATTTATGACGGCTTTGGGGGTTGCAGAAAATCCTAGTGTGGCTTTAGAAACTACCTGGCAGATACAATGGCCTAAATTGGGGGTTTTGAAGAATTTGCATACAGATGAGTTGATTGTGTTGTGTGGCAAGCCAGGTATTGGTAAATCGCGTTTGATGTTAGAGCTGGCTTGGGGGGTGTCTAATGTGCAGGCTTTGTTGTTTGCGACGTATGATTTGAGTACTAAGATGGCGGTGGCGCGTTTGATTGATACAGCCCATTTGAATAGTGTGGGGTTTGAACCGCGTATGACGGTTGATGGTTTAATGAAGAATGATCGTTTGTTGTTTGATGAGCATGTGTTGTTTGATTTTGATGTGTGGGCTGAGCGCATGCGTAAGTGTTGTGAAGATCACAAAATAAAGGTGTTGTTGATTGATGATCTTAACCATATGGGCAATGCGATGAATATTATCGATGTGTGCATGCTTTTGAGCAAGCTGAAGGCGTTTGCCAGAACGAATGGTATTTGTTTGTTGTGTTCTTACCAGGTTGATAGGTTTGAGCTGCGCAGCAAATTGATGCATTATGTGCATAGATTGATTACCCTGGAACGCAGCGAGGCCCAAAAGAGCATTCTGATTTTAGAAAAATCCAACTACGCGAATGTGGGCATCAGCGATGTGCTGGATTGGCAGTAGCAAGTGGACATTAGCTTTAATAATAAATCTTAATTCAATGGTTTAAGCATTTGAATCATTATTAGATTTATTTTACATTTGTTGAGCATGTTATTAAAAGAGCCTCTTTTTATTCCTGGTAAAATATACAACCGACGTAAGGATATTCATGAGGTGTTTGGTGGCAATTGGCAGAATGGGATTGTGACTAGTGCTAAAATGCCTTACATTTTTATTTTTACTGGTAGTAAAGGTAAGGTTCATGGCTATCAAGATGGTTGGGATAACCCTAATGTGTATTCTTATACTGGTGAGGGCCAAAAGGGTGACATGCAATTTACGCGTGGCAATTTGGCGCTTCGTGAACACATAAAAGAGGGTAAACGTGTTTTTTTATTTAAGGCTTTAGGTCATGATGGTTTGATAGAGTTCGAAGCTGAAATGGAGTTTATTGATTTTGGTTATTTTAGAACTTTAGATACCGATGGCAAAGATCGTAATGGCATTAAATTCTTATTTAAAAAAGTTGGCGCTTCAATTCCTGTGATTAATGATCTTTTACTAGCAAGTGATGTTGGTATTCCTGAATCGTTTATTGAAACCACTGAAAAAGTTGGATTATTGACTACAAGGGTTGGACAGGGTTTGTATAGAAAACGTATTATCCACCGCTGGGAATACCAATGTGCCGTAACTGGTTTTAATAAACTTGATACCTTAATTGCCTCTCATATTTTACCTTGGGCAGATTCCAATAACGAACAACGCTTAGATGTAAATAATGGCCTCTTATTATCCCCTACTTATGACGCCCTCTTCGACAGACATTACATCAGTTTCGAAAACTCTGGCAAAATTATTTTATCTGATAGCATAAGCACCAAAGCTTATGAGTCTATTGGTATAACAGGGAAAGAGTTGATTCAAAAATTAAATAGTGATAATCACTTCTATTTAGATATCCATAGGGGAAATTTGAAATAATTAAATTTTATTGATCCCCCCCTTTTTAGGGGTATTGCGTAGTTATTAGTTTTAATATACATTTGTATACAAGCTTGTAATTTAACAACATGCAAAAAACTATAACAATAACGCTACTTATATTTTATTCATTTATTGCAAAAGCCAGCCCTCTGAAGCAAAATAAATCTGAAGTAAATAATATTGTTAATAATTCAATTTACTTTACTGAAAACAAAGGCCAAGTTTGTAACCAAAACAATGAGCTACGAAGTGACGTGAAATTTATAGGGGTTACACCTTTCGAAAATTTAATTATAGCTGACAATGGTTTTTCACACCAATTAAGAAGACATTCTAAAGCAGACCAAAAAAACGAATCCTATAGAGTAGATATCAAATGGTTAGGTTGTAAAAAATCATATGAAATAACCCCTAAGTCTGAAGCCCTTTTTTACACCAACTTTTATAATTTAAATCACACACAAAATCCAATTTTAAAAGTAAACAACTATAGTCGCGTATTACTAAAAAATATCTATGAAGGTATTGATGTTGAATTTTATGATAATGGCACTAATATAGAGTATGATTACATTTTAAATCCGGGTGCAGATTTTAAATCTATTCAAATTGAAATTAAAGGTAGCGATGTTAGCATAAACAAAGAGGGCGATTTAGTAATGCAAACCCCTATGGGTGTTATTAGTGAATCATCACCAAAGGTGTTTCAAAATGGAGAGTTGATAAAGAGCAAATGGATACAATTAAGGAACAATGTTTTTGGTTTTGAAATAGAAGCTTTTGATCAACATATACCATTGGTTATTGATCCTATATCCAGAGTTTGGGGCACTTATTATGGTGATATTAATAGTGATTTAATTAAAAAATCTTGTATTGATCAATTAAATAAAATATATGTATCTGGCAGCACCTATTCAAGCAATAATATTGCAACAAATGGATCATTTAGTAATAATTATTCAGGAAGTGCAGATGGATTCATTCTAAAAATAAATTCAAATGGTAATCGCATTTGGTGCACATACATTGGAGGAAATTATGCAGATGATATTAATGAAATAGGTTTAAATGCTAATAAACTATATATAACAGGTACAACTTATTCAGATAACAACATTGCAACATCAAATGCTTATAAAAATTACCACAACAGTAAAAACAATAATTTTTCAGATGGTTTTATAGAGAAATTTGACACAGCAGGATTTAGAATATGGGGAACTTACTATGGAGGTCCAATTGGTGATACAAATGAATCTTTTAATGACTTTGATTTTGACAGTAAAAACAATTTGATTTTAACAGGAACAGCAGAATACAAATGGCTGGGAACACCAGGTGTATTTAGCCAATATACAAATAATACTAATACTTGGGAAAGCATTATTGTTAAATTCGATTCAAGCGGACAAAGAATATTTTGTTCATACTTTAATGGCACCAATATGAGTACAGGTATAACCAATATAAAGGTTGGACTCAATGACAGTTTCTATGTTTCTGGTAATTCAAACTCAACACAAGGAATAGCTACCTCCGGAACATTCTCTCAGGGTCCAAGGGGTTTAAACGATTTATTTATCGTTAAATTTACCCCAACATGTCAAAGAATATGGGGTACTTATTTTGGCGGTTCAGGCAATGAAGAATGCCAAGATTTAAATATTGATAATTTAGACAATGTGTATTGTTATGGCAACACAACTTCAATAAATTTACCTAAAACCCATAAAGTTCACCAAGATAGTTTATGGGGCGGGAATAACGATGCTTTTATAGTTAAAATAAATAAAAGGGGGTGGCTGGTCTGGAGTTCTTATTTTGGTGGCGAACAAAACGAATCACCAAGTACAATATTAATTAATAACAGTAGTAATTTATTTATATGTGGTGAGACATTCTCCAAGTTAAACATATCAATCAAAGGCACATATCAAGATTCTTTAGCATCAAAGTATAGTACTGGACAAGATGGATATTTTGCTAAATTTGACAGTACAGGCACTTGTTCCTGGAGCACATATTATGGCGGTGCTCAAAATGATTACATTAGATCTATAATCACTGATAAAAACAACAATATTTATATTTTTGGTGCAACTGGTTCATTAAATAATATTGTTACCAATTCAAGCCACCAATCATCGTTTGGTGGTTTTATTGATGGCTTCATTGTAAAATTTGGAGATTGTAAAACTACCAATACTACAATAACTCAAAAAGCATGTAAACAATATACCTGGAAAGGTAAAACTTACACAACTAGTGGAACTTATACTTATTCAACCAGCAATTACATTGGTTGTGACTCAATTGTTACATTAAACCTCACTATTGTGAACACAACTGGTGCTGTAGTTAAATTAACGTCATGTGATTCTATTAAATGGAAGAATCAAACAATTAAGAATAGTGTGATATTGTTTGACACACTTAAAAACTTTCGACAGTGCGATTCAATTGTTGAATTCCAAATACAAATATTTAAAAGCACTATAAACAAGATTAATATTACAGCTTGTGATTCATTTATTTGGAAGAATTTTATATTTAAAAATAGTGTTGTAATAAGAGATACTTTCAAAACTTATTTAGGCTGTGATTCCATTCAAGTTTTAGATTTAAAAATAAATAAAAAATCAAATAGCTCAATTACAGCTAAAGCCTGTAAAAATTATACTTGGGAAGGCTCTACTTATTATCAAACTGGCGTTTACACAAAACATTACAATAATTATAAAAATTGTGATTCAACTGTAACACTTGATTTAACTATTGGTGGCTTCATTTTTGATTCCATCTCCATTAATTCATGTAAAAAACAATATTTGTGGAGAAACATAATTGCTACAAATTCAGGCTGGTTTTATGACACTGCTAAAACTACAAATGCTTGTGATACTATTCATTGCTTAAATTTGAATTTAACTCCTTTATTAGTCATTAAGCAACCTGCAACACAGTATTTAAATTTAAATGATACTGCTTATTTTGTGGTTGTTTGCAATGACAGTAACGCTAATTATAAGTGGCAGATGGACACTGGGAATGGTTGGTTTAATTTAGATAACTCTACCATTATTAAAGGATCTAATAATGATTCACTAAGAATTGATGGTAAACTAAAATTTGATGGTTTTAAATTCCGTTGCATAGTGTATTTACAGAATTGTTCTGACACTAGTGATACTGCTAATTTATTCCTTTGCCCCAAAATTTTAAAGCAACCTATAAAGAAATATGTTGGCAAAGGTAACAATACCTCCTTTTTTATCTTGACGGATATCAAAAATGCTAAATACCAGTGGCAGGCAAATTCTGGCAATGGTTATGTAAACTTAGTTAATGACCAAATGTATTCAGGTGTTAATGATTCAATTTTAAACATCAGTAATATTAACAGTTTAGAACGCACTACCATATACAGATGTTTAGTAAGTACAAATAACTGTAGTGCTTTATCAGACACCGCTGTATTATTTGTATTACTTGAAGTAAGAAAGAATTTATGCAATGAATATTCTTTTGTTAACGTATACCCTAACCCAACTAAACATTATGTAAATGTAATCTTACCATCTGATAAAGTTGGCTTACCATACAAAATCATAGCTGACAATGCTGGAATTATTAAAACAGGATTTATTCAAAGTGAAGAATCAAAAATAGATTTCACAGAATACACTTCTGGAGTATATTTGTTAGTTATAGGCTATGACCTATTAGATTGTTTTAAAATTGTAAAGATTACTGATTAAATAATAATTCAACCTATTTTAAAATAATTCCTTTAACAAATTTGAATTCATATTATTCATAAATTTACATGAAAATTCGAATTTTTGAAACAATATACTTTAAGTAAAGTTAAATCAATTAAAAGCAGAATTTAAAATAAAATGCAAACAAAATTTTTCACAAATAAAGAAGACAACTCCCTTTTAAAAAGATTCATTGGTGCATTTGAAAACATGAATGTATATCAGTTTGATTCTTTGGTTGGTTATTTCAGGTCTTCTGGTTATTTCAAACTAAGACCATACCTGCAAAAGGTACCTAAAATTAGAATTTTAGTTGGCATAAATGTAGATGAAATAATTTCAAAATATCATGCTCAAGGACTTCTTTTTTCAAAAGATGCAGAAAAAACGAGATGTGAAATCCTAGAAGACTTGAGAAACGATATTCAAGATTCACCTTATGATAAGTATGTTGAAGAAGGCATAATTCAATTTATAGAAGATGTTTTAGATCAAAAATTAGAAATAAGGGCACATCCAACAAAAAAACTACATGCAAAAATTTATATTTTTAAACCTGAAATTTGGAATGAATATAATGTAGGGGAAGTTATTACTGGTTCGTCGAATTTGACGGTTGCTGGTCTTGGAGTGAATGATGCTTCAAAAAACTACGAATTCAATGTCTTACTTCGTGATTATAACGAAGTAAAATTTGCCAGTGAGGAATTTGACGAATTATGGGCGGAATCGATTTCAATCCTTCCATTTGATATTGAAGGATTGAAGGCAAAAACATATCTGCGTTCTGACATCACGGCACGTCAAATTTATTATAAATTTTTGATCGAATATTTTGGAAAAGCTATTGATTTTGATCCTAATTCAGTTGCAGATTTACCTCAAGGCTTTAAAAGACTAAACTACCAAGTAGACGCAGTTGAACAAGGGTATAGACTGATGATGAAGCACAACGGTGTTTTTTTAAGTGATGTAGTTGGTACAGGGAAGACAGTTGTAGCTACTCTTATCGCTAAAAAATTCTTTTTCCAAAATGGATTTCCTGAGCATCTCTCTAGGACATTAGTTGTTATGCCTCCTGCGCTAGAAGAAAATTGGACTGAGACTACAGCCAAGTTTGGTCTTTCTAATGTAGATTTTATTACTAGCGGCTCACTCCATAAGATTGGCAACAAAATGGATAAATACGATCTAATTATTGTGGATGAAGCACATAAATTTAGAAATAATACATCAGAATCATATGCAGAATTACAAAAGATTTGTAAGGCTCCAGCTGCGAGAATACTAGACGATGAGAGTAGAGCTCAAAAAAAGGTTTTGTTACTGTCTGCGACTCCATTGAACAATCGTCCTGAAGATATAAGAAACCAGGTAATGCTTTTCCAGGATGGAAAAAGAACAACACTTGATGTTCCTAATTTAACTAGTTACTTCAACGATAAAATAAAAATTTGGAAAGAAATATCTAAAGATGAAATACAAGTAGCAAAGCCCAAAATAGAAAATTTATATTCTGATATCAGGGATAAAATCATAGCTCCATTAACAGTAAGAAGAACTAGAACTGATTTAAGGGAGCATCCAATGTATAAAAAGGATTTAGATGACCAAGGAATTAAATTCCCAGAAGTCCAGGCTCCTCATAAAGTGCTTTATGAACTGGATTTTGAACTTGAGGATTTATATGATGAAACCTTAAAATTATTGTCTGATAAAAAAAATGGCTTCACATTTAATAGATATCGTGCGATTGGTTTCTTAAAGACTGAGCATAAACAGAAATACAAAGCAGCTGACTTGGCATCAGAACAACTGGCGAACATTATGAGAATATTATTAGCCAAAAGAATCGATTCAAGCTTTTATGCATTTACTAACACTTTAAAGAGATTTATGGATGCCACACATGCAATGATAAAAATGCGAGATAATGATAGAATCATAATTGCTCCAAACTTAAAAGGAAAGGTAAGTGAGTACATTATGAACGATCAAGAAGATGAGTTAGATGCAATTATTACTGAGCTAGAAAAAACAGACCCTACAATTACAGTTTGCAATGTTTCCGCCTTTGAAGATGGTTTCTTTGAAGGGCTTGAACGAGATTTCAATTATTTGACCAGTTTATATAGTCGCTGGTCTGAAATTACGACTGACCCTAAACTTGATAAGTTCAAAGGGTATCTAAAAAAGATCCTTAAAGAACCATACAATGTAGAAGGAAAATTAGTTGTTTTTTCTGAGTCTAAAGAAACAACATCATACCTTGTTAAAAAATTAGATGAGGCTGGTTTCAAAGGAATCATTGATGTTGATGCAGGCAATAGAAATCAAAGGATGCCAACCGTTCGAGCAAATTTTGATGCCAATGCCGATGCTTCAATCAGAAAGAATGATTTTAATGTAATCATAACAACAGAAGTGTTAGCAGAAGGTGTAAACCTTCATAGAGCCAATGTGATTGTAAATTATGATACACCCTGGAATAGTACTAGGCTAATGCAGCGCATCGGTCGTATTAATCGTATAGGTTCTGTTGCGGATGAAGTGCACATTTTCAACTTCTACCCAACATCCAAAGTAGAAGATCAAATTGAATTAAAGAAAAAAGCGATTTTTAAATTACAAGCCTTTCACTCAGCGCTAGGGGAAGATTCACAAATTTATTCAGACGATGAAGAGGTAGACACTTTTGGTCTTTTTGAAACGCCACCTTCAGAAGAACGAGACGAAACCCTTTCCTACCTGATGGAGCTGAGAAAGTTTAAAGAAGATTTCCCCTCAGAATTTCGCGAAATTAAGAAGATGCCAATGCGCATGCGTGTTGCTGTCGAAGAGGCATCTTTGAGCAAATCCTCTTTTTGCTATTTGAAAAATCAAACTGGTAGCTCGTTCATGCTTGTTAAAGAGAATGAGGTAATAGAAGCTTCATTTATTAAAATGGCAGGAACACTGAAATCAAATATTGATAAAGTATCAGTTCAACCCTTGCCGGAATTCCATCATGATTTGGTTTCGCAGGCTATAAAAGATTTCGAAAGAAAAATGTCTGATGCTCCTGTTGAACAAATTGCTATTGATACAAACAAAAGCCCACAAGAGAAACAAGCCATGTCATTGCTTACAACATTCGTTAATGCTCAATTCCTGGATCAAGAGGATATAGACCTCATAAGACTTGGTCAACAGTGCATTGCTGAACAAACATTTACTCCCATGCAAAGGGAGCTGGCTCAATTGGCGCGTAATGTAAAGAAGACCCCTGTTTCACCTGAAACCATTGCCGAATCGATACTGAGCATTTTAAAAAAATATCCTGTTCATGCAGTTACCTCCAACAAAACTCAAGCTCATAAAAAAATTAAAACTACAAGCGAATTGACGCCCAAAGTGATTTTAACACAGACATACTACTAATATGAACAAAGAACAATTACAAGGCCTGCTGAATCAAAAATACATTCCTGAAAATTGGAACAAGATATACGGCAGCATTTTCCCAAATGTAATGCTGTTTGCTTCACCAAAGGAAATTGCAGTTTCAGAACAATGGGTAAAATCATTTAGACAGCGTGGTCTTGTTCGATTAGACGGCAATCAGGATGTTGCAATATTTGAAGTGGTACTTCAAGACGGAATCAGTGTCCAATCTAAACGAGTAGGGCTAAGAAATTTGGTCGCCAAACTTATTGACGAATATCAAAACCACGGAGTGCTTGCTGTTTTTGATAATGGCAGTCCAGAGTATAGATTCACATTTGCAGCAAGGGAAACCAAGGTAACTCGTGAAGGGATAGAAAAAACAGAAACAGATTCTAAAAGATACACCTACATCCTTGGTGAGACGGAAACTTGTAAAACCGCAGCAGAACAATTTATCAAGTTAGCTGAAAAGGGTACAGGTATTTCTCTTACTGATTTAAGAGATGCATTCTCGGTTGAAAAATTATCAAAGCAATTCTTTAATGAGTATAAGGAGCAATACAATCATTTTGTTAGCTATTTGGCTTCACAGCCCAGAATTCTAAAATCTGTCTTTAGTGATGATGAAAAGAAGATGCGTGATTTTGTAAAAATCCTGTTAGGTCGTTTGGTGTTTTTACAATTTGTACAGAAAAAGAAATGGCTGGGAGTGCCTGCGAAAAATAAGGACTGGCATTCAGGTGATGTGAGATTCCTCGTAAACGCATTTAATGGCTTTTCCAATAAGGATAAGTTTTACAGTGATTATTTAGAAGAATTCTTTTTTGAATGCCTAAACAACCCCAATAGAAAAAATGAAATTTTCGAGTTATCTGGAACAAAAGTCCCCTTTTTAAATGGAGGTCTTTTTGAAAATGATAACGCCAAAACTAAGAATCTGAATTTTCCGTCTACCTATTTTACTGAATTGTTTGAGTTTTTTGGAAAATATAATTTCACGATTGATGAAAATGATCCAACAGAAAAAGAGGTAGGTATCGATCCTGAAATGTTGGGAAGTATTTTTGAAAATCTTTTGGAAGATAATAAAGACAAGGGTGCATTTTATACACCCAAAGAAATTGTGCACTACATGTGCCAGGAGAGCTTGATTGAATACTTGAATACAAAGGTCAATGAAAAGCAAGATGAAGGAATAAGTGAATCCATAAGAGTTTTCATTACAAAAAGAAAAACAGATGAACATATTTTAAAACTTGTAAGTCCACTTGCAATTGCAATGAGGGAAGTGAAAATATGTGATCCGGCAATAGGATCCGGTGCATTCCCCATGGGAATGCTGATGGAAATATTTCATGCTGTTTTTGAACTGTTCAATGTCAATCCGAAAATAGTGAGTAAGGAATGGAATATGAATGGCTGGCAACCCAATGTTGTTAAAAGTAACATCATCCAAAACAGCATTTATGGTGTTGATATTGAAAAGGGTGCTGTAGATATTGCTCGACTCCGCTTTTGGCTAAGTCTAATTGTTGATGAAGAAGAACCCAAGGCACTGCCTAATCTCGATTATAAAATTGTGGTTGGAAATAGTCTGATAAACAAATTAGGAGATGAAATAATTGACATAGTTTGGGAGGTGAAGGCAAATACCAATTCCGCCAAAAAGCTGCAGCAAGAAATACAAAACAATCTGAATAAATTATTCAACACACAAAAACTCTTCTTCGATTTTAATGGTAAAAAAGAAAATTTAAAAGCAGAAATACGAAATCTAAAAATTGATGTACTTATTAGTCAATTGCAACTAGATAAGTACAAGTATGGAAACAGTAGTGCCCAAATAGGAATTTTGTTTGAGATGACTGCAAAAGAAAAATCAGCAGATCAAGAAAGAAAGCAAAAATTAACAAGTTTTGACAAAACTATACTTGAACTACAAAGATTGAAATCAAATCCCGACTTGCCTCTTAATTTCTTTGATTGGAAATTAGATTTCCCAGATGTACTGAATGAAAATATTAATCCTAATCCTGGATTCGATGTGGTTATTGCGAATCCACCATATATAAATATTGCCAACATATCGGATGAAGTTACAAGAAATTATATCCAGAGAAATTACGCGACTGTAAAAAATAAATCAGATTTATATAGCGTTTTTATTGAAAGAGCTCACTATTTAACAGCATGTAAAGGAAAAATATGTTTTATTTTCCCTAAGACATGGATGGGTTCTGATAGTTTTTCAAAATTCAGAGAATTTTTTACAGATAATTTTCGAATTAAAAACATTATTAACTTGGGCTATGGTATTTTCGATAATGCTACTGTATCAACAGTTATTTCTCTTTTTAGCAAAGAAAGTATAGATGAACATTCAATTGAACTTTATCAACTAGAAAAAAATCCAGAAGGGCAATCAATTTTTAATAGGCAAGAAAATAGGTTATCCTACTCACAAATCAAATCCACTCCTCAGTTTCTTTATTCTTTTGAAAAACAAATTGACATAAAAATTAAAACAGTTCCTTTAAGTAATTTAATTGACTTTTCGTTGGGAATCAAAACAAGTGATGACAGCAAGTTCATTATTGACTTTAAGAAGGATAATGACACATATCCAATGCTAAGAGGAAAAAACATAAGAAGGTATGAGCACGATAAGCCTACTGAATTTATATGGTATAAGCCACATTTAATGATGAAGAAAGTCGGAGCAGGTCCTCGACGACTAGAATATTTCTTACAGGAAAAAATACTTATACAAGGAATTTGCAATGGGGTAATAAGATGTTCCTATGATAATAAAAAACTGCTTGTAAACGATAAAATTCATATTGCATTTAATGCCAGAAATTACTCTATCAAATCAATTATGGCAATTATGAATTCTAAATTAATGAGCTTTATATCAAGGGCCACATTTGGAAACTACCTTGAAATAAAAATCAATCAATTAGAGCTATTGCCTTTCCCAAAAACACTATCTAAAAGAACTGATAAAATAATCTTAGATTTAGTTGATTCAAGAATAAAATGTAATGTTGAGAATGATAAATTAAAAATCGAGAGCATGATTGACTGTTTAATTTTCAAGATATACCAATTTAGTTATAATGAAGCGAAAGCATTATACCCAGAAATAACAATTAGCAAAGAAGAATACGAAAACATTTCCCTTGAATGATAAGATCTATAATTCATAAGGATTTAAATTACAGCTGCAAAGTATTGAAAAATTAATCCCATCTACAATGATCTAATAATCAGACACGAATGAATGAGTCTGTATGGGATTGGGGTCATTTATTAGAATTATAATCAACCTCATACCATCAAACGCAGATGCGATCGCAACTGCCATGCACTTACACCTGCATAGTAGGCCGCCTCATTCAAAGTCAAGACCTCCTTAGCCAAACCCAAAAACACCAAACGCTTCATACGAACAGGCAATTCCTTGGCTACAAATCTTCCAGGTTCAGTATACTGTATATGCAAACCTCTATTTTTATAAGCCAACACAAAAGCATTAAACACTCTAGGTTTTACAACACCCAAACTAAAAGCTCTATGAACGATACTATACACAGACAAACCCCAACGCTCTTTAAGCAAAACCAACTCATGCTCATAAAAATGGGTTCTATCTCCCATTAAATCTCTTCGCAACATCTCTTCAGGATACAAAACCGCTTCAGCAAACAGATTACACAAATCCTCTATAGCCTTTGCACTCAAACCCCGCTTAAACTTCAAAGACTGATGAGCCAATTCATGTAAAGCTATAAACCTTCTCAACACTGCATCATCACCCTCCTTTTTACTAGAACATCTCAACACAATTAAGCGTTCAGCATCCGCTTCAGCAGACAAACCAAACACAATATCAGGCGCAGTAACATCAAACACCTTATACCCCCTATCTTCCAATAAAGCCACCACATCTGGAATAGGATC
>JBIPPH010000011.1:0-60573 GCA_044368575.1 Bacteroidia bacterium
TGATAGTCAAGTCAAGTCATAATTGTTTTGATACCATACAAAAATCAGTTCAAGTCTATGCCAAACCAAAGTCTCAGTTTAGCGTAAATACGGCTTGTTTAGGCGATAGCATTTTCACTAATAATACCTCATCAATTACAGCAGATAGTATTGTGTATTCGCGTTGGCAAGTCAATTCAGATACTAGTTACACTTGGAACAAGCATTATTTGTTCAGTCAAGATACTGTATACAATATACAATTAAAAGTGGCAACGGCTTTTGGTTGTTCAGATTCAATCATACAAACTACTGAAGTATATACCTTGCCCAATGCGAATTTTACTTTGCCAAATGTCTGTGAAAAACAAAGTAGTTTTTGTCAGGATTTATCATGGATTAACAAGGGCACTTTGAGTACTTGGCATTATACACTAAGCGATGGTAGTCAATTCAGTACCCCTAATTTCACACATAAATTTTTGCTTGGCGATACGTTTAAAGTCCGTTTGGTGGTTCAATCCAACCATGCCTGTTATGATACCATAGACAAAATCACTGTGGTGTATCCTAAGCTTAAACCTAATTTTAAATTGAGCAATGTTTGTGTGTCTGACAGTGTTAGAATTTCTGACTTAACTCAAAGCAATGGTAACACTATTCAAAAATGGTTGTATCAGTTTAGTTTAACTGATTCCATTAAACAACAGCATCCTAGCTATCATTACCCTTTAGCTGGCAATTACAGTATTAGGCAAATCGTTACTTCAGCTTTTGCTTGTGTGTATGATACCAGTATGCCGGTTGAAATTTATCCTTTGCCAAAAATCAGTTTAATTGATTCTAACCAGTGTGTAGACAATCAATTTAAATTCAGATCTGCCATCAGTATTAGCAAAGGCAATATTTTGGGGCAACTGTGGCAATTTGGCGACAACACCACTTCAACGCTTGCGCATCCATTTCATACTTTTCCTGGTTCAGGTTTTTACACTGTAAAACTAATCGCCAGCAGCAATTTTAATTGTAAAGATTCGGTTAGCAAGACCATACAAAGTTATCCGCCAGTGCTAGTTGATTTTAGATTCAACAATGTTTGTTATGGCGACCCTACTTTATTGTTTGATCAAACACTTATACCTAACGCTACAATAGCTAAATATACTTGGTATTTCGGAGATGGGGATTCAGCTAAAATCAAAGACCCTTGGCACACCTATCAACGCCCTGATTCTTTCAAAGTCAGATTAAAAGTTTTGAGCAGTTATAATTGTGAGTACGACACAGTAAAAATGCTGCATGTTTATCCTGTGCCTAATGCTGATTTCATTACTGATCCAAGTCAAGGGGGCACTGTTGTTAACCCAGAAATTCAGATCATTGACCAAAGTACAGGGGCAGATACAGTTCGCTATAATTTAGGTGATGGTCATAGCTCTAATATGCGCAATTTGATCAACAGTTATCCTGATAGCGGCACCTTCATTATACAACAGTTTGTTGCCAACCGATATGGCTGCAGAGACACTGTAAGCAAACCAATTGTGATTAGGTATTTATTTGTATTTAATGCACCAACTGCATTTTCGCCTAATGACGATGGCACCAATGATGTGTATGCTCCGGGTGGTATAGGTTACAAACAATATGCGATGACCATATTTAACCGCTGGGGTGAAATTGTATACCAAACAGATTCAAGTCAGCCATGGGATGGCAAATACATGAATGAGCTAGTGATGGAAGGCATGTATGGCGTAGTCTTTAAAGTGAGAGATTTTAAAGGCCGTTGGCATTATTCTAACACCAGTTTTTTATTGCTCAAATAAGCAATTATTCACCTGAGTTTTTTACCTTTGCTTCATGCAAATGGTGCCTTTAGCTGAACGTGTTCGCCCTAAAAATTTAAGTGAATTTTTTGGTCAAGAACATTTAACCGGACCAGATGCACCTTTAAGAAAATATATTACATCTGGGCAAATACCCAGTATGTTATTTTGGGGCCCACCGGGTGTAGGCAAAACCACTCTAGCTAAAATAATAGGAGAGTCTTTGCAGTTGCCTTTTGTGCAATTAAGTGCCATAAGTGCAGGGGTTGCCGATGTTAGAAAAATCATACAAGAGGCTAAAGAACAAGGTAGAATATTATTGTTTTTAGATGAAATTCATCGCTTCAATAAAAGTCAACAAGATGCTTTGTTGGGTGCTGTAGAATCTGGCAATATTTTACTCATTGGTGCCACTACAGAAAACCCAGGTTTTGAAGTCAATAATGCCTTGTTGTCAAGGTGTCAAGTATATGTGTTAAAAGCCTTAGACAATGAACAATTGATCCAAATGGCTGAGCATGCTATAGCGGTTGATCAGGCACTCATAGACAAACAAGTCAAACTCGTTGAACATGCCGCATTGATTCAGTTTTGCGGAGGCGATGGCCGTCGCTTATTGAACATCATTGATATGTTGGCCATGCAAAAAGAAGCCCCTGTATTGATTGACGATGCAGCGGTAATAAAGGCTTTACAAAACCAACAAATTGTATACGATAAAGCAGGTGAAGAACACTACAACGTTATTTCAGCTTTTATCAAAAGTATGAGAGGTAGTGACCCCAATGCCGCAGTGTATTATTTGGCTAGAATGATAGAAGGCGGTGAGAACCCAGAATTCATCGCAAGAAGAATGGTGATTTTAGCTTCTGAAGATATAGGCAATGCGAATCCTACTGCATTGGTTTTAGCTACCAATACCCTAACAGCCATTCAAAGTATAGGCATGCCAGAAGGCAGAATTTTATTGTCTCAATGCGCGGTTTATTTGGCCTCAAGTCCTAAGAGCAATGCCTCCTACATGGCACTTGAAGACGCAATGGCATTGGTTAGAAAAACGGGTGCATTGCCGGTTCCTTTGCATTTGCGCAACCCTGCCAACAAGCTCATGAAGACACTCAATTATGGCGAAGATTATGCTTATGCGCATGCGCATCCAGGTAATTTTGTTGAATTAGAATTTCTTCCTCAAACCATTGCCGGTGCTAAGTTTTATCAGCCAGGTGATAATCCAAGAGAACATGAAATGCGGGCGTTTTTAAAGAAACGTTGGAAAGACAAATACGGCTATTGATCTGATAGTCCTTCAACTAAATTTTCTAAATCACTCATACTCAATCGAATATAACTCGCTTGCTGTGCAATGTTTTCAATGAATATTCATTATCTTCGCACGTTTTAGCAACGCAGTATGTACCGTACCCTTAAACATGTTCAGTGGCCAGTGCTCGAAGAGGAAGTGAAGCGCTTTTGGGAAACCGATAAAACGTTTCAAAAAAGCATAGAGCAAAGACCAAATGACAACCGTTTTGTTTTTTATGAAGGACCGCCTAGTGCCAATGGTATGCCAGGCATTCACCACGTCATGTCAAGGGCCATCAAAGATATTTTTTGTCGATACAAAACACTACAAGGTTATAGAGTAGACAGAAAAGGCGGATGGGATACCCACGGTTTACCTATTGAGTTACAAGTTGAAAAACGACTCGGCATTACCAAAGAAGATATTGGCAAAACCATAAGTGTAAAAGACTATAACATCGAATGCAAAAAAGATGTTATGGAGTTTAAAGACAAGTGGGATGAGCTTACCATGCAAATGGGGTATTGGGTGGATTTAGATCACCCTTATGTGACTTATCACAAATCCTATGTTGAAACCCTTTGGTATTTGCTCAAAGAGCTTCATAAAAAAGGCTATTTGTACAAAGGTTTTACCATTCAACCCTTTAGTCCTGCAGCTGGTACTGGTTTATCGTCACACGAGTTGAATCAACCAGGCACTTATAAAAATGTAAAAGACACCACTGCGGTGGCTCAATTTGAGTTAGAGGCTGATTCAAAAAATAAGGCCATTAAAGCCTTTCAATTGAAAGACAGCGACTCTACTTTACCCTTGTATTGTTTGGCTTGGACGACCACACCATGGACCTTGCCTAGCAATACTGCTTTAGCAGTTGGTAAAAACATTCAATACGTTTGTGTTAAAACCTATAACGCGTATTCTAATCAAGCAGTTTTAGTGGTTTTGGCAGAAGCCTTACTGGGTAAACACTTCAATGCCGCTGCCGCTGAAATCCCTTTTGATGATTACAAACCTGGCGACAAATTGATTCCATATCAAGTTTTGGGTTCGCTCAAAGGCAGCGATTTAGCAGGATGGTCTTACCAACAATTATTGAGTTTTGAAGCCAATGCTAAAAACCAGATTGATGGAGATGCCTTTAAAGTTATTGTGGGTGATTTTGTGACCACTGAAGATGGTACAGGTATAGTGCACATAGCGCCGAGTTTTGGTGCAGATGACTTTAGAGTCGCTAAACAAAACGGCATAGGGGCACTCACCATGGTTGATAAGCGTGGTAAGTTTTTAGCGGGCATAGCTGATAATGTGTTTCTGTATGGCGATGAATACGTGAAGGAATCCTACCTAACAGATGCAGAAAAAACTGCAGCACTAGAAGTGCAAAAAGAACAACTCAAAGGCTTCATTAAAGACACCAGTAAATTAAGTTATTTGAGTGTTGATGAGCGCATTGTTTTAAAATTACAACAAGAGCATAAGCTCTTCAAAAAAGAGAAATACGAACACAGTTACCCGCACTGTTGGAGAACTGATAAACCCATTTTGTATTACCCGCTTGAGAGTTGGTTCATCAAGACCACAGCGGTTAAAGATAGGATGGTTGAATTGAATAAAACCATACAATGGCGCCCTGCTTCAACTGGTGAAGGCAGATTTGGTAATTGGCTCGAAAACTTAGTCGATTGGAATTTAAGCAGAAGCCGTTATTGGGGTACGCCATTGCCAATTTGGAGAACAGAAGATGCCAGCGAAGAATTGTGCATCGGTTCTTTTGAAGAATTGCAAGTTGAAGTTGCAAAAGCCAATGCTGCATTAGGGTTGCAACAAGATGTTAATAGCCCTGAGTTTGATTTGCATAAACCATTTGTAGACGATATCATTTTGGTGTCAGCTTCAGGTAAGGCTATGCGCAGAGAATCAGATTTAATTGACGTTTGGTTTGATAGCGGTGCCATGCCTTATGCGCAATGGGGCCTAGAAAACAAAGCGCTTTGGGCTCAAAATTTTCCAGCAGATTTTATAGCCGAAGGTGTTGATCAAACCAGAGGTTGGTTCTTTACTCTACACGCTTTAGGTACCATGTTATTTGATTCTGTGGCCTATAAAAATGTAGTGGCAAACGGTTTGGTGCTCGATAAGAATGGCAACAAAATGAGCAAGCGTTTAGGCAATGCCATTGATCCATTCAAGACCCTTTCAACCTATGGCGCTGATGCTACCAGATGGTATATGATTACCAATTCTGATCCATGGGACAACCTTAAATTTGACTTAGAAGGGATAGCTGAAACCCAAAGAAAATTCTTCGGAACCCTTTATAATACATACTCCTTTTTTGCTATTTACGCCAATATTGACAACTATCAATTCAACCCTGATAGCAAAGTTGAGTTTGCGCGTTTAAGTGAATTGGATAGATGGATTTTATCCAAATTAAATTCACTGTGTTTATTGGTTGCAAAACACATGGATGATTATGATCCAACGCCAGCAGCAAGAGCCATTGAGACTTTCGTATGCGATGATTTGAGCAATTGGTATGTGCGCTTATCAAGAAGACGTTTTTGGAAAGGTGAGATGAATGAAGATAAGCAAGCCGCCTACGATACCTTGTTTGCTTGTATATCTAAAGTGTCTCAATTAATGAGTCCATTTGCGCCTTTCTTCTCAGATTGGTTGCACCACAGTTTAAAATTAGATCAATACCATAGCTCTGTGCATTTGACGCATTTCCCAAGCATTGATCAAGCATTGATCGATACCGAATTGGAAACCACCATGCAATTAGCTCAAGACATTAGCAGTATGGTACTTGGTTTGAGAAAAAAACAAAATATCAGAGTTAGACAGCCCTTGCAAAAAATCATGGTGCCTGTGCTTGACGAAGCGTTTAAACAACGTTTAGACCATATTCAAGATTTGATACTTTCTGAAGTGAATGTGAAGGAAGTTGCCTTTTTAGAGGCCGATAATGCCGTTATTGTGAAAGGCGTAAAGCCAAATTTCAAAGCCCTAGGGCCTAAAATTGGTGCCCACATGAAAGCGCTTTCTAGCAAAGTGGCCACATTGAGTCAAGCGGATATTCGCAGTTTAGAATTGAATGGTTCATTGGTTTTAGATTTAGACAATGTGCAATTCAAACTGCAGTTGCAAGATGTTGAAATTCAAGCTCAAGATATTCCTGGTTGGCTAGTGAGCAGCTATGCCGGTTTAACCGTGGCATTGGATATCACCCTTACAGATGATTTGAAAAACGAAGGTTTGGCCAGAGAATTGGTTAATAGACTTCAAAATGCCCGTAAAGACCAAGGCCTTGATGTGACTGACCGCATTTTAGTAAGCATAGACACTGATGCTAACACTTGGAACGCTTTGGAACAGTATAAAACTTATATTTGCAACGAAATTCTAGCAGATAGCCTTCGACTAGAACAAGGTTTGCAAAACGCTACTTTACTTGATATAGAAGGCATAAATTGTACAATTAAATTGGAAAAAAATGGCTAAGAAAAAAATTGAAGAAAAAGAAAAAACGCGCTACAGCGACAAAGATCTTCAAGAGTTTAAGAAACTTATTTTAGGCAAATTAGAAATTGCCAAAGACGAGTTTAGCAAAATGCAGAAGTCTCTACAAAACCCTAACGAAAATGGAGATGGCAACACATCTAATCAGTACTTAACCCTAGATGATGGCGCCAGCACATTTGAAAAAGAGAATTTGAACCAATTGGCTGCTAGACAAAAGAAATTCATTGACAATCTTGAAAATGCCTTGATCAGAATTGAAAACAAAACCTATGGTATTTGTAGAGTAACTGGCAAGTTGATTCAGAAAGAAAGATTAATGGCTGTACCTCATGCAACTTTGAGCATGGAAGCTAAATTAAAACAATACAAATAGTATATCATTTTGAATAGCGAAGCAACTGACAATACTTCATTGATCCCTGAACAGAAAACCATTTCTGCTTCCAAATGGGTACTTCCATTCTTAGTCTTGTTTTTGGTGGTATTTATTGACCAATACCTAAAATATTGGGTAAAGCATCACATGGTGCTGCACACCGAAAAAGTGATTTTTAAAGATTGGTTCTATTTACATTTTACAGAAAATGAAGGCATGGCATTCGGCATGAAGTTTTTTGGTGTCATTGGTAAATACGCCCTATCCATTTTGCGTATTGGCGTATCAGTGTTTGGCTTATGGTATTTGATTAAAAGCATAAGAAATGGGGCTAATATTTGGTTCATCATTTGTGTCGCTTTGATTTTAGGCGGTGCTATTGGCAACATTATAGACTGTACTTTTTATGGTGTATGGTACCAAGATATGAATGATTATCAGGGTGGGTACTTATTGGGTTGGGTGGTTGACATGCTCTATTTCCCAGTCATTGAAACACATTATCCTGAATGGTCGCCCATCAAACCTGGCGAAGAGTTTATATTTTTCAGCCCTGTATTTAATTTAGCTGATGCTGCAATTAGTATTGGCGTAATTGCTATAGTCGTTTTTCAAAAACAATTTTTCCCTAAATCAAACAGTTCTGAAACAACAGAACAACTGCCTTCAGAAACCGTTTAATTCCCTATAATTCCTGTTTACATGAAACTTTTAAGATTATATATCCTTTACAGATTGTACTTTGCTTTAGGCTTAGTTGTTGCTGGCGTTTTGTCTCATCTTTATGCTGATGTGATATTGGCCTGGATACTTTACATTTTGGCTTTCGTATCTGTGTTGCTGCATTACATGATTGGCACCATGCGTTTGGTAAAAGATGCTGTTGAGGCTGGCAATGTGGATTTGGCTACAACCTATATTCAAAAAATCAAACGCCCTAATTGGCTCATCAAACCAGTGCGCTCTGCATACTATATGTTGCAAAGCACAATGTCTATGGCCACCAATGATTTAAGCACTGCTGAAGACAATATCAGAAAGAGTTTAAAAACCAAGTCTACTTTAGCCGGCGATATGGAAGGCACCAACCTAATGCAGTTGGGCTTTATTCAAATGCGACAAGGTAAGATTAAAGAAGGTCGTGCCAATTTATTAGCGGCTATTCAAGCGGGTATTCCTGACAAAGAAAGCTTAGCGGGCGTATATCTTCAATTGTGCTCTATTGAAATGCAAAGACAACAATTCAAAGTGGGCAAAGCGTATTTCAAAAAAGCCAAAGCGTTAAATCCAAAGTCTAAAGAGATTGTTGAGCAAATCAAATTGCTTGAAAAATCCATTAGCAGATTACCTGGATAATTTGGATATCCACAGCTGTGTTTAATTTACTTGTTAGGCGTAAACCCTAAGGGACTATTTTCGCTTTAACAATATACTTTTTCTATTATGAAATTATTTAAATTACTAGCTGTAACTGCCTTTGTTTTATTGGCCGGCAGCATGGTTTCTTGCAAAAAATCGAGCGAAGATTCGGCTGCAAAAACCCTTAACAAATCAACATTAACTTCTAAAGCTTGGTACAACCAAGGCGGGTCAATCATTCATGATTTTAGGGGTAATAATGTGTATTCTAACACTGGTACTTGGAGATGGGTTAATAACTCTGATACCCTTGAAATCGTGCCAAGTGCAGGAGGCTTTAAAACTTATTGGAAAATGAATTGGAACACTGATCACGAAATGAATTGTCGTAAAGTGGGTTCAGCAGATGAGTTATACAAAGACCAATTCTGGCAATAGACCATTACAAAATCAAAGAGATGCCCGAAAGGGCATTTTTTTTAACCCAAATGTGAAAAACTCTTTGCCATCAAATCAGCAGATTTGATTTAATTTTGAATCATGTACAATCAATACGAGACCTTTTTAAAACATGTGTATGAAAACGGAACGCTCAAGAGCGACCGCACAGGCACGGGTACAAAAAGTGTTTTTGGGTATCAGATGCGTTTTGATTTAAATCAAGGCTTCCCTTTGATTACCAGCAAGAAGGTACATTTGAAATCCATCATACATGAGTTGTTATGGTTTTTAAAAGGCGAAACCAATATTGCCTATCTTAAAGAAAATGGTGTTAGTATTTGGGATGAATGGGCTGATGCCAATGGCGATTTAGGACCTGTTTATGGCAAACAATGGAGAAGTTGGGCGGCACCAGATGGTCAAGTCATTGATCAAATTGAAGAAGTGGTTAAAACCATAAAAAACAATCCTGATAGCCGCAGAATGATAGTCTCAGCGTGGAATCCTGCTGATTTGCCTAAGATGGCCTTAGCGCCTTGTCATTGTTTGTTTCAATTTTATGTGGCAGACGGCAAACTATCTTGCCAACTTTATCAAAGAAGCGCAGATATTTTCTTAGGAGTTCCTTTCAACATTGCTTCTTATGCCTTGTTGACGATGATGCTGGCGCAAGTATGTGGTTTAAAGTATGGTGATTTTGTGCATACTTTCGGTGATGCCCACGTGTATACTAATCACTTTGAACAAGTGGAATTGCAATTGTCGAGAACACCAAATGCTTACCCAAGCATGCGCATCAATCCAGATGTTAAGTCTATTTATGACTTCAAATACGAAGACTTTACGTTAGAGAATTACAATCCACATCCGGCCATTAAAGCGCCTGTAGCAGTTTAAAGCATATTAACCTTATATTTGTTAAAGTTTGAGCAACGAAAAATTATATAAAAAAAGAACCTCCTTTTGGCCAACCATTATCAGTATGACTTTGGTCTTATTCATAGTTGGTTTATTGGGTTTGGTGTCTATTTATGCAAAACACTTAGCTAATTTTTATCAAAATAATTTTGAGGTTTATGTGTTTTACACAGACTCTACAGATACCGATAAAGCCAAACAAATTCAAAGTGAAATCAACCATTTGCCCTTTGTTAAATCCACTAGTTTTATTGACAGAGACATTGCTGCTAGAAAAGAGATAGCGCGCTTAGGCAATGATTTCATCAAAACATTAGGCTATAATCCCATTCCCCATTCTTTAGAAATCAACATCAACGCAGCCTATGCCACTGAAGCTAAAATGCAAGTGGTGGAGCAACAGCTAAGATCGATGCCCAACATTGATGATATCCGCTATGCTAAAGATGATTTGGGCAAAAACTTGTTGAGTAAAATCAATCAGAACTTTGAAACCGTTAAATTGGTGTTAATGGCTTTGGCGGGCATACTGTTATTAATTGCCTTGGCGCTCATCAATAGCACCGTTAGGATCAATATGTTTGCTCGACGTTTTTTAATTAAAAGTATGCAATATGTTGGCGCCTCGGATTGGTTCATTATCAGGCCATTTTTAGGCATGTATTTGTTGTATGCGGTATTGTCTGTGGTATTGTCTTTGGGCATGTTGTTTGGCGTTGTGTATACCACCGAAAAGTACTTACAAGAGAACAATTGGCAATTGTTCATGGACGATTATTTGTCATTGTCTGGAATTTTATTAGCTTTGGCTGTATTAATTGCGCTCATCAGCGTTTATTTTTCAACCAAAAGATACCTTAAACTTAAAATAGATCAACTTTATTAATCCATAACATGTCTTCAAAAAAACCGATTACTAAGCCTAGCAAAACCATTGAGAAAAAGGAAGTAAAACCACTCATGGTATTCAAGAAACAAAATTACATGTTGTTGGCCATTAGCTTCATCATTGTTGTAATTGGCTTCATAGTCATGGGAAGCGGCAAAGGTCAAGCCTTTGATGCACCTATTAAGATCACAGTAGCACCCTTGATTGTGTTGGCAGGATTTGCCCTTGGTGTTGTTTCGATATTGTACAATCCAAAGTCTGAAACCCCTAGTCAAGAGGAGTAATTGGATTATCTTCAAGCCATACTTATAGCCATTATTGAAGGCCTAACAGAGTTCCTTCCGGTCTCTTCGACGGCACACATGATCTTTACCAGTTCATTGATGGGTATTGAGAAGGATGGTTTTGTGAAAATGTTCCAAGTATCTATTCAATTTGGAGCCATATTAGCGGTTGTTTTTGCCTACAGAAATACGTTTTTTAATCGACAAAATATAAGCTTATACTTCAAGTTGGCCCTTGCGGTTATTCCAGCTTTGCTGTCTGGTTATTTTTTTGATGATGTTATTGAATCTGTTTTAGAAAAACCAGTTCCTATCGCTATTGTATTGATTGTTGGTGGCGTGATTTTACTCTTTGTAGATCGCTTATTTAAATCAGGTAAAACGGATCAAATTCAAGATTTAAATTATAAACAAGGAATAGCTGTTGGGTTTTGGCAATGCATAGCCTTAATGCCTGGTGTTAGTCGTGCAGCAGCTTCAATTATTGGCGGTATGCAACAAAAGATGACCCGCTCCTTAGCAGCTGAATTTTCTTTCTTTTTGGCTGTTCCTACCATGTTAGCGGTTACAGCCTATTCGGTTTTATTGAAGGATTGGCAATCCGTCAATGGCAGTGTAAAAGGCTATCAAATGATCATGCAAGATCAAACGCATATCCTATTGTTTTTAATTGGCAACGTTGTGGCTTTCATTGTAGCCTTATTGGCCATCAAAACTTTCGTAGCGGCGTTAAAGCAATATGGTTTTAAACCCTTTGCTTGGTACAGAATCCTATTAGGAATTTTGTTGTTGTTTGTATTGTAGTGGTTTATTCCACCCAATCTGCAATAAACAAATTGGTATCTCTAGTGCCACCGTTGTTTCTGTTGCTACTAAAAATCAATTGCTTACCATCAGGACTAAACATCGGAAACGCATTAAAATTACTCTCATCCGTGATTTGAGTTAAATTGTTGCCGTCTATATCAACCATGTACAATTGGAATTGATAGCCTCTTGGAGAAGCGTGGTTGCTAGAAAAAATGATTTTATTACCAGCAGGGTGAAAGAAAGGCGCCCAATTGGCTTTTCCTAAGTACGTGATTTGTTTCATGTTGGCACCATTGGTATCACATACAAACAATTCCATGTTATTAGGGGCTACCAAGCCTTTAGCGAGCAGTTCTTTGTACTCTGTATACTCTTGCATGGTTTGAGGTCTCGAAGCTCTAAAAATCAATTTTGAACCATCTGGAGAAAAGAAAGCGCCGCCATCATAACCCAAGGCATTGGTAATTTGTTTTAAACCGCTGCCATCAATGTTCATGATCCACAACTCAATATCACCGCTTCTATTGCTGGTAAATACAATTTTATCGCCCTTAGGACTTACCGTAGCTTCAGCATCATAGCCATTGCTATCTGTTAGCTGTTTGATGATTTTACCTTTTGCGTTGGCTACAAACACATCGAACTCAGGATGTAAAGACCAAGTGTATTTGGCTTTCGGATTGTATGGGGCCACATATGGACAGGTATCCATTGCTTGGTGGGTACTAGCAAATAATATGGATTTATTATCTGGCATGAAATAAGAGCAAGTGGTTTTACCTTTACCTGTGCTGATGAGTTTTGGTTTGTATTGTTCTTTTTTTCTCAGCGCCTTAGCGATGTTCATAGAAAATATCTGATCGCATTTTAAACCCCATTTTGGATTATTAGACTGAAAGCTGACCATTTTGCCATCAGGGCTAAAGTAGGCCTCAGCATTGTCGCCACCAAAAGTTAATTGTCTGATATTGGCTAAGTGCGGCTCTTTATTAATCGAGTCTTGCGCTTGCATGCAGCTTAAGCTTGATAAAAAAACGATGGTTAATAGTGATTTAAACATGTTAAATGATTTTGAATTAGTAGTAAGTATAGTGGCCATTTTCGCCAATAATATTGACTTGTTTGGTACTGTGTGCTTCAACCCTGCCAATGATTTGAGCATCTACACCAAAGGATTGGCTTATAGCAATAATATCTTGGGCTTTTTCCGCGCTGATATAGATTTCCATTCTGTGACCCATATTGAAAACTTTGTACATTTCTTCCCAAGAAGTTTGACTCTGAGCTTGAATGGTTTTAAACAACACTGGAGTAGGAAACAATTGGTCTTTGATGATGTTCAAAGGCGATTTTACAAAATGCAATACTTTGGTTTGAGCGCCGCCTGTGCAATGCACCATACCATGAATATCTGCTCTGTGATGTTCTAATATGGCTTTAATTATTGGGGCGTAAGTTCTGGTTGGCGATAACACCATTTGCCCGGCATTAATGGGGCAATCAGCTACCGCATCGGTCAAATGCAATTGGCCTGTATATGCCAATTCTGGCTTTAATAAATCGTCGTAAGACTCTGGGTATTTACTGCGGTAAACTGCATTAAACACATCGTGTCTAGCACTGGTTAAACCATTGCTGCCCATACCACCATTGTAGGTGGTTTCGTATTTGGCTTGTCCGTATGAAGCCAATCCAACAATCACATCGCCAGCTTGTATGGTATGGTTGGAAATAATGTCACTGCGTTTAGCTCTTGCCGTAACAGTACTATCAACTATAACGGTTTTAACCAAATCTCCAACATCAGCTGTTTCGCCACCACCGCTGATGATATTGATGCCATAACTTCTAAGGTTGTCAATAAAAGCTTCGGTGCCATTGATGATCTCAGCTATCACTTCGCCAGGTATGCGTTTTTTGTTTCTACCTATAGTGCTTGACAATAAAAATTGATCGGTAATGCCAACGCACAATAAATCGTCAATATTCATGACGATAGCATCTTGTGCTATGCCTCTCCACACAGATAAATCGCCAGTTTCTTTCCAATACATGTAGGCTAAACTGCTTTTAGTACCAGCGCCGTCAGCATGAATAACATTGCAATACGCATCGTCTTGACCCAATACATCGGGAATGATTTTACAAAAAGCTTGAGGGAATAAACCTTTATCGATGTGCGCAATCGCCTTGTGAACATCTTCTTTCTGAGACGAAACGCCTCTTTCGGCATATTTATCGGTTGGATTCATAAGCCTTGCAAAAATAGATAAAATTTTTAGCTAAGAGCCATAGAATCTGTCACGGAATTGTTTTTTATTATGCACAATACTCAGTATTTAGATACCTTTGCAATAAATTTAAAGAACAAGCATTGGACTATGGCCTACGAAAAAGTAAAGCGCAGCGATAATTACAGCGAATGGTATAACAACTTGGTGAAACATGCAGACATGGCAGAGCATGCCGATGTTAAAGGTTGCATGGTTATTAAGCCATATGGTTATGCTATCTGGGAGAAAATGCAAGCTGAATTGGATAAAAAATTCAAGCAAACTGGCCACGTTAATGCTTACTTTCCTTTGCTGATTCCAAAGTCTTTTTTTGAAAAAGAAGAGAAAAATGCAGAAGGTTTTGCTAAAGAATGCGCCGTAGTCACCCACTACAGATTAAAGGTTGATGACGATAGAAAAATCATTGTTGATCCTGAGGCAAAACTTGAAGAAGAATTGATTATTAGACCCACCAGTGAGGCCATTATTTGGAACACTTACAAAGGTTGGATTCAATCATACAGAGATCTACCAATATTGATCAATCAATGGGCCAATGTGATGCGTTGGGAAATGCGCACGCGTTTGTTTTTAAGAACCTCTGAGTTCTTATGGCAAGAAGGTCATACAGCGCACGCTAGTTCTGAAGAAGCGATTGCAGAAACCAAGCAAATGCTTGATGTATATGCTGATTTTGCTGAACAATTTTTAGCAGTTCCAGTGATCAAAGGGGTTAAAACTGAAAACGAACGTTTTGCCGGTGCAGTTGAAACCTACTGTATTGAAGGTTTAATGCAAGATGGTAAAGCACTTCAAATGGGCACCTCGCACTTTTTAGGTCAGAATTTTGCCAAAGCTTTTGATGTAAAATTCCAAAGCAAAGAAGGCAAATTGGAACATGTATGGGCTACTAGTTGGGGCGTATCAACCCGTTTAATTGGCGCATTAATTATGGCTCATAGCGATGATGAAGGTTTGGTATTACCTCCAAGCTTAGCACCTATTCAAGTGGTTATTGTACCGATTTATCGTTCAGAAGAAGAGCTTGAAAAAGTTAGTCAAGAAGCGCTTAAAATCAAACAACAATTAGAGGCTTTAAATATTGCTGTGAAGTTTGATAACCGCGATACCCACAAACCAGGATATAAGTTTGCAGAATGGGAATTGAAAGGTGTGCCTTTGAGAATAGCCATAGGCCCTAGAGATATTGAAAATGGCACCGTTGAGTTGGCAAGAAGAGATACCAAAGAAAAAATGGTGAAACAAATTGCCGGTATTGATACACAAGTGCAAGCATTATTGAAAGACATTCAAACCAATATATTTGAAAAGGCTAAACAATACAGAGATAGCCATATTCATACTGTAAATACTTGGGATGAATTTGTTGAAGCCCTCGATCAAAAAGGCGGATTTGTATCAGCCCATTGGGATGGCACTTCAGCTACAGAAGAAAAAATCAAAGAGATGACCAAGGCCACTATCAGATGTATTCCACTTAATAATACCAAAGAAGCTGGCAAGTGCATTTTAACAGGCGCAGATTCTACTCAAAGGGTATTGTTTGCTAAAGCATATTAATTACTTACGCTCTCCAATTTGTTGACGCCACATGGCGTAATACAAACCTTTTTCAGCAATTAATTCTGCGTGTTGACCATGTTCAACGATTTTGCCTTGCTCCAAAACATAGATTCTGTTGGCATGCATAATCGTGCTTAGTCTGTGCGCTATTAAGATGGTAATGGCAGAATAGTCTTGATTGATTTGTTTAATGGTCTGCGTAATATCGTCTTCGGTTAGACTATCCAAGGCAGAGGTGGCTTCATCAAATACCAATAAAGATGGTTTTCTGAGCAAAGCCCTGGCTATTGAAAGCCTTTGTTTTTCGCCACCGCTTAGTTTAACGCCTCCTTCACCAATAATGGTATCAATGCCTTTATCTGCGCGCTTTAACAGATTCTGACAACTGGCTTTATCAAGTGCATTTTGAATGTCTGCATCACTGGCATCAGGTTTAACAAACAACATATTTTCTTTGATGGAACCAGAAAACAATTGAGTATCTTGTGTTACAAAACCAATCTTCTCGCGAAGGGCATCTAAATCAATCTCATTGGCCTCAATGCCAGAGTATAAAATATTGCCTTCTTGTGCTTGGTATAGCCCCACTAATAATTTCACCAAAGTGGTTTTTCCTGAACCTGAAGGCCCAACAAAGGCAATGGTTTCACCCTTATTGACTTTAAAACTTACATCGACTAATGCTTTACTTGAAGCTGATTTGTGTTGGAAAGACACATGTTTGAATTCAAAATCATTCAACTCATTGACATGTTTTGGTGTTTGTGGTTTTTGATCAAGTGGTGTATCCAGCAGTTTTTTGAAATTGTCTAAAGACACTTCTGCTTCTCTGTGGATCAAAATGATATTGCCAAATTCTTGCAGAGGATTAAACAAGAAGAAAGAGTAAAATAAAAAGGTAAAGTATTGACCTGCAGAAAGCGTGTTATTAAAGATCAAATACAACAATACCACTATCATAACACTACGGGTGAATTGAACAGTTGTACCTTGCAAAAACGCTAAACTTCTAATGTATTTAACCTTTTTTAATTCAAGGCCTAAGATCTTAGTGGTGGTATTGTTCAATCTATTGATTTCTTGATTGGCTAAACCCAAACTTTTTACCAATTCAATATTTCTCAAACTTTCAGTAGTACTGCCGGCCATAGCGGTGGTTTCTCCCACTATATTTCTTTGCATGACCTTGATTTTTTTACTCAACAAGGAACTTGTAAGGCCTATCACGATAATCGCCCCTAAATACACAGCAGCCACTTTAAAACTAACGGTCAAAGTAAATATCATAACGAAGACCATGCCTACTATTGAAGTAAACAAAATGCCAATTAAGGCAGTGATTAATTTCTCGGTATCTGTTCTAACTTTTTCAAGTATTGATAAGGTTTCACCACTTCTTTGATCTTCAAAAACCTGGAAAGGCAATTCAAGGGAATGTTTTAATCCATCTGAAAAAATCTGAGCACCTATTCTCAATACAATCACATTGGTGTAATAGTCCTGAAAGTTTTTGGCTATTCTACTAACCATGGTAACGCCAATAGATAGACCCACTAAATACAGTGCATGCTTTAAAAATTCAGCTTGTGTTAGATGGTCGTGTTGATTAATGATTTCATCAACAATGCGACCCGTAATTTGAGGATCTAACAATGAGAAGGATTGATTGATAGCAGCCAGCAACAAGGCTAAGAGCAGTATCGGCCATTGTAGCTTTAAGTATTTGAATAATAGACTCATTGAACAGCTGCAAAAATACAGCAATGTTGAGGAGTATCCTATATTGAAATATGCACAGTCAAATTGATAAAATTGATGTCTAGCGGATGAATAGGAATTGACTCATCACTTGATTTTGATTTTTAATCTGGATGATGTATTGACCCTTTTCAATGCTTGGCAATTCAAGTTGTACAGTTTGATTGTTTAGGTTGGTCCATTTTGGTTTGGTCATTGTTTGACCAAGCACATTCATCAATTCAACATCAAAATCAGGGCTAATGGCTTGAGATAATGCTAACTTACAAATGCCGTCTTGACTAGGGTTGGGGTAAATGCTAAAGGTCGCTTTGGTTTCAGTTTCAAGATCAGAAATTTGCCAAGATTGCGCAATGTTCGCTGAATAAGCACCATTGCCATGAGTAGCTACTGCAATGCAATTGTCTTTGCTGCGCACATCAATCATAGTCACAATATTGTTAGCAATACCATTCGGTGATTGTTGTATCCATCTGGTGTTAATGCCATTCAATGTATCAGTAGAATACAAGCCCACACTTGTACCAATAAACCAAGCTTTGCGGCCATTATTAAGCGTAACTACATTGGCCCAACGGCAACTTGGCCCACTACCACTGCCATTTGGATTTTCTTCAAGGTTGCCTGAAACATTAGTCCAAGTATTCCCGGCATCGGCAGAATGATAAAGACTGATGATGTTATAATTTGAAAATACTACCGTGATGCTGTTGCTATCAGAAGGATCAAGCGCGATGCAATTGATGTTGCCAGTGCTAAAATTACTGCCGGTAATGTCTTTAGGCACAGATTGACCAGTATGGGCGTTATACAGTTTGTACAATCGGCCTTTATCAGTTCCAAAATACAGTGTATTCGCTTGTGCTTTAGACATAGCAATACTTGAAAATTCTTGTCCTGTTAATGGGGTACAATTGCTCATTTTTTCCCAGAGTGGAGTGTCCCAACGTGAGCTGTCAAAGCTTGCACCCAATGGCTTGCTTTTGACATCAAGATTTCTGTAAATGAATTTTTTAGTAGGTAAATACAGACGGTTTTGATTGTTAGGGTCAAGTGTAAAGGGATTGATAAAATCGTAATCATCTCGGTTCAATTGTAAAGGATCAATTCTAGCAAAAGCTGTTGATACGCCAATGGCATTGATACTAACATGCGCTATGCGACCTTGTTGAGCACTTACTAATAACTCAGAACTACTATCAAAAAATTGGCAATAAGAGCCATCGCCATTAAAGCTCATTTCCCAAGCACCTTTGCCATAGCCATTCATGAATTGTGTGCCGTTGTCTTGCAAACCACCAATGATTTTATGATCGTTTGCAATTCCGTGATCAAGCGCTATAGTATAAAATTGAGAACTGATGTAATCATTGTTTTTAAAGCTCCAAATTACAGAATCAGCTAAAACATTGTTGGTGTAACTGATGCCCCCATCATGACTGCTTAAACAGGCACTTAAATCTGGTAAAAACACCATATTGTGATTATCAGGATGGTGGTTGGGGTACAACTTAAAATCTGGCCTGAAAGTATTTACAGCATAACCGCCAATCCAATCTGTTTTGGTATTGCTTCTAAAAGCATCGCGGCTGCGCCATAAATTGGTAGCGCCAATGAATACTAAATTGGTATCATTCGGGTGAATTCTGATGAATAAATCATAGCCACCTTGGGTGCTGTAATAACCAAAGTCGCCGCCTTTTGCTGGTAAATTTTGACTCTTATTGATCCAACGGCCACCAGTTCCGCTGCCATTTCCACTTAAGTAATCATATTTCCAAAGGCTATTCCACTCCTTAGTGCCTTGAAAATTCGTACTCACAAAACCAGCATTTGTGGTATTGGTTGCCACAAAGTGTACTTGATTGGGATCTGAAGGGGCTATGCCTATACAAATTCTCCCATAAGCTGCAGGAAAACCAGAGGGCAAAATGCTCACCCAAGCTTCACCATCTATACTACGCCAAATGCCTTTTTGAGTACTCTCGCTGCTGAGCGTTCCATACACAACACCATTTTTATCAATGGCAACATCGGTATAGTAGGAGTAATTTGGTAAAGCACCTGAACGTTTTTTCTTCCAAGTATTACCACCATCTATCGATTTCCATATACCACCATAAGTGGCTGCATATACTTCGTCTTGTGTGTGATTGGTACTGTCTAAAACAATGTTCCAAACCCCATCAAAATCGCTGTCAAATGCAGTGGAACTTATGCCAGCAGTAGCACTTAGTATTGACCAATGCTCACCACCATCTGTACTTTTTAATATGCCCATGCCCAAATAATAGGCACCTGTAGCAGTGCCACTAGAGCCAGACAATTCACCCGTACCTGCATACCAAATGTTGGTTTTGCCCGCTCTGCAATCTTGTACTATACAGGTGATGGCATTGGCAGGACAAACGGTTTTAAGCCAGTTGTTGCCGCCATCAGTAGATTTATAAATACCACCAGTTGCAGAACCAGCCAAAAGCACAGAAGTATTTTGAACATCATATGCCAAAGCTCTGGTGCGTCCACCTTGGTTATTCGGCCCTCTTAATTTCCAAATATCATCAGCGCGTTTAATACTATAGAATGCTGGTAAAGTTTGAGCAAACGCCAATTCTTTTAAGCGAATTTGTGCGGGTATTTGAGCAGTCTTTGGGTCTGCTAACAACTTCTTATAATACGCCTGTAAGGCTTCTTTTTCATTGCCTTCTGAAGAGAACGGTGTATGTATTTTTTTAGCGCAAGCAAATAAGCTTATTGCTGCCACAAAAAACAAGCTGTGTTTTAACATGCTTCAATATTACTAAAAAAATAGCAATACTGTTGGGCGAAGACTACACCACAATGTTGATGATTCTGCCTTTAACCACGATTACTTTTTTAGGCGTCTTGCCCTCAAGGTATTTAATGGTTTGCTCATTGTCCATAACTGCTTTTTCAATTGTTGAAGGCTCTATGTCTAAGGCAAAATTCAAATTAAAACGCACTTTACCATTAAAAGATACAGGGTAATTAAAATCGTTTTCGATTAAGTGTTCGGCATTAAATGTTGGCCAAGTGGCTTGGCTTATGCTTTCATTATGACCACATAATTGCCAAAGCTCTTCAGCAATGTGAGGGGCAAAAGGCGAAATCAATACCACAAGTGGCTCTAATACTTCGCGCTTATTGCATTTTAAATCTTGAAGTTCATTCACACAAACCATGAAGGCGCTTACCGATGTGTTGAAAGAGAAATGATCGATATCATCGCTGATTTTTTTAATGGTTTTGTGTAGTGTTTTTAATTCGGCTTTGCTTGCTGCTTCTTGGCTCAATTCAAATGATTCATTTGTATTGTTGTGAAACAACCTCCAAAATTTTCTTAAGAAACGCAATACACCCTCAATGCCTTGGGTGCTCCAAGGTTTAGCGTCTTGCAATGGGCCTAGGAACATTTCGTATAACCTCAATGTGTCTGCGCCATAATCGTTGCAAACATCATCCGGATTAACCACATTGTGCCAGCGTTTTGACATTTTACCAACTTCATTGCCACAAATGAATTTCCCATTTTCTAATATGAATTCAGCTTGTTCAAATTCAGCCGGTCGCCATAATTTAAGGGCTGGCAAATCCACTTCATTAGATCCGTTGACCAATTTAATATCAATGTGAATAGGCGTGGTTTCGTATTGATTTTTTAAGCCATAAGACACAAATTGTTGGGTATTATTGACTCTGTATACCAAACAAGAAGTACCCTGAATCATTCCTTGATTAATCAACTTTTGTGCTGGTTCGTCAATAGGAATGAGGCCTAAGTCGTATAAGCATTTAGTCCAAAATCTAAAGTATAATAAATGCCCTGTGGCATGTTCACTTCCACCGATATACAAATCAATCGATTGCCAATAGTTCAAGGCATCAGCACCGGCCAATTGGCTCGGATTGTTATTGTCCATATACCTTAAAAAATACCATGATGAACCAGCCCAACCAGGCATAGTGGTGGTTTCTACCGGATGGCCTTTGTATTGCCAATTGTTGGCTCTGGCTAATGGGGGTTCACCTGTTTCTGTAGGTAAATATTTATCTATCTCAGGTAATACTAAAGGTAAATCATTGGCATCAATGGTTTTAGGAATACCGTTTTCGTAATAGATTGGTATTGGCTCTCCCCAATAACGTTGTCTGCCAAAAACGGCATCTCTAAGTCTGTAATTGATTTTACCTTTTCCTAAACCTTTTTCTTCAATGGCTTGAATGGCCTTTTTGATGGCTGTTTTAACCTCTAAACCATTCAAAAAGTCTGACTGGCAAAGTATGCCATCTTTGGCATCGTAACAGGCTTCTTCAATATTACCACCTTGAACTACTTCAATAATGGGTAAGTTAAAATGTTTAGCAAAAGCGTAATCTCTGGTGTCGTGAGCAGGTACCGCCATAACTGCACCTGTGCCATAACCACCTAGTACATAGTCAGCAATCCAAATAGGCACTGGAGTATTGGTAAAAGGATGTAGGCAATATGAACCTGTAAAGGCGCCAGTAATGTTCTTGACTTCAGCTTGTCTTTCGCGTTCTGATCTGTTTTTGGCTTTTTCTGCGTAGTCTAAAGCGGCTGCTCTGTGTTCTCCAACACATAGATTTTGCAAGGCTTCATGCTCCGGAGCAATCGCCAAATAGCTGACACCAAATATGGTGTCGGGCCTGGTAGTGAAAACTTCTAAAGCTTGATCTTGCCCTTGTACTTTGAAGTGCAAAGAAGCACCTTCGCTTTTGCCAATCCAATTGCGTTGTGCTTCTTTAATGCTGTCAGACCAATCAATAATCTCTAATCCTTGTAACAAACGTTCAGCATAAGCAGAAATCCTTAAACTCCATTGGGTCATGAGTTTTCTTTCGACCGGATAACCACCTCTCTCACTTACCCCATCTTTAACTTCGTCATTGGCTAAAACAGTGCCTAATGCAGGACACCAATTCACCATGGCTTCACTTAAAAAGGCTAAGCGGTATTGCAATAAAATAGTAGACTGTTCCTGCGCGTTAAAACCAAGCCATTCTGAAGCAGTAAAGGTGTGTAAGTCATTCTTACAACCATGCTTTGAAAAGTCTTCAATGAGGGTTTCAACGGCTTCAGCCTTATTACTTTTAGGATTGTACCAGCTGTTAAACAACTGAATGAATATCCACTGAGTCCATTTGTAGTATTGCGGGTCGCAAGTTTTAACAGATCGGCTCCAATCAAAAGAAAAACCAATGCGATCGAGCTGTTCTCTGTATCTGATGATGTTTTCGTCTGTAGTTAATGCTGGGTGTTTGCCAGTTTGAATGGCGTATTGTTCTGCCGGTAAACCAAAGGCATCATAACCCATAGGATGCAACACATTGAATCCTTTGTGTCTTTTGTATCTTGAAACAATATCACTGGCTATATAGCCCAATGGGTGGCCCACATGCAAGCCGGCACCTGATGGATAAGGAAACATATCCAAAACATAGTATTTTGGTTTGGAGGATTGGTTCTCTGCTTTAAAAGTTTGGTGTTGAGCCCAATAGGCTTGCCATGTTTTTTCAATGCTCCTAAAATCGTAATTAGCCATATACCGTATAAGTCTGCAAAAATATTACATTATTCGGACCTATACTAAAATTGCTCCGGAATCAATGTAAATAACTGATTTAGGACATGATGCAGCCCTTGATGATAAAATATGTTTGTTAAATGCTCGAAAAGCTTAAATTTGCATCCCTTTACGACTTATATTATAAATTATTTAAGCAATGAGTAACGCAACCATTCACAGTAATTTGAATCCTTTGGATTCAATGATGAAGAGATTTGATGAAGCGGCAAAGATTCTTAATTTAGATGATTCAGTATACAATACTTTGAAGTATCCAGCAAGAATCGTAACCGTTCATTTACCAGTTATGATGGACAATGGTAAAATTCAAGTATTTGAAGGCCATAGAGTTCAACACAGTACAACTTTAGGTCCTTCAAAGGGCGGTATCAGATATTCAATGGATGTGTCATTGGATGAGGTAAAAGCCTTAGCTGCATGGATGACTTGGAAAACTGCAGTAGTGGGTATCCCATACGGTGGTGGTAAAGGTGGCATCAAATGCGATCCTAAATCAATGAGCAAAGGCGAATTAGAGCGCTTAACAAGAGCTTACGCCTCAGCTATGAGCGATATTTTTGGTCCGGATAAAGACATTCCAGCTCCAGATATGAATACTGGTCAGCAAGAAATGGCTTGGATCGTTGATGAATTTTCTAAAATTAAAGGGGCTTATACCCCTGCGGTAATTACTGGTAAACCAATTTCAATGGGCGGCTCTTTAGGTAGAGTTGAAGCCACTGGTAGAGGCGTAATGGTATGCACCCGTTCAGCCTTATCTAAAATGGGCCTTAAGCCAGAAGCTTGTACTTGTGTGGTTCAAGGTTTTGGTAATGTTGGTTCTATTTCAGCCAAATTGATTGAACAACTAGGCGTTAAAATAGTTGGTATTTCTGATGTTACAGGCGGTTACTACAATCCAGAAGGCATTAAAGTAGCAGAGGCTATGGCATATACAAAAGCCAACGGCAATTTGGGTGGTTTCCCAGGTGGCAAAAACATTAGCAATGCTGAGTTGTTAGAACTTGAATGTGATATCTTAGTGCCAGCAGCAATGGAAGATCAAATTACTGATGCCAATGCCGCTAACATCAAAGCCAAATTAATTGTTGAAGGTGCTAATGGCCCGACAAGTGCTAACGCTGATAAAATCTTAAACGACAAAGGCATTATTGTAGTGCCAGATATTTTAGCTAATGCTGGTGGTGTAACCGTTTCTTATTTCGAATGGGTACAAAACAGAATGGGTTATTTCTGGTCTGAAGAGGATGTTAATTCAAAAGCAGATGCTGTTATGATGAGTGCGTTTGAAACAGTTTATGAAGCGGGAACCAATCACAAAGTTAGCATGAGAACAGCTGCTTATATAGTGTCTATTGACAGAGTGGCTTCAACCCAAAAATTTAGAGGCGTTTATTAATGTTAATTCACAGAGAAGGTTATAAAATCATTTTAGTTACCCTGCTCATTTTAGCAGGTCTTAACTTGTTGGTACAATCATTTGTAGGCGATCAACACATAGTTTTTAAAATTGTATTGAGCCTTTCTTTGATTTTCTTTATACTCATCGTTCAATTTTTTAGAAATCCATTTAGAAATACCATCATTAATGAGCATCATGTGATTGCTCCAGCTGATGGAAAAGTTGTGGTGATTGAAGAGGTTGAGGAGCCAGAGTACTTTAAAGACAAACGCAGACAAGTTAGTATTTTTATGAGTCCTGTGAATGTGCATGTCAACAGAAATCCAATTGCAGGTATTGTAAAATACGCCAAATACCACCCAGGTAAATATTTGGTGGCATGGCACCCAAAGTCCTCTACTGAGAATGAGAGAACCACTGTAGTGATTGCTAATTCTAAAGCAGAAGTTTTATTTAGACAGGTTGCGGGGGCTTTGGCCAAAAGAATCGTCTATTATGTAAAAGAAGGTGAGATGGTAGAACAAGGTTCTGAAATGGGTTTCATTAAATTTGGTTCAAGAATCGATTTGTATTTACCATTATCCGCAAAGATTGAAGTGCAATTGCAACAAAAAACCAGAGGTGGCGAAACGGTTGTGGCTACTTTGGTCTAATTATTGATAGAAAAACATTAACCCATATATTATATGAAACATTTATTATTAAGTTTTGCATTATTGGCTGGCTTTACATTCGCCGCCAATGCTCAAAGTGCTGCAGCAGGTACAGTTACTACAACTAAACCTAAAACAGCAGTAGAATTGTCAAAACCAGCCACTGTAGCTGTTGATACAACTAAAGCTGCTCCAGCTGCTGCTCCTGCCAAACAATGTGCTAAGAAATCTTGTTGCAAAAAAGAAGAGTCTAAAGCTCAATCTTGTAACAAAGACAAAGCTGAAGGTAAAGAGTGCTGCAAAAAGAAGCCAGAAGGCAGCGCTAAATAAGCTTTAAACCTTTTTTATTTTTAGATCCCGTTGATCAGCCTGTCTGTTTAACGGGATTTTTTTTTGCCCTTTTACGCGCATTAGAACAGACTTTGTGTCTTCATGTTAGTGCTTTATCTGATCAGCACAGATATATCCTTACAATTAGGGAAATAATGAATTCTAATAAACAACACAGCTTCCTATCTTAATGTTGCTTTTTAAAGACCAATTAAGCTTATTAGCGATACAATCTCTATTGCTAGTTGATTGGGCTGCAGCATAAAAAAAGCCACTCCTAGGAGTGGCTTTTAACTATTTTATAGAACAGGACTAGTAGTACAATCTGAAGTCTACACGTCTGTTTTCTTTTCTACCTTTGTCTGTGCTGTTGTCAGCGATTGGTTGGGTATCACCGTGACCAACAGCTTTCATTCTGCCTGCAGCTACACCTTTGTTGATTAAGTAGGCAACTACAGCATCACAACGGCTTTGAGACAATACCATGTTCTTGGCTGATTCACCTACGTTGTCAGTGTGGCCATCGATTTGCACATTGGCTTCTGGGTATTGGTTTAATAATTTAACCAATTCGTCAAGGTTTTTGTATGAATCAGGCGTGATTTTAGCTTCTTTAGTTTCAAAATTAATACCTCTAGCAGCAACGTTGATTTTCTTAACGTCTTCTTTCTTGATTTCTGGGCAACCTTTGTTGGCAGCTATACCAGCAACGTTAGGACAAACGTCAGCGTTGTCGTAAATACCATCACCGTCTGAGTCTGGGCAACCTTCACCATCTTTGGTACCAGCAACACCAGGGCACTTATCTTTTCTATCTTCAATGCCATCACCGTCAGAATCTGGGCAACCATTGAATTGGGCAGTTCCTTTAACACCTGGACATTGGTCATCAGCATCAATGATACCATCACCATCTGTGTCAGGGCAACCTTGAGCTGAAGCAGGGCCAGCTTTTTGAGGGCAACGGTCTTTGCTATCAATTACACCATCACCGTCAGAATCTGGGCAACCATTGAATTTGCGTAAGCCGAACTGAGAAGGGCAAGAGTCTTGGTAATCAGGAATTGAATCCAAGTCAGAATCTTTAGGACAACCTTCGTCGTTAACAGGTAATTGCCAAGGTTGAGTTTTTGGGCATTTGTCCAAAGCATCTGGCACACCGTCTTTGTCTTTGTCTTTTTGGCTTGGGCCACCGCTCATGCTAGATGAACCATATTGCATGTTGTATACGAAACCTACAGAGTGGAAAGCAATCAAATCATTGTTTTTGTTTCTGGTGTGGGTCATATATGTATATGGCTCACCATCCCAAATATCGTTAAATGTATAGTTATACATTGATTGTACTCTTAAAGATAGTTTTTCATTCAGATTGAATTGAAAACCAAATCCTGCAGCAGCATTACCAGCACCATCAGTTAAAGCATTAGGATGTTTGTTGCTTTTGCTGTGGATATAAGCACCGCCTAAACCTAACATTAGGTATGGCGTAAAAGGCTTATCTTTTAAAATTTTGTATCTGATACCACCGTTTAAGGTTGCAATATTTGCTCTAAAAAACACAGTTGTGAATTCAGGATCAACGTATGGAAGATCGGTGTAAAAACCAACATCACCACCAGAACCAAAGAATGTCAAGTCAAAGCTAGGACTTAAGTAGTAGCTAACTGAACCACCAATACCTTGGTAATTTGGTTTTCTAGCAAAAAACAAGGCAGACCCTAAATCTCCTTGGTATTCATTGATTCCTCCGTTAAGTTCGATTCCCAATCTTCTGTCAGCAGTTTGCGCAAAAGCTTGAAAAACTGATAAGAATGCAATGATAGTGACTAGTAATTTTTTCTTCATCATAAGCTGATTTTTAATGTAAAATAGTGTTATAATCGGACAAATATATAAAAATACTTTGCTTTTAAAAGAATTTTTTTCGATTTTTTTTAATTTGTTATAGTAATTAAACTGCCTTGTTTGTTCAAAGCATACATTTTCAATCCGAAGACTGCTGGACCACTAAAAACTGAGCCATCAAACAAGAATTTAGAATCACAACACTTTTGAAAGCCCGAGGAAGTTGTTTGGCCACATCGAAATATCATGAAATTGCTGTCAACCTCTATTTGGGCGCAAGATTTGGAAGACTCAAATGTGCAACAACGGTCAAATGCGTAGTACTCCTCATCTTTGTAGTGAACAATAGCAATTCCCTTAACCCCACCTTCTTCATAAACAAATGTATTAGCATTTAACAGATGACTGTATTTAGGCAATGCCATGTTAATGGTTACATTGACTGGTACATCCGGAATAGGATCGGTTGTTTGTTGATTTTTTTTACAAGCACTTAGCGCTAGAAATAAAACCAAGATAAGCGCATATTTATTGATCATAATTGTAAAATCCGGCTTTTGTTTTGCGACCATGCAAACCTGCATCAACTTTTTGTTTTTGAATTCTGCTTGGTCTAAACCTAGGCTCAAAGTTAAACAATTGGTATTGACTTTCTGTTACTGAATAATTGGTGTCAACGCCTATTAAATCCATCAACTTAAAAGGACCCATTTTGAAACCACTTGATTCCATAATGCGGTCAATGGTCTCTATGTCTGCAACACCTTCTTCTAACAATTTAAGGGACTCAACGTAGTACAATCTGGCTATTCTGTTCACTATAAATCCTGGAGCATCTGCTGCTACAACACCTGTTTTACCAATGGCTTGCACGAGTGATAAGACGCGTTCTACAATGGCTGCATTGGTTTTAGCACCTTTAATAACCTCTACTAATTTCATAATGTGGGCCGGATTGAAAAAGTGAATACCAATAACCTGTTCAGGAAAGGCTAAACCAGCTGCAATTTGAGTGATGGGAATGGAAGACGTATTGGTAGCATAAATACAATCTGCACCATTGATTTCCATGAGCTGTTTAAATAAGCCCTGTTTAATGGGCAATTTTTCAACTATGGCTTCAATGATCAGTTCTGCTTTTACTTGATTAACATCCGTTGTATAAACGATTTGATCAAGTATACTATGCATTTGTTCTACTGCCAATTTACCGGCATCAACTTGCTTTTGTAGTATTTTTTGATTGTTGATTTTAGCCTTATCAAGCACTGAGTCTTGTAGGTCAAAAAGGATTACTTGCCTATTGGCTTGAGCACAGACTAAAGCTATACCTGCACCCATGGTGCCAGCTCCTGTTATTGCAATGGTTTGAATGTGTTGTGTTGGCATATTATTTTGCTAACCAAGCTTCTGGATTTTGTTTGTCTTGATTGTACCAAATTTCGAGGTGTATTTCTGTTGCACCATCATCGTCTTCTCCAATGCTACCAATGGTTTGCTTAAAGGCAACACTTTGACCTTGACCAACTGTTACATCTTTCAATTTAGAGTATACAGTGTAGTATTCACCATGGTTAATAATGACCGCTTTTCCCATACCAGGAATGCTGATCACTGCCGTAACAGTGCCTTTGTGAATACATCTGGCTTTAGCCCCTGCACTGGCTTGAATATCAATACCATTGTTCTGAACAGTTATTTGATCAAGCTTTTCGTGGGCATGGGTACCAAATCGCTCGCTTATAAAACCTTTTTCGACTGGCCAAGGCAATTTGCCCTTGTTTGCGGCAAAATTATCACTGAGGCTTTTGACTTCAGGCGTTACACTTGGTGTTTGGGTACTTGTCTTTTTAGGGTCGCTTTTTGTATTGTTGGTATTGGTCTGGGTTTTTTGTTGCTCTTGAGCCTTTTTTCGTTCAGCCGCTATTTCTCTGGCAATAATGGCATTGATTTGAGCATTTAAGTTTTCCTTAGCTTTTTTCTGTTTTTCAAGATTGCGTTTTAATTCTGCTTCTTTACCAGTTAAAGCTACTACAACCTTATTTTTGGCCGATTTGTCTTGTTCTAATTCTTTAACCTCGTTTTGTTTGTTTTTGGCTAATGCCTCTTTGGCTGTTTTAAGACCTAACAATTCATCGAGGGCTAATTCTAGTTGTTCACGTTTTTGATGTATTCTGAACAGAAATTTTTCTTGAGCAGCATTCAAATAACTATTGAACTTCATGCGTTGTACCAATTGATTAAACGACTGTGCAGCAAAAAAGTAGAGCGAATGGTTATATACTTTTTTATTCTTATAGGCTTGCACCAAGGCATTGGCGTAGTTTTTCTTTTCTTCGTTGATTTGTATGTTTAAGGACTCTATGTCGTTTTTCTTTTTATCGACATCGTTATTGACATACACTATCTCTTGATTAATAGTCTGAATGAGCTCTTCACGCTTCTCAATTAATCTGGCAATGGTGGTAATTGCACGTATACTTTCTTGTTTTTTCGCCTTGGTTTCTTTTAAAATCTTTTTGGTAACTGCAATCTCTTCTTCAGTCTTACGTCTTTGTTTTTCAAGCTCTTTACGCGTTTGACCATATGCCCAATTGGCGCATAATAAAAAGACCATAAGCCCTATGAACTTACTTTGCTTTAGCATAAGACGAAGGTATGGTTAAAGGGAAAGTTATAGGAGAAATGAAATCAACATCTGTATAATTCAGTTGAACACTATTGCTTTTTTGTTCTATTGAATGGGTTTCAATGATGGCCTTTAAGGGGAAAGCATGTTCTAAAATTTGTATGTATTCTGAATACGCTATGCGCGCCCAATTACCAGGGTTTTTCTTGTCAGATAAGTAGGCAGAATCCATGGTTAAAGTACTTGGTTTGTAATGGTGCAGCAAACCCAATTTGATTTGGTCACTCATTATTGATAAACGCTCTATAGTATTGGTTTTGATTTGGTATTGTTGAAGGTCAAATACTGGTTTGGCGATTACAATATTTTGAATTTGTTCAACCGTAAGTGGTGTAGAGGTAATGCCACTGAACTCTTTTGTTTTGATGATGGCATAATTCTTTTCAAGTTTGTTTAAAATGACCACAGAATCTTTATTGATCAATACTCTAAAGCCTTCTATACCAAACATGCCAGCTGATACCCATACCAAAGAATCTTTGTACATCCTTAAGGTTATACTTACGCTAATATTTTTGTTGCCATCGGTATAGTCTGCATTGATTTTACTTGAGAAGTAGGTCCAAGGTTTGATGGTAGATTTTAGCAAATCATAAGCAGTAATTGCAGTAGTATCTTTCTTAACCACCGGTGGAGGTGCTACCGCTTGTTTTTTGGCTTTACAAGCTGTTTGTGTAAGCAACAGGCATACGATACCAATGAGCAGTTTATTCAATATACGATTCATCTTTTATTTTGCGAAGTAATTTTGGGTGGTTATTGCCTAAAGCAACTGCTGTTTTCCAGCATTCTAGTGCTTTTGTTTTATTGTTATTTATCATGTAAGCATCACCCATGGCCTCATAGGCTAATGCATTTTTAGCTTGTTTTTCTATAGCCATTTCAAAATGCAATAGGGCTTTATCAACTTGATGGGTATGTGTTTCTGCAATGCCCAATTGAATTAGAACAGCGGCTTCAATTTGGTTATCTGCTGCGAATGATTGTCCTGTTTGTGCGTACGCTTTGGCTTGGGCGTATTGTTTTAAGTGGTTGCTGGCTTCTGCCATAGCAATGTACAATTCTGCTATGGTTGGAAATGCCTCTATGGCTTTATTGCCATTTTGAATGACCCAGTCATAGCGGCCTAAAGTCTTTGCTATCGTTATGGTTTTAAGCCAATACTGATAGTTAGAAGGTACAATTTCTGTTAAGGATGCATAGATCAAATATGCTGCTTGCTTATTGCTTAATTGCTCATACAATTCAGCCTCTTGTTGTAAAACCTTATAAGATGGGTTGTTAATCGTTTTTAATTGCTCAATTAAGATGGGTAAATACTGATTGTATTGACTGTCTTTTTGAGCCATTTGATTCAATTCTTGACAACTCTTTAATTGGTCTTCAACTGTTATTTTTGGATCCTTCAAGCCTTGCTTTAAATACGTTGCTGCACCTTTGTAATCTTGAATTTTAAAAGTGTATTTGAAGAGGTTGTAGTTTAATTTGAAATCGTTAGGATGACTTTTTAAAGCGGCCTGATAAATGGCATTAGCGCTATTTTCGTCATTGTTTTTTAAATACAAATTTGCGTCGTCAATGAAGTATTGTAATTTGTTTGGGCTCGCTTTTTTGATTTCATCATACAAAGCGTGGGCTTTTTCGTAGTTAAAAGTAGCAACATATAAATCAATCAATTTTAATTGTGAATTGAGCTTATAGCCACAGGCCTTTTTTTGTTGCTCCAACAAAGTAATGCTCAGGTCAGTTTGATAGCCATTTTTGGCGTACAATTGATCCAATATTTGAACGTATTGATCATCTTTAAGGTGTAATTCTAAATGTTTTTCTAAGGCTTGAACAGCCAATTTAGTTTGCCCACTTTGTTTGAGTTTTTCAGCATACCACAATACATAAAACACATTTTTAGGCGCTAGTTGACAAGCCTTTTCGGCATTGTTTAAACAGGCATTAACATTCTGATTGCCGTAATGGTTTTTGCTTAATAAATAATAGACATTGGCTTCATTGGGTTTAAGGCGTTCACATTTTTCTAGGTTCTTGATAGCCAATGAAAAGTTACTGTTGGCGTAATGCACCGAGGCATCAATCAGGCAGGCATTAAAGGTGTTGTCATTGCCAGTTTGAGTGACTTGCTTTTTGGGTTTGCAAGACCATAAAGCCAGGCAACAAATGCAGCTATACAACAGCCAATAAATGGTATGCCTTATAGGATTCAACACAGCTTATTTGAGCGTACTGTAGTCTCCAATACTTAACTCTTTTCCGGCACCATTTATTGTTACATGGTTGCCAATCATACTGTTTGTGAAGTCAATATTTTCAATTGTACAACTGTTTTGTATGATGCTGTTACTAATGTTTGAACCTAGAATAACTGAGCCTTTCCCTATGCTTACGTGAGGGCCAATGGTAGAATTTTCAATTCTTACATCATCAGCTATGAAGCAAGGTTCGATAATGGTACAGGCATTTTTACCATTCACATGACTGTTATCAAATTCAGATTGTTTGATTTCTAGTATGCGTTGATTGGTCAAAACTGTGGCGTCTTTGTTGCCACAATCCAACCATTCTTCAACCTCTCCTGGCTTAAATACCAAGCCTTTGTTTTTCATGTTTTCAAGGGCATTGGTTAATTGGTATTCACCTTTTTCTCTAACATCGTTATCGATTAAGTATTGAATTTCGCTTAATAAATTATCGCCGTCTTTAAAGTAATAAATACCAATAATGGCTAAGTCTGATACAAATTCTACAGGTTTTTCAATGAAATCAGTAATGTGATTTTGTTCATCTAATTTGACCACTCCAAATTGACTCGGATTGGCCACTTTATGCACCCAAATAGTGCCATCTGCAGTTTTATCTAAATCAAATTCAGCCTTGAACAATGTGTCTGCAAAGGCCACTATAACTTCACCTGTTAAAGCAGGTGTAGCGCACATAACCGCATGGGCTGTACCAAGTGCTTCTTCTTGGTAGTAGATTCTGCCTTCTGCCCCAACACTCTCTGCGATTTTAATTAATTCTAATTCAACCTCATGTCCAAAATCCCCAATAATGAAGGCTACTTCATCTATGGTTTCTTTGCATACTGATGCAATGTCTTCAACCAATCTTTGAACGATGGGTTTGCCTGCAATTGGTAATAAAGGTTTTGGTGTGGTAAGTGTGTGTGGCCTCATGCGTTTGCCCATGCCAGCCATAGGTATAATGATATTCATGCTTGTTTTGCTTTATTGTTTGCCTGTATGGCCATAGCCACCAGCGCCTCTTTCTGTTTCCGATAGGTTGGTTTCAGGTTCAAAAACTGCTTGTATACAAGGAGCAATAATCATTTGTGCAATTCTATCTCCTCCTTGAATAGTGAAGTGTTCTTCACCTAAATTGATAAGTAATACTTTGATTTCGCCACGGTAGTCAGCATCAATGGTGCCTGGGCTGTTCAATACCGTAATGCCATGTTTTAAAGCCAATCCACTTCTAGGTCTAATTTGTGCTTCATGGTGTTCAGGAAGTTCAATAAATAAACCAGTTGGTATCAAGACCCTTTCTTGTGGGGCAATAGTGATGGGCTCAGAAAGGTGAGCACATAAATCAGCACCAGCAGAAGATTTAGTCTGATAAGCCGGTAAAGGATTGGGACTGTTATTAATGATTTTAACTTTCAAAACAATGCTGCAAATTTAATGAATTTTGACTTTTGGTCGATGTATCCAAATGGCGCCAAGTAAAAGTAATATCCCCAGGATATGCAAAAGTTCTTTGATTAAAGGCGATAAACCAATTGGCAGATAATGATCAATGCCTAACCAGATAACAATGGCTAATCCGATATTAATCAAATAGGATTTGACTTGGTAAGGCACATGGTAGTGTTGTTGGCCTAAGTAATAAGCAGCAACGCACATGCCTGCATATACTAATAAAGTGATCCAAGCACAAGCCACAAAACCGTATAAAGGAATACAAATCCAGTTCCCTACAATGGTTATACAGGCAGCAGTAATTGCCACTACGGCACCAGTTTTAGTTTTATTGGTAAACCTATACCAAATACTCAAGTTATAGTAGATGCCCAAAAACAAATTTGCTAACAGTAAAATGGGAACAACATAGAGTCCTCGACTATCTTTAAAAAAATCTGGATTTCGAATGAACAAATGGGCCAAAGGTTCTATGTAGAACATACACAGTAGGAAAATCATTAAGCAAACACCTATAAACCAATACATGATATTGGCATAATTCTCCTTAGATTGATGATTATCCGCTTGCTTAAAGAACAATGGTTCTGCAGCAAAACGATAAGCTTGCACAAACATGGTCATGACCATAGTTAATTTGTAAAAAGCGCCGTAGATGCCATTTTGGTAGGAGCCTTCTTCATCACTCAGCATAACCTTTAAAAGGGTTCTATCGAGGGTTTCGTTCACTATGCCGGCTAAACCTACAAAGATGAGTGGCCAAGCGTATTTCAACATGGATTTTAACAAGGTCCATTCAAAAGGCGCTGCAATGTCAAACGCTAAAGGACTTAAAACAAGAAAAGAGGCAAAACTGGCTATTGCATTGGCGAGTAGGATTAAGTTCACTTGACTCAAATGTGATAAAACTTCTGGCGTTTGAATTAAAAAATACAAATTAAGTGACACATTGATGCCAATGTTAAAGAGCTTTACAAAAGCGTATTTTAATGGCTTTTCTTCGTGTCTGAGTCTGGCAAATGGCAGCGCAGACAAGGTATCAAAGACCAAGAATATTAAACATGCATATAGGTAGTCCACATGGCCTAAAAAACCAATTGTAGGGGCAATAGCAGGGGCCAATAAATAAGCCATTGCTGCAAACAACAGGGTACTTGCCAGCAGAGATTTTTGACCATTGGCAAATACGGTTTTGGCATCCTTTCCACTTCTAATAAAATAAAAATAGGTGGTTTCCATGCCATAAGTCAAAACCACATTCATAAAGGCCATAATGGCAAAAACACTGGTAATATCGCCATATGAGCCCACTGATTTTAGATACGATGTATGAGGTATTACCAATAAAAAATTGATAAAACGACCCAACATTGAGCTTAGACCATAGATAGCGGTTTGAGAAGCAATCTTATTTAGAAGTCCCACAATAGGACAAAGATATTAATTAAAAAGAGGTAGTGATTAAAATGATTTCAACAGCTCCCAACTTTTGTCTGCTAATAATTTGGCAGAGCAAATATAGTTTTCGTAGGCTTTTTTTAGCCCCCATTCATGCGGCGCAATTAAAGATAAAACGGTTTTGCCTTTGTGTTCATAAACATGGTAAGTAGTGCCCACAACCGGTTCAAAGTTGATATCTGCCTCGTATATCTTTTTAGAAACCAGCACCCTTTCTTCAATTTGTTTGGCTTGATCAATCAATAATTTGGCTTGTTGTTTGAGCATTTCAATCTGTTGATTGGCTTGTAAATGCATGGTTTCAAAAGCAGTTGCCTTTACCAATCGTTTATCAATTGGTTCTATTTTAGGTGAAGACACCGACAAAGGAATGGGCGAGAATTTATCGAGTCCTTGATACAAGGCGTCGTGCTTCAAGGGGTCTTTTTCTGGCTCATCAGACAAGATACTCATGGTATTAAAACACTTTCGACTTAAATTTGTTTAGAGAATATGCAAAGATTAATCATTTATATGGGAATACTCAGTTTTTTAAGTTCATGTTTTGTAGGTAAAACAAAACGCATCGACACAGCCCTTACCGATTCAAGCGCTAAATCGATTTATGATATACAAATCAAAACCCTTGATGGCAAAGGGGTTATTAAACTTTCTGAATTTAAAGGGAAGTATGTTGTAATCGTTAATACCGCCAGTGCTTGTGGTTTTACACCTCAATACAAAGACTTGCAAGCCTTCCATACGCAATACAAAGACAGTAACATCGTAGTTATTGGCTGCCCTTGTAACCAATTTGGCAATCAAGAATCAGGCACAGCTGCTGAGATTGGTAGTTTTTGTGAAAAGAACTATGGTGTAACTTTTCCAATCACTGAAAAAATTAATGTGAAAGGCGAAGGCCAACATCCATTGTATGCTTGGTTGACTCAGAAAACCAATAATGGTGCTTCAGATTTTGAAGTAAAATGGAATTTCAATAAATTCATCATTAACCCACAAGGCCAATTAACTTACTATTTTGGTTCAATGGTGAAACCTTCAGATGCTGAATTTAAAAAAGCAGTGAATATTCACTAAGCTACGCTGACTGTTCTAAAATACAGTATCGAAGCGATGAGTAACAGGTTAAGCAACTCTTTTAGCCAATTGATTTTGCTATTGGTAAAATAAAAAGAGAAGGCGAAAGCCAAGGGCATGCTCAAAAACGAAAACTCTTGACGGGCGTTTTGTTTGCCGGTACTCATTAGTATGGTACTGGTGATTAAAAACAACATCATGTATTGAATAAAACGCCTTTGTTTGGTGGAGTTTCTGAAGAAATTTCTATACATCCTAATAACAGCTAAGAACCCTATCAATCCAATGCTAGGTAATGCCGAATACAAGGCCCAATTGGGGTTGTTAAAGGTGCCATAATCAGGGAAAAATATATGAAAGGGCAAGAAGTTATTGTTGATCAAGTAATTGATCATAGTAGCAATGTATAAAGGCATGATAAACCCAAATAAGGCCGATAAATTTTCTTTAAAATTAAAGGTTCTAAACAGGTTAATACCTATCAGAACGATCACAAAAAAGGTAATATAGGTGGTGTTTAATAGTGCGCTTAAACCTGCCAAAGTTGAAGCAGAAAAAATTGAAATATTGGTATTGTTGGAATTGTAAAGATTCAAAATGGAACCCAAAGAAAGGGTCATGAAAAAGTTAACGAAAATAACAGGACCAGCATAAAATTGATCAACAAAAACGGAGTTTAACAACACAAAGAAATAGGCCGGTAAATACGACGGCGTAATGGACAATTCATGCTGAATACAAATCTTATTAAAGATTAAGGCTGTGGCATAAATGAACCCAGTAGAAACGATAAAACCAACAGCCGAAAAATGGTTCAATACACTAAAAAATACTGACAAATAATTGATATCTATAGAGGGGGTGCTATTGATATAAGGCACAAACAAACCTGTTGTTCTAATGATCAAGGTAAACAGCAAAAGGAAGATGGCTGTTTGATTGTAGTTGAATGAAAATAAGCGTATCAATAGATGAGTTTTATATAGGTGAAATCTCTGTTTTGGTTAATCGGTAAGACCATACTGTTACCACTGACTTGGCTGTATTCAGAGGGAATGACCATGGCGTAATATTGTTCGTTGTTTAAGACAATTTTTTTAGTGAATTGTCCATTGGCCTGAAAGCTAACTTGAATGATGTCTGAATTGGCGCTGATTCTATCGTTGTAGAGTATGTGAAAGTCGCGCTCATTCACCATAACCACAATGCCATTATAGTAGCCACCATCATTAATAGAAGTCTGGTTTTTGACAATCATATTAGACCACTCTTCATTGCCTTTTGAAGTCATGCTGAACACCAGAACTTCGTCGTTATTAAAAATTCTAGCATAGGTACTCTGTGGTACGCCATTCACATAAAACACATCACTTTGAGTAGTAATGAACATGCGTTCGCAAATCAATACACAACCCATATCTGCTTTAGGAATCAATTTTTTGATTTTAAATTTATTAAGGTTGTTGCCGTTCTTCTCATATTTAGCACCCATGATTTGGCTCACCAATTTGCGGTCTATGGTATTAATGCTTTCATACAGGCTAGTAAATTGATTGCAGTCAATGGTTTTTATACCATAGAATTGATTATCGTCTTCATCAGAGTAACCACCCAAATAGGCAAGGTGCATACAATTATGAGCAGAATTATAGGCCAATTGATAAGCACCAATAAAACATTCATTGTTATTCAAAACATCCACTTGAATCTTGTTGGTTTGGGCATTTAAACACACCGTAAAATGTTTGAAATCACTTGCAGATTTGCTTTTGGCATCAACTGTTTGAGTTAAAACGGCGAATAAATTACCTGTAGAATCTATTTCAGAATCGCCAATATATATTTGCTCAAAGGGTTTATTGATCCATGTGTTGCCAGAAGATATAATTTTAGCATTTTGAAACAAGGTGTATTGCAATTGCGTTTGTTGATTGCTGTCTTTTAAAAACCAAACATTGAGTTTATCACTTAAAGGATCAAAGTCTACTTGAATATCTGAAATGTCATAGGCATCAGCACCAAACTCATAAAGGGTTTTAGGGCTGCCTTCCATTAAGTTGGAGTCAATAACATTTAAGAGCAGTTTACTCAATTTGCCCTTGTTATAGTATTTGTAGAGGTAGTGAATTTGATTTTGGGAAACGATCACTTTTTGTAATTCACTGCCAGGAATCTTAAATACTTTTGACTTTTTGAGTTGAAGTTTTTGATCGAATTGCTCAATGATAAAGTATTTTCTGAGCATTCGGTTTTTGTGTTTTAAAACAAATACACCGTATTGGTTTTGACCCACTACTCTGGTGTAGTCCGTATTTTTATTTTGATTGGCATTTTTAGCCCAAAGAATGTCTTGTGACAGCGCAGATTGACTGCTCAACAAACAGCATAACCACAAAAGTGGTTGAAATTTTAGTTTGAAGGGCAGTTGCATGTTTAAATCAATTGCTAAATTACTATGTTTGCAGGCGAATACAAAATTACCTCATTTAATATTTGAAACCAAAGTATTTCAGTAACAAATCCATTGTCGAAAAGGCCATTTTGGTTGGGGTTCATGCAAAATCTGAACGCATAAACCGCTTAAATGAATACTTAGATGAATTAGAGGCTTTGGCCACTACAGCAGGCGCTATTACTTGTGCTCGTTTAACTCAAAATTTAGATTTTCCTGATCCAAGAACCTATTTAGGAGAAGGTAAGCTAAATGAATTGCACACCTTGGTGAAAGTGCATGAAGCAGATATGGTCATATTCGATGACGAATTATCGCCTTCGCAAATTCGCAACATCGAAAGGGTGTTAAAAGACATTAAATTGTTAGATAGAAGCATGTTGATTTTGGATATTTTTTCTAAAAATGCCAAAACAGCTCAAGCTAAAACACAAGTGGAGTTGGCCCAAAATCAATACTTTTTACCAAGACTAACTAAGTTGTGGACCCACCTGTCTAAACAAAAAGGGGGTATTGGTATGAAGGGTCCCGGTGAAACAGAAATTGAAACAGATAGACGGGTAATTCGCAGCAACATTACTAAACTAAAAGCCAGATTAGAACTGATTGAAAAACAAAATCAAGTTCAAAGACAGCACCGCAACGATAAAAAACGCGTGGCTTTGGTAGGGTATACCAACGTAGGTAAAAGCACCATTATGAATGCCCTGAGTCATGCGGATATTTTAGCCGAAAACAAATTGTTTGCTACCCTTGATTCAACGGTTAGAAAAGTGGTTTTAGAAGACCAAGAGCAGCCAGGCAGATTTGTGCCAATTTTATTGAGTGATACTGTAGGTTTCATCAGAAAATTACCAACCCTTTTGATTGAGAGTTTTAAAAGCACCTTGGCAGAAGTGGTTGAAGCTGATGCCCTTATCCATGTGGTGGATGTATCAAGCCCTGAGTTTGAAGCTCAAATGGATTTAGTGAATCAAACATTGTTTGATATTGGCGTTAAAGAAAAACCCATCTTATTGGTGTTTAACAAAGTAGATGCGTATATCGCCCAACATCCTGATACCATGTTGACTGAATTCCAAAACAGTTGGTTGAGTAAAGCCCATGCGCCAGTAGTTTTTATATCAGCAACTGAAAAAACCAATTTCACGGAATTCAAACAAAAAGTGCTTCAGCTATTGAATTAATTTTAGCCAAGTCTAATATTACCTGACTGCTTCATTTTGAGCGCTTTACTTTAAAAAAATATCAGTGAGCATTTTTGTATACACATGTAAACTATTGTAATTATTGGCTTTGGCGTATTAATACAATACAAATACGCTATATGTGAATAATTCTGAATACAAGATCTTTTAAGCTACCGTTCATATATCCTTAACTCCTGCGAATTTTGTGAACGGAAATTTATGAGGGATAGACTGTTTTACGAACAACTGAAAGGTCAAATACAAGGGTCATTGCAGACATTTGAACTTGCTTTAGAGCAAACCAATTCCCTGCTAAACCATTGTCCTATTTCGGTTGAATACAAACAGGATTTATTGAGCAATAGGCTAAAGATCAAATCGGCTTGGTATGCTTGTATGGTCAATAGCAATATTGATGAACTCTTAATCCCAGAATATTTAGAAAGCAAGCAAAGCAGAAACATCCTCTTCAAAAAAGAGACGGATCAATTCTTTAAATCTATTGCTGAGTTTGATGCACTAAAGCCTAAATCTTTGGTGGATTTATACAATAGGATTTTGTTCAGTGAGGAAGCCAAGGCCAGTTCATTTGGCATGGATTTATTCTCAAGTCAAGTGGTAAATACTGCAGAATGCCCCGAAGCGTTTAAACAACTTTTTGAGTCATTTCAAAATCGCTTTGAAGGATTTGCTTGGCAGGAGCGTTTAATATTTGAAATCGCTGAGTGGTACCAAGCAGCGGATAATGGTTTTTCCAATCAAAGACAATGTTTGTTGTGGTTGAATTATCAATTATGGCAACGTTATGGCAATGGTTTTCAATTGATCAACTTAGAGCAGGCTTTGCACCAAAACATGGCTGATTGGTCATTAAAACCGCAGGCTTGTATCAAAAATATTTTCGAAGTCATTGCTCAAGACCTTCAACAATTGCAAGATCAAATCATTGATCAATACTGTCAGCAAGTGCAATTTGATCGCTTGAGACATCGCGAACAAACTTTGGTGAATTTTCTAATTGAACAAAGATTTGATTTGAGCGCTATTCCACAAGTTAATTTAACGACAACAAGCTATTTAATAAAGTGTTTAAATCACAAAGGTTTTATCGAATTGAAAGATGTTGAAGCCGATTGGAACAATCAGGAAGCTGGTTTAAACCTATTATTGAAAGAAGGCATTGTGGAGATGTCAAGTGAGTGGGATGGCAAAGTGAATTTGTACTTGAACACCAGTCTATGTAATGTTTCAAAACGCTTGTATAAATACCAAAATGTTCAAATAAAATTGCAACAACAAGGGCATTTAGATCAATTTAAATCTCAAACAGTATCAACGCCAATTGTGCCAATAGATACGCCAACTGTTGTTTTAAAACCAACAGCCGAGCAAGGTCCTTCAAGACCTAAAGCCTTCTTTGGCTAATCAATGTTCGTCTTCGTGGAAGAAGTAATCGTCGTCAGTGGGGTAATCACTCCAGATTTCCTCTATGCTTTCATAGGGTTCACCGTCGTCTTCTAATTCTTGAAGATTTTCAACGACTTCCATTGGAGCACCTGAACGAATGGCATAATCGATCAACTCATCTTTGGTTGCTGGCCATGGTGCATCATCAAGATACGAAACTAATTCTAAGGTCCAATACATGGTATAATTCTCTTTTTTGCAAAAGTATAGGTTTTATGTAATTATCAATATTTTTTTTTCTTAAATTTATAATTAACTGAAAAACAGCACTAAAAAATAAACTTAAGCTGGTAAAAATGCCTTAATCATGGCTGATAACTAATTTTTCGACCAAGGTTTGCTGCCCATTTCGAATACTTACGAGGTATTGACCTGGGGCTAATGCCTGTGTTGAAATCAATTCGCTAGATACAACTTGTATGTTCAATAAACGTCTTCCGGTCATGTCTAGTACTTGTACTTCGTATTGTGCATCTGGCGCATCAGTACTTTTTATACAGAAGGCTTTGTTGGCTGGGTTTGGATACAGTTTACAGAACTCAATTTTATCTGTTTTTAAAACAGTAAAATCACGTAGCGTAATGCTTGTGTCGTGAGCACCGCATTGGCCATTCACCAATAATTTGACGACTTTGTTGTTGGCGTTGCTGTATGCATGAATTGGGTCTTTTTCTGAACTGCTGTCGCCATCACCAAAGTACCACTTGTATTGCATTTGACTGCCAATTGATGTGTTTTGAAATCCAACACGGTTTTGACCATAGTATCCATAAACAAATTGGGCTTTAGTAAAGGTGTCTGTTCCAATGTTAATTAAGTTGTTTTGGGTATAGGTTTGGGTTCCTCCACCAAAATTATTGATGCTTAAGGTTGTCGATTTTAAACCTGGGGTGTTGTAGCTTACTTTATGTGGTCCTTTACCTACTGCATTGGCAGGAGTACCGCCGGTAAAAGTCCAGTTCCAAGCAGTTGCATTTTGATCGCTTGAATCAACATAATAAACGGGTTGAAGCATACAGGCATTTGTAGCATTTATGCCATAATTTAAATACGCCAACTGAATGGTTTTGATGGTATCTTTACTGTTACAGGTATTGCCGCTGATCAATTTTACTTGATAGCTGCCACCCAATGCATATTGATGACTTGGATTGACTGTAAATCCTGTGTCACCATCACCAAAAAGCCATAGTTCAGAATTGGGATTATTGCTGGTATTGGTAAAGTTTACTTGACCTTTCTCGGCAGCGGTATAAGTAAAATTAGGAACAATTTTGCTATCGTTTTGAATGACGATGTTTTTGGATTTATTCAAATTACCCAACAATGTCGTGATGGTTAAACTAACCGTTTTATTGCCACCTGCACTGTAAACCACATTATGAGGCCCTTTGGTATTGGCTGTGCTAGGAGTAGCATTAGCGCCAAAGTCCCAGGCATAAGCGGAAATATTGCCTAATGAAGAATCTGTAAAGGCTATTGTAGAATTCTTACAAGGTAAAGGACTTGAAATTGTAAAATTGGGTAAAGGATTAGCAATAGCGCAATTGCCAGGACTTAACTTACTGTGGGCATTCTTAAGACAAACAGCGTTTAAACTTTTAGTGATAACATAATTACCACCAGCAATATCATTACCGCTTAAGTTAGGCTTGGTTTGACCATTGGCAATAGAGTAATGCATAACTACAGCACTGTTGATGACATGCCCCATTTGATGCCCATGGCCTAATTCGTGAGTAGCTACTGATTCAAAATGGAATTGTGTAGAGGTAGCATTTCCAATAGTGTAATTCCATTTGGTTGAACTGGTAGGTCGCATTCTAAAACGGATGTCGAGCTCATTCACATACCATTGCAAATTAGGATTGTAACAGCCAGCCCAGTAACTAAAACACTGAGCTAAAACCCCGCTTGGCATGTTGTTAGCAGTGTCCCAAGCACACATGTTAACACCATCCAATTTTATTGCACTATGGTTTAAATGCCCTAAAGTATCCCAATTGATATAGGTACCACAACGCCATCTTTCTAAGCTTCTTACAAAGGCTCCTCTTGCGCCTGCAGAATCATAGAATTTTTGATTCATCTTCCAAGTGATACCATTATTGCTATTCATGCCTGTTAATTGATTCTCATAGGCTATAGTATCTCCCAACACAATATTCAAATGAGTGTAATTAATTTTGAGAGTATCATTTGAGTTGGCTATACCATTGCCGCCAATAACCACTCTTATTTTGCCTGTACCGGCTTTAGTTCTAACTTTTACTTTGATCATGGTATCAGACCATGAAATATAATCCCATTTTAAGGCCTTTACAAAAGAAGCTCCACCATCATCACCATTTTTAAATTGCACACTACTTGTATCGCGAGTAGGTTTAAAATTACTACCAGTAATGGTGACTATGCTTGAAGTACCTGCTGATAATGTTTTAGGGCTAATATTGCTGATAGTAGGCGCTGCACGTTTGTTGCCAATAACAATTTTTGTCAATTCAGTATTGACTTTAACCGGTTCAATTTGTGTGAAAGCTTGTATGGTTTTAGCAATGCTAAAGGCCGGGTAAGTGTTAAATACATCAGAGGCTATGCCAGTGTGTTTATCAATTTCAATAAAGCCCTGTGGGCCACTTTCTGCTACCCAATAACCATCTTTTTGTACCAATAAAAATAAGCCAATTTGACCTTTTTCTAAGCTCAATTCTGGCTCTACTTTAACAGCTTTATCACCGATTTGCCCTCCAGCCGTTATGACTTCAATACTGGTATTGTTGAATAATTCAGAGCCTTTATAAATCTTGCTCACTTGAAGGGTATGAGCCGTCAAAATCATTTGTTGGTTATTGGCCCAAAAACAATGTTGGTCTTGCACTTGCGCTTCAATAATGAGGGCTGCGTTTTGAATTCTCTCTTGAAGACTCAATGGCACTAAAACACATTGTGCATTAAGGGTTTCAAAACCTAGAATAAGGAAAAACAAAATTGATTGTATACGTTTCATAGCGTTGTTTAACAAATATATTTATTTTCTAAATTGAATCCGAATAATTTTTTCTGTCTCAGAACTGATCTTGAAAGCTTCACTGCTGCATTGGCCAAGTAAGGCTAAAAGATTGGACTTGGCATCGGTTAAAACATATTGTTGAGGCCGTTCTGCATGTGGAACTTTAAGGTCAGTTAATACATCGCTGATCAATTTATGCCCTTGCATACCTAAGGGTTGAATTTTATCGCCTGCTTGCCAAGTCTTTATAAATAGCGGCCAGGTTACAGCTTTGTTGTCAAGGTATAAACTGCCGGGTTCAAATTGTGTCAACGCAGCCTTATCTATCGCATCTATTTGAATGTTATGACCATTGACGCTTGCTGTAAAAGGCAATGTGTTTACCTGTAATTTCTCAGATTTTTGAGTCGTTTGAGTACTTAGCAACCAGCCATTGCGTTCTCTGATTAATTGCCAGTTCTCATGCATTAAAATTGAACCTGTTTGTAATGCATCGTTGCGGTCAAATGTTGGGAGTGAGCGATAATGAAATCCAAAAGGTTTCAATAAATAATACAAGAGCAAGGGCTTGTTTTGTATGGAGTCGAAATGCAGATCATCTATCCAGTAATCCTGGCCGCGTTTTTCAATGGGTTTGTCTTTTAACAAGTCATTGAATAATTGTTCGAATGCCCAAACACGTTCTGAGAAGCCTAACATTTTACTGCTAAATTCAGGATCAATCTGTGCTATAGCCGGACTAATATGGTGTCTAATAGCATTGCGTAAATACTCGTCTTTGCTGTTGCTTGAATCTGTTCTATAGGCAAATTCAAACGCTTCTAAATAAGCTTGAATTTGGTTCACAGTGGCAAATAACAATGGCCTTACAAGATGGCCTTGTTTGGGCAATATACCATGTATACCTGAAATCCCAGATTGACGCATTAATTGAATAAAAATGGTTTCAAGATGGTCGTCAACATGGTGAGCGGTTAAAACATAGTCCAACTGATGTGCTTGCATTAACTCTGAGAACCAATCGTAGCGCAATTGTCGGGCTGTTTCTTGAATGCCTTTACCTAAATGTTCACAGGCAGTAAGTGTGTCAAATGCCTTTACATGACATTTAATATTGTAGGTTTTACAAAGTGTTTCTACAAAGGCTTGGTCTTGATCACTCTCTTCTGCTCTTAGTTGAAAATTACAATGAGCTGCTTCAAACAAATAGCCTGCTTGGCGCAATAAATGAAACAAAGCCACACTGTCTTTACCGCCACTGATGGCCAATAACAAGCTGTCTTTTTTAGAAAAAAGGCTTTTCTTGCTAATGAATTGTTCAAAGGCCTCAAGCATGGCATTAATTTTGACAAAGGTAAGAAATAGATTTTTATTGCGATTATTGCAGAAGTTTTGAAGCGTATTGTTAGCATATTGATAGTTGTGTTGTTTGCCTCAAGTGTATTTGGGCAAGGCAAGGTTGAAATTGTTGGTGGCGAAAGAATGACCTTCAATCAATCGCGCAATCATTTGTACATTGTTCAAAATGTTGTGATCAAACACAATGGTGTAATCATTCAATGTGACAGCGCCATTCGCAAAATGGACGAGGGCATTATAGAAGGGTTTGGTCATATTTACATTTACCAACCAGATACCTTTACCCTCAGTGGAGGCGAAATTTTGGTTTACCACGAAGACAGCAAAGTGGCCACAGTCACTGGTAAATCCGTTCAGTTATCTGATCAAAAAATGACCTTGACAACCACTTCATTAAATTACAATACACAAACGCAAACTGGCTTTTATAGCAATGGGGCAGATATTCTCAATGATGGCACTCAATTAAAAAGCAAAAAGGGTTTTTATTTTAGAAGAGGCAATCAGTTTTTTTTCAAAGACAATGTTCAATTAAAGCATCCTGATTACACCATGTACAGTGATACTTTACAATATTTTGCAGGCAATAGAACAGCCTTTTTTTATGGACCAACTAAAATCATTAGCAAAGAAAACACCATAGTATGTCAATACGGTTGGTACAATACCCAATCTCAAAAGGCTCAATTTTCAAAGGGAGCCACATTGTATTCAGATTCCAGTATATTGAGTGCAGATAGTTTATTGTACAACAATAAAACAGGCCAGGGAGAAGGCTTGGGCAATATACATTTGTACGATAGTGCAGAACACATCAATGTGTATGGTCAACATGGTAAGTATTTTCAAAAACAACAGCTCAGCATTATTTTTGGTACCCCAGTGGCCATGCAAGCTCAAAATACAGATACCATGTGGTTATTGGCTGATACCTTTAAATTTCAGAACGATAGTGCTCACAAGACTTTAAAAGCCTATTACCATACTGCGATATATCAAAATGAATTCAAAGGCTTATGTGATTCATTGGTGTATGCGATGAAGGATTCTTCAATCCGATTAATTGGTTCGCCAATACTGTGGAATCAAAACAATCAAATTACAGGCGATACCATGATCATTGGTATTCAGAAACAAGCCATCAATGGCTTAAAGGTGATTGGCAATGCCTTTCTAGCCTCTGAGGTGAAGACCAATGCTTACAATCAAATTGCGGGCAAAACCATGGACAATCATTTCGAAAAGAATAAACTTAAATCAGTGTATGTGGCTGGCAATGCCATTAGTGTTTACTATATCCGCAATAACGAAACAGATACTGCAGAGTATACTGGCATTAACCGCGTAATGGGTCAAAGTATGCGCATTACTCTAGATTCTAATAAAGTGAGTGGCATAAAATTTTATCATCAAGTGGAGGGTAAAATGTATCCGATTGCACAAATGCCGGAGTCAGAAAAGGTATTACCTGGTTTAAAATGGCAAATTCAAATGCAGCCTTCTAAGGCCAGTTTTGTGAGCCGATCAATAAGACAAGCGCCAGTCATCAAAACGGAAGTTAAAGCCACTAGCCCCAAAGCGACAGGTAAAAAACGCACTAAGTCAACAAGGTCTTGAGTATGGTTAAAACAATAAACACTGTAAAGATGATCAACAGTGTTTTACTCGGTATTTTTTGAGCAATCTTAATGCCTATAGGAGAAGCAATTGACGCCGCTAAGACCATAGGTAATGCGATAGGCCAAAGTATATAGCCCGTTTGCAAGCCGTTATAGATGGCCTTTGTTGGCTCTAAAAGGGCATAATAACTCAACAATGGAAAGGCCAGTATAGGAATGACTGTTAACGATAAACCCGTTGCAAATTTTAAAGGCAATTTATTGATTTTGTTGAAATACGGAATCATGATAATGCCTCCTCCTAAACCTGTTAGAGCAGTTATACATCCTGCGATTAAGCCTGCAGGAATAAATTGTTTTAAAGGCGGTATGATTACTGTTTGATTGCTTTGTTCTTCTGGTTTTTTGCCGCTCCACATACGAATGCCGGTAAACACTAAAATTATACTAAATAACCATTTAAATACTTGAGGATTGTTGAGCCCAAGTTGTTTGATGGTATAAGATAAAATCAATGATGAAAAGACTGCAGACAAGCCAGTGGTTAATGCCGCTTTTAAATGCGTGTTTTTGAGCTTGATGTGTTTGATGCTACCACTAATGCCTACAATAAACACTACCAATAAACTATTGGCAATGACATAATCAACGCGTTCAGATACGATTGGATGTTTTGCGGCTATTTCTTGGAACAAGGGAACAAACACTATTCCGCCTCCAACCCCTAAAAGCCCCGCCAATAAACCACCTGTAAAACCTAAGGCTAAGATGATAAGTAAGAATACTAAGCTGATTTGATCAAACATTATTTATTGCCTTTTAATAGGGTTTCCATTTGTTGGTATTGAGCAAATAATTCAAGTGATTTGAGGATATCTGCATCGTATTTAAAATCGGTTAAGAAGTTGGCTTCATCATAGTAGTAACGCTTGGCAATTTCCAAATTAATGGCTGCAATGATTTTATTCTTATGTACTTCTAACTCGTTGAGTTTTATGGTTTGTAGATCTTTGTTCAAAAGTTTGATGGCCGCCTCTGTTTGGGTGCTGTAGGCCTCTTCGTTAAGCGATTTTTGAAACTGCTCTAATTGCCCATCAGAATTGCCCTTTAAAGCTTGCATATTCTCTTTTACTAAGTCTTTGAATTGTTCGTATTCAGCGGTATTGATACTAAAGTCTTGAACTGCTCCGATTTGTTCGTGTTTGTTTCTGTATTGGTTGGCAAATTGATAAATCAAATGGCCTTTGATCAGTTGATTGAGTATGCTCGGATTGGTTTCTGTTTTAACTGTAAAGTCTGGTCTTACACCGCCGCCATCATAGACTGTTCTTCCATTTTTGGTTTTAAACGCTTTTCTAAGACTGTCTGGAATAGTAGTGGCTTTGCCGTTTTTGTCTTTTTTTCCGTAGTCTAATAATTGTATGCATCGGCCAGAAGGAATATAGTATTTGGCGATGGTAATTTTCATCTGATTGCGGTAGGCTAAAGGCAATACATTTTGCACCAAACCTTTGCCAAAAGTGTTGCGGCCAACAACAATGCCTCTGTCTAAATCTTGTATCGAACCACATACAATCTCACTGGCTGAAGCCGATCGCTCATTCACTAAAACGATTAATGGGATTTTGGTATCAACAGGTGAATCAAGTGTTTTGTATTCTTTGAAAGCATCTTTAGAACGGCCTTTTGATACCACGACTAATTCATCCATAGGCACAAATAAGTTAACGATATTAACCGCTTCATGCAGCAAACCACCACCATTGTCGCGCAAATCCAAAACAATATTTTGTGCACCTTTGGTTTTAAGTTGAATCAATGCTTGCTTGATTTCACCTGCACTGCCAATCATAAATTGATCGAGTTTGATGTAACCTGTTTGCGCATTGATCATTCCAAAATAGCTTACATTATTGATTTTTATCTCTTCTCTAATGACATCAAAAGCGATGGTTTTTCCCTGCCTATCGACAACTATGTTGACTTTTGATCCGGGCGCACCTTTTAGCTGATCGCCAAGGTCTTCGTCTGGTAAGCCTGCAAATTTTTTACCATTGACTTCAATGATTTTATCGCCTACTCTCATGCCTGATTTGTCAGCGGGCATGCCTTTAAACACCTCAGTAATGCAAGTGAAATTGTCTATTCTTTGACTTCTGCAACCTATGCCACCGTATTCACCTTTTTGTCTGAGAATGGCCTCTTCTGCTTGACTTTCATTGTAGTAGTTGGTGTAAGGATCTAGTGAAGCCAACATGGCATCAATGCCCTTCTTCATTAAATCGCCTGGGTTGACCTCATCAACATATTCTGAATTAACGGTTTTGTAGACAGCGCCAAAGAGCTCTAAATTCTTGCTGATTTCAAAATAGTCATCGGCTTGTTTAAAACCAACTGTAACGATAACAATTGCCGATAGCAAAACAAGTTTTGATTTGAGGGTCATACTCAACAAAATTAAGGATTTTTAAGGCACGCCAATCAAAAAATATGCACTTGTCAAAACCATTTATTTAGATTAGTTTCGGAACTTTAATTCTTATGGACTTTACAGCATTTAAAAATGCGCGCATATTGGTAACTGGTGGGGCAGGTTTCATCGGCAATAATTTGGTAAGACGATTATTAGCCAATCAAGTGTCTAACATTGTTATTATGGATAATCAGTCATCAGGTATGGCTGTGTTTTTACCAGATGATCCACGCATCACTTTTGTGGGAATGGACATTGATAAAATGGATAAACTCAATTTTGTGATCAATCAACATGAGTTTGATTATGTGTTCCATTTAGCAGCGCATTTTGCCAATCAGAATTCCGTAGATCATCCTTTCAGTGATATTCAAACCAATATAGTTGGCACAGTGAGTTTGTTGGAAATTTTAAAGTTTCACAAGAGCCTAAAAAAGTTTGTTTATGCCAGTAGTAGTTGCGTATATGGCACTGCTGAACAAATGAACGAAGAAGCCTATATCTATCCGTCTGAAACACCATACAGCATTAACAAATACACGGCAGAACTGTACACGCAGTACTATGCGCATTTGTTTCATGTACCAACGGTTTCCATCAGAATTTTCAATACTTATGGCCCCTATGAATTGGCCGGTAAATACCGTAATGTGATCCCTAATTTTATTGAAAAAGCGCTTAATGGCGAAGACTTAGTGATTACAGGAACAGGTAAAGAAACCCGTGATTTTACCTTCGTAGAAGACTTGGTAGATTTAATGCTAACAGCGGCTTTAAGCCCATCGCATGAGGGTGAAATTTTCAATGGCGGTACTGGTCAAAAAACCGAGATCAAAGCCATGGCAGAGATCATCAAATCGGTTACTGCTTCTAACTCTAATATTGTGTTTAAACCTGCCAGAAACTGGGACAAGGTTAAAGACAGAGTGAGCAATTTAAACCATTCGCAAGCAGTATTAAATTATCAACCCAAAGTGACTATTCAAGAGGGTCTTGAAAGAACCATCAAATGGTATAAAGACAACTACGATAAAGTCAAATCCTTAAAAAATTATTTTGAATAATGGATCAAATGCGCACCCGTGAGGTCTTGGTGGTTTTACCTGCCTACAACGAAGAAGAAAATATTGGAGAGTTGTTGAGCCAAATCAGGTATGCTTTGGAACAAGACAGCAAAACCAATTACAAGGTTTTTGTGGTGAATGATGGTAGCAAAGACAATACCCAAGCCATAGTTGAATCAATGGCTAAAGAAATGCCCATTGAAATTTTGGTGCATGAAGTGAACCAGGGTTTAGGCGCCACCATAAGAGATGGCTTGTACAGAGCGGTTCAATATTCAAGTAAAAACGATATCATTATTACCATGGATGCTGATGCAACGCACAATCCTGGTTTAATTTTGAGGTTGATCAGAATGATCATTGAAGGCCATGATGTGGTTATTGCATCGAGGTTTCAACCTGGTGCAAGGGTGATTGGTTTGGTGTGGTACAGACAGCTTTTAAGTTACACCGCCTCCATTATTTTCAGATTGACTTATCCCATTAAAGGGGTTAGAGATTATACTTGTGGCTACAGAGCAATAAGAGCAGATGTCTTAAAAAATGCCATGGCAGAATACGGCGATAAGTTCGTTGATCAAGATGGTTTCCAGTGTTTGGTTGATATCTTGCTGAAGTTGAGAAGACGTAAGCTATTGTTTGGCGAAACCCCATTGATTTTAAGGTATGATCAGAAGGGCGGCATGAGTAAAATGAATGTTACTCGCACCATCAAGAACACTTTGATTTTAATTGTTAAACGTTTTTTTGTGAAATAAAATATGGCTAAAACCATTGCGAATACAAAACCAAAAACCCCTCAAAGCCAATTGCCTTCAGGCCCTGGTTTTATTGAAAAGAATGCCTTCAAGATCAGCTTATTTTTAATGGCTTTAGCCTTGTTGTTAAGGCTGTACAGATTGGGTTTTTTATCGTTGTGGGTTGATGAATACATGCATGCTTTAGCAGCGGCAAATGGCCATTTTAAACATGGCGAAAACAACGGTATTTTACTTACTTGGTTGAATACCATTTTTGCTTCAGTATTGGGCAATAATGAGTTTTCAATGCGTTTTCCGGTGGCCTTATTGGGGGCTTTGTTGGTGCCAGTAATGTATGTTTTGGGTAAACGTTTGGTCAATTACAGAGTTGGTTTAATGTCTGCAGTATTGGTGACCTGTTCTTTGTATTTGATTTTTTGGAGCAGAGTTGACAGACCTTACGGCATGGTGGCAACCATGTATTTACCAGTTATACTATGTTTTTGGCTAAGTCTTGAACAGCCATATACCAAAGAGGGTTTCTGGAAAAATATTGGTATTCATCCAAAATATTTAGGCTTTACTTTATTGGCACTTGTATTGGCTATGTTAAGCCAATTAATATGTTTTTTGTTTTTATTTACTGCTGGTTTCTACGGCAGTTTTGTAGCCATAGATTCATGGATAAGTAAAAAGTCTCATCCGTTTAAATTAAATGCTTACAATGTATTGTTTTATTTAAATGTTGCAGCAGTTGTATTGATGCTTACGCCAATGGGCAACAATCTTATGAGGCCTATCATCGAATTGTTTTTACCAGGCAATATGGCCAATCTCATTTTGCCCAATTTAAAGGCAGCTATTGCCGCCATTGACGGTGAACAATTGTACAAGTCATTTGATGTATACCAGGGGGTTTTAACCTATGATTTTAAATTGGTGTATGGCCTAGGTTTAATGGGCATTGTTTTCGCTTTTATAAGCAATAGGAAGTTAGCTTATCTTTTAATATCAAGCTTTTTAGTGCCTTTCTTATTGATGAGTTTTGTGTTTAGAGAGCCTGTTCATGCTAAGTATTTGAGTTATGTTTATCCCTTGTATTTAATAAGTGCCGCCTATGCTTTACATTTTATTGCCTTTAATTTAATGAAATATTTGAGCAAGGGCATGAACGATGCTTCTAAGTCGTATTTAAGAACTTGTACTATAGTATTTGTTGTACTGGTATTTGGAATTAGCAAGCGCGCAGAAATCGCCTCTTTACTTAAAACAGAAACCCATGGAGACGTTGTAGACAAACACATATCTGAGATCCATTATGTGAACTGGAAACAACCTTGCTTGTTCATTAAAGACCAAAAGCAAGCCAATGATGTGATAATGGCCACAGTTCAACAAGCGCCTCGTTTTTATTTGGGTTTAGACTCAGTTGTGTGGTTCAGACAAATGCACAAAGACAACAAGAAAGGCGAATGGGTATACAATACTCCTGATAGCAGAAAATTAAGTGCTACAACCTATGAACAGTTGGTTAAAACCTACAATGAGAATCCTAGAGGTTGGTTGTTGGCAGATTATTATTTCGACAACGCTGCTACTGATCCTAGGGCCAAGGATTTTGTTGAACGCAATTTTATATTCCATTTTGATGCTTGTGAAGACGGCGCTGTTAAGGTGTTTTCTTGGGATAAATCTAAACCTAAAACCTATAACAGCAGTTTTGTAATTGAGATGGGTAAGAACCCTAATCAATTGGGGTCTATGCCAATGAGCATCAATATTAATAAGGCTGCTTTACCGCCCAAAGTCAATATGTATTTTACCTCTCAAGGTATTGATTCCGATATGGAGGCATTTATATTGATCAACGATCAACAGGTGGCGATTAAAGCCAACGGCAAATCATCTGAAATTGGCAGCAATGTAGTGGAAGTGAACTCAGCTTTGTTCAAACAAGGTGAGAATAAAATCCAATTTGCCTACAATGATGCAGAAGGCAATGGCGACATCATTAAAGGCTGTGTGATTTACAGCATGGATTTGAGGTAAGAATAGATAACATCTTTTAACTATTGCGCTAACATTATCAAACAAAAAAACACCAATTTAAATTGGTGTTTTTTTGTTCATCTTAATTTAAATTTTAGATGAGTGTGATAGCATCAACTATTCTATTTTCCATTTCTCGCGTTGCTCTTCTTTGTTATGGATTGCATTTAAAATATCTTTATCTTTCCTAAGCGATTCGTCCGCAAATTGTAAAGCATTATCTTTATAAGAATGCTGAATAGCTGCGATTACAATGTTTTTATCTTTTTTAAGTGATTGATCAGCAAATTCCAGGGCATATCCGTTTTGAGACACAGCAGCTAAAACAATATCTTTATCTTTTTTAAGTGCTTCATCTGCATATTCCAAGGCATTACCATCATTTTTTACAGCAATCAAAACAATCTCCTTGTCACTTTTAAATGTATCGCCTACAAATTGAATCGCAGAACCATTTTTATTCACTGCAGCTAAAATTATTTCTTTGTCTAAAAGAAACGTTTCATCTATATATTGAATTATTTTTTCTGACCATGCATTTTTGACAGCCATCATGGCTACATCTTTGTCTTTTTTTAGAGTTTCATCAGCATATTTTATTGCATTACCATTGTTCTTAACGGCAGCTAATACAATATTCTTGTTTTTTCTTATAGATTCATCTGCATAATTTAAAGCTTCACCTTGATTATTTACTGCTACTAAAAAAATATCTAAATCTTTTTTTAGTGTATCATTTGCAAAATAAATTGCATATCCGTTTTGATTTACCGCGACTAATACTATCCATTTCTCTCTTTTAAGCGATTCATCAACAAATTCTAATGCATAGCCGTCTTGCTTTAATGCAGCTAATACGACATCTTTATCCTTTTTAAGACTTTCATCTGCAAATTCTATTGCTTTGCCATCCTCACTAACTGCAACTATAACCAGATCTTTATTTTTCTTGAGTTCATCATCCGCAAATTGCAAAGCAAGCCCATCCTGACTAACAGCACTTAGAACTATCTCTTGGTCTTTTTTTAATGTTTCGTCCAAATGTTGAAGTGCTCCGCCATTATTCTTTAGTCCTTCAAGTACAAGCGCTCTATCTTTTTTAAGTGATTCATCAACAAATTGCATAGCGTTTCCATTTTGCATTACCGCTTCCAATACCACATCTCTATCTTTTTTAAGCGTTTCATTCGCGTATTTTAATGCAATTCCATCCCAAGATTTTTGAACAGCCGCCAATACTATTTGCTTATCTTTTTTGAGTGATTCATGAGCATACTGTAATGCATTACTGTTATTATCTATAGCCGCTAATACAACTTTTCTATCTTTTTTAAGTGATGCGTCAACATATTGCAATATCTCTCCATCAACCCAAAATTTCTCAAAAATTTCAATTACCCACTTTTTGTTTTTCTTGAGTGATTGGTCAGCAAATTGAAGAGCAGTCCAATCATTCTCAATAGCAGACATTAAAATATCTTTATCTTTTTTTAAAGCATCACTCGCAAATTCTATTTCATTACCATTGTTTTGAACAGCCAACTTCACCACTTCTTTATCATTTCTTAGTCCTTCATCTGCGTATTTTAAAATTGTATAACCCATGGAATTTTCTATAGCAGACATGACTACTGCTTTGTCTTTCTTAAGCATTTCACTTGCATATCTTAATACATAACCAGCATGACTTGTAGCTTCTAAGATGAATGCTCTATCGTTTTTTAGGCTTTCGTCTGCCTCTTCAAATGCATCCCCACTACTATTGTTAATAGCAGCCATAACGATTTCTTTGTCTTTTTTCAATGATTCATCTGCATATTTCAGAGCATAACCATTGTTGTTAATTGCCTCAACAACAATTTCTCTATCTTTTTTGAAACTAGCATCAACGTGTTCTAATGCCAAGCCATTGCTTTTAACTGCCTCCATCACAATTTCTTTGTCTTGTTTGAGTGATTCATCAGCATATTTTAAGGCATTGCCATCCCATGTGTAGCTTTTGACAGCCTCCATTACAATTTCTTTATCTTTTTTCAAAAAAGGTTTTACATGTTCTAAGATATTTCCATTTTGTTTGATTGCATTTAATACTAGAGTTCTATCTTCTTTTAATGATTCATCTATATATTCATAAGCAAAACCATTGTTATTAAGTGCTATTAAAACTATTTCCCTATCTTTTTTAAATTCATCTCCCGCAAATTTTAAAGCATTACCATTAGACTTTAAAGCGGCTAAAACTACTTCTTTATCATGTTTAAGTGTTTCATCGGCAAATTCTAAGACATAGCCATTTCTGTTGACAGCAGCTATTACCACTTCCTTATCTTTTTTCATACTTATATCTGCATGTTCCAATGCATAGGCGTTATTCTTAACTAATTCTAATATAAATGGTTTGTTGCTTTTAAAGGATTCATCAACCAATGATAAGAGATTGCCATCCCATGAATTTTGAATTGCGATCAATACTAACTCTTCATCTTTTTGGAGTGTTTCATCAATGTATTCATAGGAATTTCCAAAATTAGTGACCGCAGCAATTGCAATTTCTCTGTCTTTTTTTAACGATTCATCTGCATATTTAACAGCGCTTCCATTTTGTTTTACAGCTGCCATTACAACCTCTTTATCTTTTCTTATAGTGATATCAGCATATTTTAAAACATTCCCTTTTTGCTGAACAGCAGCTAATAAAAAATCTTTATCTTTTTTAATTGAAATGTCTGCATATTGAAGCGCACTACCATCCCATGTTGAACTATTAATTGCCTCCCAAACCACCTCTTTATCTTTTTTCATAGATTCATCAGCAAATTGAAGCACTTTGCCATCCCAATTTGGATTTTTAACTGCCACTAAAACTATATCTTTATTTTTTTGAAGCGCATTATTAGCAAATGCTAAAGCACCACCATCTTTGCTAACTGCAGTCATAACCACTTTTCTATCTTTTTTTAGTTCAGCATCTGCATATTCTAAAGCATATCCTGAATTATTAATAGCTGCAATAACCACTTCCTTATCATTTTTTAATCTATCGCTGGCGTATTCTAAAGCGTACCCATTATTATTTACCGCTGCTATTACAATTTCCTTGTCATTTTTGTAAATCGGATCTAATACATTTAATACATATCCATTTTGACTAACCGCGGCTAAAATTAGTTCTTTGTTTTTTTGTAGAGATAAATCTGCATATTTAATTGAAAAGCCATCATTTTTAATTGCAGCTAATACCACCTCTTGATTATTTTTTAAAGTTGCATCTGCTAAGTCTAGTGCATAACCATAATTACTGACCGCCGCTAAAACTATCTCTTTATCTTTTCTGAATATATCATCCGCAAATTGCAATGCATAGCCAGATTTATTTACAGCGGCTAATACTACATCTTTATCTTTTATAAGAGATTGATTAACAAATTGCAAAGCATTGCCATTTTTACTTACGGCCGCTAATACAATTTCTTTGTCTTGTTTAATTGTTTCATCTGCAAATTGTAGTGCATTGCCATAACTCTTTATCGCTTCTAAAACTATATTTCTGTCTTTTTTTAAACTTGCATCTGCAAATTCAAGTTCATCTCCACTTTTGGCAACAGCTTCAGTAACTATCTCTTTATCCTTTTTGAGAGATTCATCTGCATATTTTAATGCGCTCTCATACCATGAAGAATTTTTAACAGCTAACAACACTATTTCTTTATTTTTTCTTTGTGATTCATCCAAGTATTGTAATGCAGTTCCATTCTCCTTCAGAGCTGCCAACAAAATTTCTTTGTCTTTTCTTAGTGATTCATCAACATATTGAATCGATAAGCCATTTTGTTTAGCCGCAACTAGTACTATTGTTTTGTCTTTTTTAAGTAATTCATCTATGAATTGAATAGCATTACCGTCCTGTTTAACGGCCGCCAATACCAAAGTTTTATTTTTTTTAAGTGTTTCACTTACATATTGAATTGCATTACCATCATTTCTAACCGCTACAAGTGCTAATTTTAAATTATACTTAAGTGATTCATCAATAAATTGAATAGCATTACCATTTTGTGAAACAGCTTTAAATACTACTTCTAAATCTTGTTTAAATGATCCATCAGCATACTGTATAGCAAAGCCATTGTTATTAACTGCTGCCAACACAATATCTTTATCTCTCTTCAATGATTCATCACAAAATTGCAAAGCATTACCAAAATCAGAAACGGCTGTTAATACTATTTCCTTATCTTTTTTTAGAGAGGCATCAATAAATTGTAGAGCGTTACCACTTTTATTAATCGCTTCCAAAACCAATTTTTTATCCATTTTAAATGCTTGATCAGCATAAAGTAAGGCTAGGCCATCCCATGAGTTTTTTATAGCCATTAACACAATTTCTTTGTCTTTTCTGAGTGATATATCTGCAAACTCTAATGCATTACCATTGGTTTTAACAGCCGCTAAAACTACTTCCTTGTCTTTTTTAAGATTAAAATCCGCATATGCAAGCGCATTAGCATCATTTTTAATTGCCAGTAGAGCTAAAGTTTTATTTTTTCTTAATTCATCAGATGCATACTGAAATGGTATACCATCCCAAGAGCTTTCTACCGCCTTAGTTACTACTTCCAGATCATTTTTAAGACTACTATTTGCAAATTCTAAAGCTATGCCATTTTGAATCACGGCAGCTGTTACAACTTCTTTATCACTTTTGAGCAGTTCATCTACAAAAACCAATGCGTTGCCATTATTTTTTACAGCCTCCAGAACCATACTTTTATCTTGTCTCAAAGTCTCATCCGCAAATTGTAAGGCAATTCCAATATTTTTAACCGCTGATAATACTACTTCTTTATCTTTTTTGAGAGAATTGCTTGTAAATTCTAAATCTAGACCATTTTTTTTAACGGCAATTAATGCAGAGTCTTTACTGTAAATTAAAGTTCTTTGATGGTTCTCAACTACAGATGTATTGCTCTGTCCAAACACCCCTGAATTAACTAGCAGCAATGAGCTTAATAAAACGCAATGGTCGAATCCTAATTTTTTAATCTTCATTTTTATGTATGTAATTTGTTTTATGGTATTTAATTTAAAAATGCAAAAATACTAAACGTACTTATCCAATTTATAAATAAACTAAATTATTTAAATGTTATTGTATGTGGTTAATAATTTAATTGAAAGTTAACAATAGGAGTTTAACTTGGGAAAATCCAAAATTAAAAAATACAATCTTATATCTATATTTTAAGCTATTCAAGCAATTAAATTATGTTTAAAAACCATCGTAAAGATTTTTAATTGTCCTTTAACAGCTAAAGTACGTTATGGTAATTTCGATTGATTAACTATGGATTAATAATGATAGCAACGCCTACTTTTGTTGCTTTGTAAATCTGATCAATTTCATCATCTGTAACAGCAATGCATCCTTGGGTCCAATCGTAGAAGCGGTGAAATTTTCCAAAATAATGATACTTGGGTCCTAGTCCATGAATCATAATATTTGATCCTGATTTGCCCATTTTCTTTTGCGCAGGACTTGGGTAACTTACACGTAAGGCCTTATGGTATTTACTTACACCCAAACCAAGTTTTGCTTCAACAGAATAATGACCCTCTGGTGTTTTGTTGTCACCTTCTGATTGTTTTTCTCCAACTGGCGAAGCTCCCAATGAAATTGAATAAGTGTTGAGCAAATCATTGCCATCATACACCATCATTTTTCTTTCCGATTTGTTGATTACAATTTTGCTGATTTTGGCATTATCAACCAAACGCTTTTCAGGATAGAAATAATACACCAAAACAGTTAAAATCACACCTAGAATAAACCATTTAATGGGCTTGCGTATTGTCATTGCTTTAGACTGTATTTATAATCCATAACGAAATAGAGATGATATATATTGCCAATAGTGATATTGGTCACTTTTGCTCTTGAGATATTAGTTTAAGTTTGATATATGGAACTTAAACTATTAAACAACTTACAATGGCACGATGTTAAAAAGCAATTCAATCAGTATTTTCCTTTTTTGAAATTGGAATGCTTTAGTCAGGCCCATGCTGAATCTACTGGCACAACTAAAAAGGCTATGTTAGACGGCAACACCCCCTTAAAAGATTTGCATTTAAAACAGTATGGCAGCTTTACGTTTGACGAGACCACTACTGTAAATGCTTTTGAACAAAATCTTGCAACAGTGTATGGATTACATGTTCATGTATTCAGGCATTCAGGGAATGTGTTTATAGAAACAACAGCAACAGATGATTGGACCCTCAAAGCGCAAAACCTAGAGGCCAAGTCAATGTCTGAGCAAAAGGCACCTGAACAACAAGATTTTACAGACAAAGACCAATGGGATTAAGCCTCATCCGGAAGATCTAGGTAGTTCATCGAAATCCGCTACTTTTCTGACACTTTGTCACAAAAAGCTGTATATTTGCCCTCCCATGCAAGATTTAGACATTTCGCAAGAATTGGCAGTGAAGAACAGCATTCAACGCAAACAATTTTATATTGAGAGCTATGGTTGTGCTATGAATTTTAGCGACAGTGAAATTATAGGCTCTATTTTGAACGCCCATGGCTATGGCATAACCCAAGATGAGTTTGATGCAGACGTTGTGTTTTTGAACACATGCGCCATCAGAGACAACGCTGAAAAAACCATCAGAGATCGCCTCAACCAACTCAGAAACAATAAAAAGAAAAACAGAGATTTGATTATTGGGGTATTGGGCTGTATGGCCGAAAGACTCAAAAGCAAATTACTGGAAGAAGAAAAATTAGTAGACGTTGTAGCTGGCCCTGATTCTTACAGAGACCTACCGAAATTAATAGCAGAAGTAGAAGAAGGCAATAAGGCCATCAACGTGTTGTTGAGCAGAGAAGAAACCTATGCAGAAATTTCACCACTTCGTTTAAACACCAATGGTGTTTCAGCCTTTGTATCCATTATGAGAGGTTGCGATAACATGTGCAGTTTTTGTGTAGTGCCATTTACCAGAGGCAGAGA
>JBIPPH010000012.1:0-55109 GCA_044368575.1 Bacteroidia bacterium
TAATTTTTTGTGAATAAAACATAAAAATTTGTGCATATACCCTGAAGTTTGGGTTCTACTTTCGCAACTACATAAAACCGCATTAATATGAAATTTATCGTTGCAGCTCCTGAACTATTAGAGCACCTCATTAAAGTGAATGGTGCCATTGTTTCAAAACCTGTATTACCTATACTCGACAACTTCCTTTTTGACATTAAGAAAGGTGTATTAACCATTTCTACTACTGACTTAGAAACCTCTATGTCAACTAGCTTAAAAGTGGAATCTAAGGAAGACATTTTAGTGGCTATCCCATCAAAACTATTAATGGATACTGTAAAGATGCTCAACGAGCAACCGATTACCTTTACTGTAAACGAAGAAACCTACGCTATTGAACTAAGCACAGCTTTTGGTCGCTACAAACTAGCAGGTCAAAGTGGCGCAGACTTCCCGAAAGTGCCAGAAATTGAATCTGAAAATTCATTCAATATGGCCTCTAATGTTTTGTTGAGATGCATCAGCAAAACCTTGTTTGCTACCGGTAATGATGACCTTCGTTTAAATTTAACTGGTGTATTTGTTGAATTGAGCAATGACAGTGTCAACTTTGTCGCTACTGATGCCAACCGTTTAGTTAAATTAACCAGAGTAGATGTTAAACCTGGCATGGAGCATAATTTCATTCTGCCTAAAAAAGCCCTTAACCTATTAAAGTCTTCTTTGAGCAATGATGTCACCCCTATCCAAATTGATTTCAACAAATCAAACGTGTTTTTCACTACTGACAACCTTAAATTATCTTGTCGTTTAATTGATGAAAAATACCCTGACTACAAAGCAGTTATTCCAAAAGACAACAATAACATCGTTAGCATTAACCGCATAGACTTTTTAGAAACGGTTAAACGTGTATCTAACTTCTCAAATAAAACCACCCATCAAATCCGTATTAAAATCACTGGTAATGAATTAACCGCCAGTGCAGAGGATATTGAATTGGCAAATGAAGCGAACGAAAAACGCAGCTGCGAATACGATGGTGAGGATATCGAGATTGGTTTTAACTCTAGATTCTTATTGGAATTATTATCAAATGTAGACCATGACACTGTAAAGTTAAAGCTATCAAGCCCTAACCGCGCAGGTTTATTGGTACCAAATGAAAATGAAGTGGACGAAGAAGTAATCATGTTGGTAATGCCAATGATGCTTAACAACTATTAAGCCACCGAATAATTTTGTTTTTTTTAGTTGAAGAAAGGCCAAGTTTACTTGGTCTTTTTTCGTTTAAAGTCTCCTCGCTTCCAAGCTTCAAAAAACTGAGCCCATGCAAAGGGATTTAAGATATTCATAGGCGGAATTTGCCCGCCTGAATAGTAGGCCTTTTGAGCATACATACTACTTATATGTCTATACGCTTCTGCCGCATCCTGACCTTCCATACTCATAGCTTGTTCGCGAAGTGCTTCGCGCTCCATATTATTCTTAGCGCGTTGGAAATCATCATTGGGAATGGATTTGGTCACAAATAAGTGATCGAAAGTGGCCCTATTGGGCATTGGTAAAATAACGATTCCAGGGAAATGAACCGTATCTTGAGTCATTAACTTAACAATAGAATACTTGTATTCTTTAAGTGTATCAGGAATGACAAAATAAGAACGCTTGAACTCAACATGAGAAAAGGCAATGGTGTCACCCTTTTTTGCTACAAATGAAAAATAACCTTCCAAATTGGAATAGGTTCCATAGGGTTTGTTCAAAACATAAATATTGGCAAACGGAATGGGATAAATGCTATCTGATGACAGCAATAGGCCTGAGAACTGGATCAAATTACTATCTTTTGACATGGTCTTCTGAGCAATGGTTTGCTGAGACCACATGGTCATAAATAAAATGAGCAATATGATTTGGCTTAATCTCATGTATGCATTAAAAGCATCAAATATCCTGCCAATACTACCGCTAACACCAAAAACACAGCCGGTTTTTTGACCCATCTCAAATACAATAAGGTAAAACTAAAAACTGCAAATGAAAGCCATTGATCAACATTGGTCAACCATTGGTTTTTCAAATAGGGCATAATCATTAAGATGGCCGCCGCCCATACTAGGCCAATTGACACGGCAATGATCCCCTTAAGTGATCTATAAATAACAGGTATTTGTTTGATCTGATTCCAAATTGGATACACAAAAAAGATCAAAAGCGTACCTGGCAAAAAAATGGCTATCGTTCCAACTCCGCAACCTAAAACCTGTCCTGAAATTCCATAACCTAGATTTTTCATGGCCATACCATTGGCATACGTTGCCATTGAAAAAGTTGGACCTGGCACTGCTTGAAGTAATCCAATACCCGTATTAAACTCTTGAATGGTTAAATAATGTTTGGCTTTAAATTCAACAAACTCAGTGAGGATCATGGTATATAACACATTGCCCCCTCCAAAAACCATAATACCCATCCTATAAGTATTTTCAAATAGACGAATGGGTTGAGACCAGTGAGGCATGGTGGTTTTAGTGTACAAACCCACAACAGCAACCGTTATCAAAATCAAAAACATCAACGTCAAATTAGCCCAACGTATTTTAAAGGCAACTTTTTGAGTGGTTATAGGATCTGATTTACCCCAATAACTGCTAAGCATTCCCCCGGTAATTAAAACGATTGGAAATACATAAGGTGAATGAAAAAACACTGCAGCCATCGCAGACAGCACTGCAAGCGCAATGGTCCTAGTGTTTTTTTGAAGCAACTTGGTCATTTGAAGAGCTGCTACTACCACAAAGCCAATGGCCATTGGCCCTATAAATTTAAAGACATGAGGATTAACAAAATTGGTACTAACTACAAATAATGTCATCAATATGGTTGCAGGTAAAATCCAAATCATAAGGGCTAAGAACGCCAATCTTGGACCGCCAATTTTAAAGGCTATTGCGGTAAGTGTTTGGGTTGATGATGGCCCGGGTAAAATCTGACACAAACTATTTAACTCCAATACTTCTGACTCAGAAATGTACTTCTTTTGATGAACCAATTGTTTAATGAATAAAGAAAGATGCATTTCTGGGCCGCCAAAGGCAGACAAAGACAAGAGCATAACGTCTTTAAGAAAAACGATGTCCCTAACTTTTTTGTAGTCTGTTTTAGTGAGCACAATGAAAAATCTATTTCAAAACTACATTAAAAAAGCAATAATTTTGTGGTATGTATAAATATTTTATTGCTTGCTTGGTGGTATTATCAGCTTGCCAACAAGGCTACAAAGCTGACTATGAGGTCAAAACTGAATTAGCCTTGATTGATACACTCCAGAATCAATTAAACACAGTCAAAACATGGTTAGACTTTATGCCATTGGCTGACATACAAGAACGTAAAGATATCATTAACCACAATTTGAGTTTTTTGGAAGAACAATATGTTAGCCAAAAGATGACACTTAAAATAGAAGACGCTCAATTAATGGATGAATATAAAAGTTATGCTCAATTGTATAGCAGAGCTATTGATAGTTTTAAGCCTATTGTAATGGAAGTTGAAGAATTAATGATTCAACTCAAAACATTAAAGGCCTCCGCCCACAGTAAAGATTATGAAAAAGCCACTTTTTTAACCTATTTCAATCAAGAAAAAGCTGCCGTTGAAAAAGTGTATCAGTTAGCTGATAAACTATTAAAGCCTTTGAAGGAAACTGATTTGGCTTATGAAAGGGCTCAGACTAAGGTAGAAGCCATTGCAGAACAATTTCAAGAATAAAAAGCGTCAAAAAGTTGCCTTTCCGCAAGAAAATGTTAATTTTGCGAACTTTTTTACCCTAATTATACCCTAATGAAATTATCTAAATTCAGCTTTGATTTACCTGCTAATCTAATTTCTCAAGACCCTCACAAAAACAGAGACGAGAGCAAATTAATGATTCTCCATAGAGATACTCAAAAGATTGAGCATAAAAAATTCAAAGACATTCTCAATATTTTTGACGAAAACGATGTATTCATTATCAATAACACCAAAGTGTTTCCTGCAAGAATGTATGGCAACAAAGAAAAAACAGGTGCTAAGATTGAGGTGTTTTTATTAAGAGAATTAAACGAAGAACACCGTTTATGGGATGTTTTGGTTGATCCTGCCAGAAAAATCAGAGTAGGCAATAAGTTGTATTTTGGGGATGATGACCTAGTGGCTGAAGTGGTTGATAATACTACTAGCAGAGGCCGTACAATCCGCTTCTTATTTGACGGCAGTAAGGAAGAGTTCAACACTATAGTTAAAAAACTTGGTGAAACTCCAATTCCAAAATACATTGAAAGAGCTGTTAAAAAAGATGACGAAGAACGTTATCAAACCATTTTTGCAAAGGTTGAAGGTGCTGTGGCCCCTCCAACAGCTGGTATGCACTTCAGTCGAGAATTGATGATGCGTATGGACATCAAAGGGATTAAGTTTGCAGAATTAACTTTACACCAAGGCTTAGGCACCTTCCGCAATGTGGAAGTTGAAGACTTAAGCAAACACAAAATGGACTCAGAAAACTACGATATCAGTGACAAAACAGCTGACATTGTTAACCATGCCAAAAACCAAAAACAACGTGTAGTGGCTGTAGGTTCAGGTGTAATGAGAGCCATTGAATCCTCTGTATCCTCAACTGGCACATTAAATGCCAGCGCAGGTTGGACTGATAAATTCATCTCTCCTATGTATGATTTTTCAATTGCCAATGCCTTCATAACCAATTTCCATGCCCCTGAAAGTACCTTATTAATGTTGGCAACAGCATTTGGTGGATATGATTTCGTTATGGAAGCCTACAAAGAAGCTGTAAAGAAGAAATACCATTTCCAATGTTATGGAGATGCGATGTTGATCTTGTAACCATTGAGCAACTCGTTTTTTCATTTTAAATCCTTTAGTATTTATGAGCAAACTAAGGGCCTAAAAGTAGGCACCGATGCTTGCGTATTGGGGGCATTGGCTCAGTTTCAGAATGCTAACACAATATTAGACATTGGCACCGGCTCTGGTATTTTAGCCTTGATGATGGCACAAAAATACCCTGAGGCTAATATCATCGCTATAGAAAAAATTAGAACTATCGTTGAACAAGCCCAATTCAATATCCAAAAGAGTCCATTTGCAAACAAGATTCAAGTTGTTGAAAGCAATTTTATAGACTTTACGACAACTATTAAATTTGATGGCATAATTGCCAATCCCCCCTATTTTGACAATCATCTTAAAGGTCAAGAATCATTTAAAAACGATGCTATGCACATTGAGGACTTAGACCCTAAAACGCTTTTAAATTCTTGCCTAAATCTGATGCATAGCAAAAGTCTTTTGTGGTTAATCTACCCTGCAAATATTGCAGAAATGGCGAGCGCCTTCTGGCAAAGCATTGGCGGCTCGACGCACAAAATCATTAAGGTTTATGAACGAGACAATAAGCACATTAGAACTATTATATGTTTGGGTCTCATACCATTAAAACCTGAAATTGAAACGTTGCATTTAAAAACTGATTCCGGCAGTTTAACCCCTGAATTTCGTCAATTAATGCAAGACTTTTATCTTGAAAACACAGATGTGTATAAAGCGAAATAACAAGCATCGATAGTTTTAATTATTTTTGCTTCAATACATGGAATACCTTTTAAGTTCAGCCGGATTGATAAGCTTATTTACCCTTACTTTCATGGAAATTGTGTTGGGAATTGACAACATCATTTTCGTGAGTATTGTTGCCTCAAGGGTTGAAAAAAGAGACGAAAGGAAAGCGCGCAATTGGGGACTTATATTCGCAATGATAATTAGGGTTCTGCTCTTATTAGTCATACAGTTAGTCATTCAATCTCAAAATACTTTATTCACTTTGCCAATTGATTTTGAAGGCAAAGACATTAGCTTAAAAGACATTATGTTGCTGTTGGGTGGATTGTTTCTATTGTATAAATCAACCACAGAAATCCATCATAAATTCAATGTTGACGAGCATCTTGAAACAGAGAAAAAAACCAAAAAAAGCTTTAGCCAAGTGGTCATGCAGATCATTTTAATCAATTTAGTGTTTTCAATTGATTCCATAGTAACGGCTATAGGATTAACTGAAAGTATCTTAATAATGTTTATTGCTATCATTACCTCTATGCTCATTATGGTATGGGTAGCATCAGGTATTAGCAAATTTGTAGAAGAACATCCTACCGTTAAAATGCTAGCTTTATCCTTCTTATTAATGATTGGTTGTATGCTTGTAATTGAAGCATTTGAAATGCATGTCCCTAAAGGATACATTTATTTTTCAATGGCCTTTAGCTTATTTGTTGAAATGCTCAACATTAGACTACGCAAAAAACAAAACCTTTTAAAGCAGTAATTGTTAAGGAATCAAGATGTCTCTTCATTGTATCATCCACGATTCATTTAATGACATAAAAAGTAATTGGCGCACTTTTTTGCCAGAAAACCACCATCTAGTCTCTGAGGATGTATTGGCCATCGAAAACAGCCAACTCAATGACATTAAAGTTCAATATGTAGATTTGTTCAAGAACAATACTTGGATTGGAGTCGCATACATACAATGTTTAAACTTCAATACAAAACACTACAAGAACAAAACTTTTGACCACCCTTTATTTGACCCTATTAAAACTTGCTTAATTGGTCGTAAAGTTCAATTTTTGATATGTGGCAATCTCTTTAGGGTTAAATTTCAAGGATTTTATTTTAAAGATAAAGACCAAAGACCCCTTATTTTTGATTACCTATCCATACTCAAAAAACAATTGAATCAAAATGGCTCCTATTGTGGCATTTTGCTAAAAGATTGTTCAAGGACTTTTACCGCAAAACAGTGTGCATTAACTGCCTTTAAACCATTTCGAAACGATTTAACTATGGAACTGGCATTAAGGGAATGGCACACATTTGAAGACTATTGCCAAGACTTAACGCGAAAATACCGTCAAAGAGCATTGAAAATTAGAAAGGCAATGGAGGGTATTGTAGTAAGAGAATTAAGCCTTGAGGAAATCAATCTTCACAGCCTAAAATTGATTGAATTATACCAAAATATTGTTAAGGAGCAATCAATTACCCTTGGGGTTTTAAACGCTCAATATTTTGTTCAAATGAAAACGTTGAAACCAAACAGTTTCAGGGTTTTTGGCTATTTTAAAGCGAATGAATTGGTGGCCTTTAGTAGTCAAATTGATTACCCAGATAAGAACAGTATGGAAATCCATTACATTGGCCTTGATTACCAATACAATCAAACACACCAACTGTATTTTAATATTTTATTTGATGGCATTTGCTGCGCCATGCAAAGAGGTTACAAAATATTAGAGATGGGCAGAACCGCTAAAGAAGCCAAAGCCAATACTGGTGCTACCGCTATAGAAAACTTTAATTACATTTGGATTAAGCCAGGCATCCTTAGAGTGGTTTTCTATTTCTTAAACCAATGGTATGCCCAAAATATTGGCGATAACTGGCAAGAAAGACATCCTTTTAAAGCCAATCAGGATACAAAGCCCATTCTGATTGAGGCATAAATTTTTGCTCATCTGACTGCCAAGTAAAATAGTAATGATTCAGCCCGTTGCTGATAAAAATGGCTTTAACCCCTAAACTGTGTTGATATATGGCGGCCTGATGAAGGGTTGCCTCTGATAGTTTTACACTTGGCGCTTTGCACTCTACTAACAATTGTAGTTGACCTTGAGTATTAGCAACACAAATATCATATCGTTTTTTCAACCCATTGAAAACCAGCTCCTTCTCTACAGATATCAAGCCTTTTGGCACCTGAATCTCCTCAATTAAAAAATGGATAACATGCTGCCTAACCCATTCTTCGGGGCTTAAACGGACATATTTTTTTCGGACAATGTCGAAAATTAGTGTATTACCTTCTTCCGCTTTTATGTTAAACTTGTAAGTATTAAAATTGAGTTTCAACCCTGCGAACTTAAAACATAATGGCCAATCTGACCAGCACAAAATTTGAGCAAATTAAAAAGGACATCCTAAGCAGGCGGTTTACCCCATTGTACCTCCTTGAGGGCGATGAAACCTACTACATAGATGAAATCAGCAATTTGCTTGAAGAGCATGTTTTGAGACCTGAAGAAAAAAGTTTTAATCAAACCATCACTTACGGCAAAGACATTAGCCCTTTGGAAATCAAAATGGCGGCTAAACGCTACCCGATGATGAGCGAATTTCAATTGATCATTATCAAAGAAGCTCAGAATTTAAGTGACATTGATGCTTTAGAGGATTACATAGAAAACCCAAGTGCTTCAACGATTTTAGTACTTTGTTATAAGGGTAAAAAAGTAGACAAGCGCAAACGCGTTGGCAAGTTGTTTGCTAAACACACACATTTTACGGCAGACCGTTTGAGAGATTACGAAGTCATTCCTTGGATTGACCAATACCTTAAAGCCAAGGGCCGAGTAATTGACCCAAAAGCCACCCAGTTGATTGCCGATTATCTAGGCAATGATTTGAGTAAAATCGCCAACGAAATAGACAAGATGTTGATTAATGTTAAAGCGGATGTGGCGGTCATTAGCATGAACCATATTGAGCAAAATATTGGCATTAGTAAAGACTATAATATTTTTGAATTACAAAAGGCAATTGGTCAAAAGAACTTCAATAAGTCTATTCAGATCACTAATTATTTTGCATCAAACCCTAAACAGCATTCTATCATACCCCTGATAGCCAACCTTTATGGCTATTTCTCAAAGGTATACAGTTATCATCATATCAAAAGTAAACCAAGAAAAGACATTGCCCTGCAATTGGGTATCAATGAATTTTTTATCGATGATTACAAGCAAGCCAGTGACAACTATGCCCCGCTCATGATAGAGCAAATTTTCGCCTTCTTAAAGTACTATGATTTAAGGTCTAAAGGGGTGGATGATACTGGCACAGAAGATGGCCAGTTAATGATTGAAATGGTGGTTAAAATCTTAAGGATTTCTGAAATTCCACACCAATTGAAATTGGTTTAACTTGTTCTGCTCCTCGTTTCCAAATTGAGACTTATTAATTGAGGGTAAATAATTTGTTTTTTTATTTTGAATTTTGGTGAATTCAATTATTTTTACGCAATAAATTTAACAGAAATTAAATCCTTCATAACATGAAAAAACAATTACTTTTAGCCGCTTTAGCATTGCCATTTTTGACATTTGCTCAAAGCAACAAGGTGCTTCTTGACAAGAACACCGTTGGTGGGGCTGAAATCATGAACAGCAGTGATGTTGCTCCTGAGACTAAAGTTTTTGAAGCCATGGTTCAATCCTCGGCCTCAACTACCCCACACAAATCCATCAGCAAACGCGGATTGATTACTTACAACTTTGTTAAAGTTGGTAGCACTTATTACGATTTACAAACCAATGCGAGCGTTGGTAGACGTGTATTATTGCATGCCGATGGCAAAGTATCTGTTGCTTGGACAACTTCAAACGATGCTGCTTACACCAACAGAGGTACTGGTTACAACCACTTTGATTTAAACAATTGGTTAACTGTAGGCAATCCTACTAGCCGTTTAGAAAGTGTTAGAATTGGCTGGCCTTCAATTGGTGTTAACAATGGTAAAGAATGGGTTATGGGACACGATGCAGCCAATGGTGGCTTCAGATTGTCTACTAACGCAAGCATTGGCAATAATACTTGGACCGGTTCTTCGGTTTTGACTGAAAACAACTTAAGACCTATTTGGGGTAGAGTTGCCAACAGTGGCGATTACTTCCACGCTATTGCAACTTATGCTGACTCTTCTCAACCAGGAGAACCTAGAGCGCCAAAACGCAATGGTGTTTTTGCGCCAATGACATACAGCCGTTCTACTGATGGCGGTGTTACTTGGGATAAAATCCATACTGTACTTCCAGGATACGATAGCACAAGAATGAGCAATGGTGGCGGTGGAGACCAATACGCAATCGATGTTAAAGGTTCAACTGTTGCTATTATCACAGGTGACCAAACCAATGATGTAATGTTATTCAAATCTACTGACAATGGTACAACATGGTCAAAAACCATCATTGATAGCTTTGCTTATGCGCCCTACAATTCTAAAAAATTAATGTTAGATACACCTAGAGTTTGCGATGGTTCTATGGATGTATTAATCGACAACAATGGTAAAATCCACGCTTTTTGGGGATTGAGCCGTGTATTTGACGATGATACAACAGATGAGTCTTACAGCTTCTTTCCAGGTACGTCTTCTTTAGTTCACTGGAGCGAGGTTAGCAATTCAGCGCAAATAATTGCTGGTGGTTTTGATAGAAATAAAGATACTGTTTTAAGCATATCTGCTGGTAATACCGCTGCATTGTCTAATGGTACTGTGCCACAAACCTTAAAAAACAATGGTATATCTTCTGTTGCTCGATTAGGTAACACTTCATTATTACACTGCCCTTCAGCAGGTTGTGATGCTAATGGCAATATCTTCGTTACTTATTCATTCCCATTAGAAGAGGATGTTGATGCGAACAACGTTAACTTAAGAAACATTTTCATGACCCATTCTACAGACAATGGTGCTACTTGGAAAGCTTCTCAAGACATTACCCAATGGTCTGGTGTTGAGGAGGAATTTGCCTGTGTAGCTAAAGAAGTAAACGGCTTTGTTCATGTGATTTTCCAACAAGATGCTTTGGCTGGTACTAACCTTCAAAACAACTCAAGTGCAGACAACAACCACCCTGCTGGTGTTAACGACATTATGTATGCCGCTATTCCAGTAGCTAAAATCTTAGATGGTTCTATCGGTGTAATGTGGAGCACTAGCATTGAAGAATACAAAACCAACCAAGAAGTATTTGTAGTGTCTCAAAACCAACCAAACCCATTCAGCAACAATTCTGAGGTGTTAATTTGGTTAAATACTGAATCAAACGTTAGCATTGATATCACAGACATCAATGGTAAATTGATCAGCACTCAATCTTTTGGTAGCAAAGGTGCAGGTAACCACAGCTTAGATATGCATGCAGAAGGCTTAGCCAGCGGCATTTACTTCTACACTGTTAAAACCGCAACTCACTCTGTAACTAAGAAAATGAGCATCAACTAATCGCTCATTCGAAATAAATTTCATAAAAAACCCTGCTCTTTGAGCAGGGTTTTTTGTTTGAGATAAATTTTATAAAGTCAAAAGAGTATGTATACCCAATACAAGTGCCTCCAATTTGTTTCGTCGAGGATTATGGCAAGTGTGAAGGTCTCAAGTATCAGAGTGCCATAGTCGAATTTTAGATAAATTTTATAAATCCATCAAATTGTGCCTCAGCTAAATATTTTAAAAATGTAATAGTTAATTAAAATCTTTTCCAATAATGGTTCCCATTATCTGAACACCCACCTGTACCGCCAAAATCACCCCCACTAGGCTCTCGATCACAGTGACTAGTTGCACCACATCTACTGCATTGCCAACCTCTATTGGTATTTGCATGGCTCCAATAATGGTTCCCATTATCAGTGCACCCACCTGTACCACCAAAATCTCCCCCACTAGGCTCTTGTAATGAACGCGACAATGCTCCGCATCTTGTACATTGCCAAGCATTATAATTAACTGATTGCGAGCTTGAGTAGGAACTTGTTGTATGACTAGTTGATTCAAAAAGTGCAAACAAGAATTTTAACATCAAGTAAGTAGCTAATACATCATCGTTAGAGCCACTAACTTTACTAGTGTTTTTCTGAATTGATTTGTTTTTAGTTTCAATTATTTGATTATTTTTGATAATGGCAATTTCTTCTGGATTTTTTATAAATTCTTTTAGAGAAAAAAGTGGATTCGGCATTACAAATGAATTTATCTTAATACCATTTTCTACAACTAAATTACCTGAATAGGATGTCGGTCGACCGCTAATTATATACATTTTATTATCTATGTTAAAGCATTTGCTATTCATATAGTCATCACCAATTTGGTATCTCCAAATCATAGTTTTCTTTTCTAAATCATATGCATTTATATAGCCATTATTGCTGTTGGTTATAATAACTTTATCTTCATTACTCAGATCATAAATTTCTCCTTCAACGCCATAATAAAGTTTGTTACCCAGATATATAGCAGTTCCGCTTTTCAAATTATATAACAGATACATTCCTGTTTTAGAAAATTTAACTCTGTAATCAAAAGGATTATCAGTACGTTTAAATACATTAGAAACAAATTGAAATGTTTTTAAATCGAAATACGACAAGTAAGTTGTGTCTTTTCCTTTATAACTTAAAGCTATCCTATTTGTGTTTTCATCAACAGCAAAATCAAGAATATTAAAGTTTGGCAAATCTAAACTTTTAATAAATTCATGTTTATTATTATAAATAACTAAACTTGATCCTGTTCCATAGTCCCTATTTTCTGAATATAATTTATTATTAAAAAATTTCATATAACTACTATCCTTTAAAATATAGAAATTGTCTTTTGTTTCCCATTCTTTTCGAGCTTCAAAAATTAAATCTTTATAAGAATTAGAGTTTATCTTGGTTATAAAATTTTTATGATTTGATATTTCTTGTGGAAGCACACTTTTGAATTCATAAATCCCATTTATCAAATTACACTTAAGGAATTTGGGGGCCTCATTTTCATTAATTCTGATGTCAAAAAAGACGAATTTATTGTCTGATGTAAATCCTACAAATTTTGGGAAAACTTTTATAGGTGTAGTATAAGATCCGAAATTTCTTGTTATTTTATTTGTACTTAAATCTACTATAGAAAGCCAAAATTTACCTCCTCGACTAGAAACATAAATTATCGAATTTGTATTAGGAATTAAGTTGCAATTCGTTCTGTCTTTTGCATTATAACCATAGGCATCACAAAAAACACCATTTAGTTCAAAGTTTGGCTTGGGGACATTAAAATAATCGCTATTACCTACAGGTTGACCATTGTCATAATTACTCAAGAAAACATAATCATTAGCGATAGTAACACAAGGACCATGAAAACGAGATCCTTTATTTTGGCCAAAAATGTATTTATTATTATCTGCCCAAAAAGCATCCATATGGAAATCTTGCAAAATATTATCAATAAATAGTCCAGTTAAAATTTTGTTGTTGTTTAAATATAATTCACCCCAACCATTGGCCTTATTATCTTGACAATCACCTATGTATTTAATACAATCAGTATAAAAAAGATTCCCATTAAGTTCGCATTTATCAGGTAAAGATTGAGAAAATAAGCTATTAGTAATTGTTAAAAAAATTAAACAAAATAAAATTGTAAATATTGATTGTTTCATTGATTTTGGGGTTCTTTCTATTGATTTCATATTGATTAGTAATATTTTAAAAAAACAACTACTAATAATTTAGTGTTTATTTAATAAAGGTGAATATTATTTATTTGCAAAAATAACCTATAATACACTAACTATTATGTTAGACAAATATATATCTATTAAAATTTAATTTGCACTTATTAAGTTTAGCATAATAAATAATTTAATAATCTCAATATCTGTAAGTAGATTTTAAAAAAAGATAAACACCTAATTATTTAACTTAAAATTGTTCCAATAATTCAAAGTCATAGGTTGAATATTAGCTGTAAAAAATAATTTTAATAGAGATATTAAGAGATTTGATTGTATGCAAATGGAAAAGGGCATCAATTTTACATTTAACTAAATCCTTTTTTTAAAATTATGAGCTACTGGGTTCGAACCAGTGACCCTCCCGCACTTAAAGTTGCGGGATGCTCTGAACCAGAGTCTAATTTATTCTTAATAAGTTAGGTTAATAAAAAAAGCCTACAACGTGCAGGCTTTAATTTGGTTAGTGGGAGCTACTGGGTTCGAACCAGTGACCCTCCCGCACTTATAGTTGCGGGATGCTCTGAACTAGAGTCTCCAATTTTATTAAAAAGTATTAAAAAAAGCTTTAAAGTTGCTGCGTATATAGCTGATAAATATTTAAAGTTTGGCTGTTATTGTTGGCTGATAATTTAGCTAGCCAAACAATTGAAATCCTTTATTTTAGCTTAATTGAATTAAATAGAATTTAATTTGACTGCTTGTAAAACACATGCATTAAAATCACATGTGGCAAACTAATGCATGATAGAAATATAAAAAAACTGCTGATTACAGTCTTGCTTGAGTAATCCTTAATTGGGTTGAACATCAAAATAAAAACAAATACACCAATAGCCCCCAATAAGTATGGAAGCGCTTGCTTGTATAACTGTAATGAATTTAAAGTTAGTCCTTTTTTTAAGTCTTGCCAAGCATTAACACTATGCTGGCAGATGAAGTATAAAGAAAAAGCAGCCATCAAGGGCAACAACAATCCTAACAATAGAATTGTAGCCAAATGCCAAAAGTGACGCTTATTTTGAAATAAACACAAATACAATCCAAGGAATGCAATGGTAATAACTACTGAATAAGAGAAATCACTCAATTGAATTTCTGTTTGATTCTGGGGCCATAAATGATCAATATGTTTTAAAACGGTTAAGGACTCATGCCAATGGCTGAATATTATAATGAAGAGAACTAATGCACCAATAAACATACCTCTCAGTAATAACAATAGTTTAGATGTTATTGGCCTTAGTTTAACTGTTTCTGATTCTCCAAAATGAAAACATGAATATAAGATGAATAAGATGAAAGCTATTTTAGGAACATAGATCCAAACTGCAAAATTGAGAACCATAATGCTTAGGTATTTGGCTATAAAATAATATAAGGGTCTAGTATCCTTTTGGAGAAGATGGTCAACTGCTCCATGAGGGATGCCAATCAACAGCAAACCCAAAATAATCAATGTATTTATAAAAGTTTCTGCATAAACACTTCCAATGTAGGACAGAGAAAAATAAAGCAATAATGCAATAAAAATTGCTATTGTTTTGAAATTGATATACCTGAAAAAATGAATAAAGGCTGCTTTAATAAATGGCTTAAAGGGCAATGTAGAAAAAATAGTCATTTCTTGACGCAGAGTGGTTTTTTCGTCTAGAAAAGAGAAAATTGTGGCAATTTTTTGAGATTTAAACAATTGGCTAAATATCACTTTCCCCAATTTTGGCCATCGCATTAATATAATGAGCAACAATGCATCATAAAATTTAAACCTGTTTTTAGATTGAAACGGTAACTGCTTGAAACCAGCTTTATCAATAGAATTTTTAACTTCCTCTGCAAACAAGAACATATTCTTGAATCCATAACCTGTACTGGGTTTAATCAAATTTGCTCGCGAACCAGTATTTATAAGACCCTCATGATTACTTGCAGGATTGATGAAGGTTGTCATCGGAATACAGCCTATTTCTTCAGAGATTACTAGATAGTCCCCATAAAGTGAATCAATTTTATTAGATAAAACCTTTTTTGCGTAATCAATATTAATTTTTTCTGAACCAAAACGTGTCAATTCAATCAGAGCCTCTGTATTTGAGAATGGTAAAACATAAAAAAATTGTGTTGAATTGTTTTGTTCAACATCAAAATTCATCATCTCAAAAGTATTTGAATCAAATACGTCTTTTTGAAATTTAACATGTAGACCATAAAAACTTTGATGAAGATGAATATTATTAATGTTATCAATCTTGGGCGGTCTACTGTCAAATACAATTTTAGCATTAAAAACAGCTTTGTTGGTTTGCACAACATTATATCCATTAGTCCTCGTTATATCATCACAAGTAGCCTGAAAAACTGGTATCTCATTATACTTGATTAGTTGCTTAGTGAATTTATATAAATCAATACTCCTAATATAATAATATGGTTGTGCGCTAATATTTTGCTTACTGTTTTTATTGATTTCAATATGAGAATAGTGGTGGCTTATTATGGGGCTTAACTCCTTAACAATGTTATCATTTGTAGAGGCCCAAAAGCAATAGGTTTTATCATTTTCGTTTTTAACTTCAGACTCTATAATGGCTACTTTTTTATTTTTGAGTAAATCTGATTCAATGAGTTTTTTCAGGATTAAGCTATTGCTTGCACCCATTCCAACAAATACAAAATCAAATACCAATTCATGAACATTGCTCACATTGGCATAATGGATTTGGCTCATTTGTTAGTTGAAATTTATGGTTAAAAAAGAAGGCTATTTAGAACATTCCAAATAGCCTTCTCTAAAAAATAATACGTTGTAATTAATCTTCTGAACGGCTTAGAGCATAAATAACTAAACCAAATCCGATTTTATTGATAGCGTCAGCTATGTTATAAACAATATCCATAGAATGAGCTGCAGCAGCTGGATCAGCTACTAATTGGATGCCAAACAATCCACCTGGAGTACCAAGAATGTATCCTAGAGGATAAATAGCCCAACCAACCAATACAAACCAAGCCAAAACCTTTGTTGCTTTAGCAACTTGAGGGCCAGCTGATTGCGCTAGTTTTGCTACTTCACCGAACCAAATCAAATAAACAATGTAGAAATAGGCAGCACCTGAAATCACACCCCATAATACGCTATTAGATCTGTCAATAGTTTCACCGAAATAACCTGTTACTAACATGACTAATGATGCAAAAATTAACTTCCATAATAAATTGATTTTAGCACCAGCTTTTTTGGTGATTAAGTAAAACTCAACACACATTAAAGGCACAGTTAGAATCCAATCTACATAACGGAAAAATGTCGGTGAATCACCAGTAGCTAAATTGTAACCTCTCATGTAGTAGTAATGAACTGCTGCAATAAAGGTAATTAATCCTGAAACTAATACAGATGTTCTCCATTTGGCTGAAGTGTTGTTTAGTTCAAAGAAAAAGAAAACTGAGGCGGCCATCATGGCCATTGTTCCGATAAAAAACGTAAATGCTACGTAGTTATCGCTTGCGATTTTTAAATGTTCCATCTTTAATTTTTAAATGTTTTTTCCTACTCTTAAGGCTTTTCGGATTACGCCCATTTGAAGTGTTTTTTCACTTTTCATTAAAAAGTTAACAAAAAGGCTATGCATTTGTTTTTTAACAATAAATTAAAAAAACTAAGCATCTGTAAATGAGGCTAATAATTTTATTAAATCTTATTTTTTTGAACTTTTATCGAATTTTTAGCAGACCGTTGTATGGTCTAAATCCAAAAAATGACCGAGGATTGTTTGCGCTCTCGCTTTGCATCCTACGTAACTTTTATAACCACCGAAACCTTTCTTAATTACCGTAACCTATGTGAAGGCGATAGTGAAGTAGGACTCAGTCCGTCATTTGCGGGATGCTCTGAACCAGAGTATAATTTATTCCGTCAAGGATTATGGTAAGTGTGAGGGTCCCAGAACCAGAATCCCTTTGTCGCACGTTACGGGATATGCTTATCACTAGACTTATGGCTATGTATAAAAACTAAATCTTGAGTTTAATATTAATAGAATCAAGCGTTAAGACTTTGAATCATCGTAAATAACATTCTAGATATTTCATTGGCTTTGTTGAATTGGATTTGACAAAAAGATTGAGAAATTCTCTTTTCATCATTCAGAAGATCAAATATTGCCACACATTCATAGACAGAAGCTCTCGCTGTAGTATAATAATTTTTTCTATCCGCTTTGGAGAACTTACCTGAACCTTCTGCAATATTAAGTGGCACACTAAATGCCGCACGCGACAACTGATCTCTTATGAAATTATCTAATTTAGTCTCCGATATCATTACTCTCGTTTCGATGTAAAAAGATTTTGATTTCTGATACACATCCAATTTTTGAAAATCAAACATAGTAATTTAGTTTTCACTAATTTACAATAAAATAAACCAAAAAACAATAGAGTAAGAGTAAGTGTGGGTTTGGGTGTAAAGAAAAATGACAGAGGATTGTTTGCGCTCTCGCACTCACACTCACTCTGTCATTTGTGGGAGCTACTGGGTTCGAACCAGTGACCCTCTGCTTGTAAGGCAGATGCTCTGAACCAGCTGAGCTAAGCTCCCTTTGTTAATTTTGGGACTGCAAAAATAGAAATAAATACTGCTTTTGCAAATCTTTTTTAAGATTTTTTTGAAGAAGTCTTGGCTTTTGCCTTTGCTTTTGCTTTGGCCTTTGCTTTTGGAGCTACCACTAATTGGTCATCAATACGAGTAACCACTGCATCACTCCACAATTCTTCAATACCATAAAAAGCCCTCTTCTCATCTTTAAAAATATGCACTACCACATCAAAGTAATCAATCAAAATCCACTCTCCTAGCTCAGCACCCTCTATATGCCATGGCTTCTCTCCTGTTTGTTTTCTAACTGTATCCTCTACACTATCAGCAATGGCATTAACCTGCTTATCACTGTTACCATGACAAATCACAAAGTAATCCGCCATTGAAGTTTGGAGAGACTTCAAGTCTAAAATTGTGATGTCATTCGCTTTCTTTTCAAGCATGCCATTCACAATAGCATCTTTAAGTTCAATATTTGCAATTTTCTTTTTGGCCATTTAGGTATTATTTTTGAGCTTCAATTGTGCTCGCAAAATTAACCCCAAATACACAAATAATCGGTCAAAATCTTATTTATTTTAATCGGATCGATTCTAGCAACGATTTTGCACAAAGGCTAATACAACGCCAGCAAGCCATTCACGGCACTTTGATCATTACAGACTATCAAACTAAAGGCCGCGGACAAGGCAGCCATATTTGGCAAAGTGAAGCTAAAAAAAACTTACTGTGTTCGCTCATTTTGTTACCAGACACAAGCATCAGCGATCCGTTTATATTAAATAAAGCACTTGCAATTGCGCTCATTAGCACACTATCAAAATATGTTGATGCCAATCAATTAAAAATCAAATGGCCAAATGACATCTACTACCAACAAAGCAAATTGGGCGGCCTTTTAGTCGAAAACACCTTTCAAGGACAAGGCATAAAATCATCTGTTATGGGGTTTGGCATTAACACCCATCAGCACTTTCAAAATACGCCTTTTAAGGCTATCGCCTTGCATAGCATTGCCCTAAAACCATTTAGCCACGAAGATATTATTCTATCCTTTTTATCTGCATTTGAGCAATTATACCATGCCATCCTTCAATCAGCATATGGAGAAATCAACCAACGATTTGACCAATTATTATTAGGGTATCAAACCTCCAATACTTTCACCATTGAAGGACAAAACATCAGCGGCACAATTATAGGTTGCGATGAACATGGCAGGCTCATACTCGAGAACAAGCAAGGTCAACAAACCCTATATTTGCACGGACAAATCACCCAAAACATCCATGAATAAAGGCGTCATTGATATTGGCAACACCCGTTGTAAACTAGCTGTATTCAATCAGCAAGGTCAAATCATTGCCCAAAAAACATTCAAAACTTTAAGCCCTGGCCTAGATTGGCTCATCAAGCAAAAAGTCAGTAGCATCATAGCCTCTAGTGTCAGTTTAAAAGTTCCTAAAAGCCACAAAGGCATTCCTATTCTTAATGTATCAACGGATTTAAAGCTCAACTTCATCAATCATTATCAATCCAAAACCCTTGGAGCAGATAGATTATGTGGCATTGCAGCGGCAGTTGAAACCTATCCGAAATGCCCGATTCTAATTATTGACATCGGTACCTGTGTAACCATTGATTTAGTGAATGCCCAAGGTGAATATTTAGGCGGCAATATCAGTCCAGGCTTATTGATGCGATTAAAAGCCATGCACAGCATGACTCAAAAGTTACCTTTAGTTAAGCTTAACGAAGCTAAACTCAGCTTGGGTCAAACTACAAGGTCAGCAATTGCAAATGGCACTTTAATAGGTTTGCAAAATGAATTGTTGGGCTATATTGAACATTACAACACACAATACAAAGCGCTAAAAATCGTTGTCTGTGGTGGCGATGCGTCACATTTTGTATTCCCGGCTAAATACAAGATATTTGTGCATGAATACTTGGTGCTACAAGGATTGTACGCTTTGTTAAAAATCAATGAAAAGCTTTAAATTAATTTGTTTATGCTTGTTGTCTGCTATCCCTTTAAAGGGCCAAAACAACACCAATTCACCCTATTCCACCAGAGGTTTTGGTGAGATAGAACAATTCACATCAGCTTATTCGCGTGCCCTAGGTGGTGTTCAAAATGGCATAAGAACACAACGATCCATTGCCTTTTCAAACCCTGCATCTATCAGCGGTTTAAAATATGTAGCCTTCGATTTTGGTTTCAGAACACAGTATAGTCAACTAAGTTTAGATCAAAAAACACGCACCCAATACGCTGGCAATTTTAATTACTTTAACTTAGCCTTCCCAGTCTATAAAAAACAATTGTTAAAAGATTCAAGTACAAACAAAAATAAAAATAAACTCTACAAAGAATATAAAACCATTTGGGCAAGTGGATTTGGCATAAGCCCATACTCTAGCATCAATTCGTCTTATTACACCATTCAAAAGTTCAATAATGACACCATCATTGATCAAGGCAATTATTACTCTAAAACAGGTGGCCTTAGCCAATTGTATTGGATGAACGGAGTTAACATTACCCCAAATATTTCCTTGGGATTAACCAGCGCTTATCTATTCGGGCAACATCGCAATACAGAAAATTACTATGTTTTCGATACCGGCAAAACCAGAAGGACATATTATGACAACAGTACTCAACTTAGTGGTTTTAAATTTGATTTAGGTATACAAATAGAGCGCAACAGAGACACAATAGTCAGACACGACTCTGTATTTGAGGGCGGTAAAATGGTTTACAAAACATTCCGTTACCCAATTAGATGGGTATTTGGTGCTAGCTATCAGCCCCAAGCATCTATGCAGTTTTCAGATTTCAGACAAATCATAACCCTAAGCAATTATTACAGCAGTGCGGCTAAAGATACTGTTGCAAACGAAAACAATATTAAGGGCAACACCAATATTCCAAGCGCTTTTTCAGCTGGCTTTAGTGTTACGCTCGACAATAAATGGCTTATGGCAGCAGATTACCGCAAAGAATTTTGGTCTAAAATGAATCATAATTTATTCTCAGATTCATTTCAAAATGGTTCTCAAATTTCAGTGGGATTTGCCTACAGACCAGATCCAGATGTTCAATTTGGCGACGCTCTAAAAGCCAAGGGAAAAAAGCAAGCTAAATTAGAGTATCGATTTGGCTTTAGAAGTAAAAATTGGGGATATTTATTCAAGAACAACTTAGGGCAACTAACCCCTATTCATGAATACGGATTGAGTTTTGGCTTGGGTATCCCTAAAACCAGAACTGACATTGATGGCCGAAATAAAATCTTGTTAAAATCTTTGTTCAATGTATCAGCCGAGTACATCAGAAGGGGGAACAATTCTCAAGGCCTCATAGCTGAAAATGTATTTCGATTAACCATAGGATTTACCTTTGCAGACAATTGGTTTAAACAAAGAAAGTTCTATTGATCAATACCTATGGGATTAAAATCAGTTGGCATCATTTTAACAATCTGCTTAGTAGCATGCAACAGCGACTATGCGCAAAAAAATGTAGCCAAAATGATGCAAGCAGACACTTTGATTTGTCAGCAGGAAGGTGATCAAGTGGTTATTAATTATACCGATTCAGGCAAACTCAAAGCTAAAATAAAAGTAAAGAAACTATTAGGCTACAAAAAAGAAGGCAATGAAATCCTTAAAATGCCAATGGGCGTAAAAGGCGAATTCTTTAACGATTCAGGCAAGATAGAAAGCTATTTAACCGCTGAAAAAGGGGTTTCCTACCAAGCTCAAAAAATCACTGAAGTCACTCAAAATGTTGTGGTCATGAATAACAAAGGTGAAAAATTAAATACCGAAAAACTCATTTGGGACCAACGCAAACAAATCATCTATACCGATAAATTTGTTAAGATCACCACTAAAAATGAAGTCCTCACAGGCGAAGGCATGGAAAGTAAACAAGACTTCAGCAATTGGGTCATCAAAAAACCAAGAGGCGTAATAAGCTTACAAAAAGACAGCATCAAATAATATGGAAAAGAAAACCCTCATCAACCAACAGATAGTTATTATTTTGTACTTATTAGCTGCAGCTGTTTCATGCATTGAAGCCACTGTTCAATTCCAACTTGGCGCTTGGAGCAACTGGAAATTCTATGTGTTAAGCTTTGTGTTTTTGTTCTCTGCCAGCATGTATTTCATCAAGAAAAAACAACGTCTGACGCAGCTTTCAAAAAAGCCATAAGCCTAAATGGGCCTACCTTTCCATAGAATAGTCTGAGAGCGAATATTCAAGAGTAACAAAGGTAAATACCAAAAATACAAAGACAGCAAAAACACCCCTCTGGTTTTGCAAACGAAGAAACCATTCATGGCACTCAAACTGATCCATTCAGACAGTAAAATAGCGGTAATACCAATAAGGCTCCATACAGAGGGATAGACAATAGCTGTAAACACCAACACCCAAAACAGCAGGAATCTTAAACCTAAAATCCGAGACAACACCGCATTGTAAGGATAAAAATAAGCCTTGTGCTTAGAGGCCCACCTTAAACGTTGTTGAATGAAAGCCTTACTTGAATCACAAGTAGCTGCCACCACATAGGCTTCAGCATGGTTCATATACTTTACTTGATCAGGATAAGCTTTAAAAAAGGATTGCATCAGCAAAACGTCATCGCCAGAAGCCAATGTCTTGTGGGCATCATAGCCACCCAATTGCAAAAACACATCGCGGTTGAACATCAAACAGGCCCCATTACAGGTGCTAGGCAAACCATAATCAAGGCTCATAGCGCTGTAGGCCACCATTACAGATGATTCAATGGCTTGAAGCTGTTCAAATAAAGTTTTTGAAGGCTTGAACTTAACTAAACCACATAACATCTTCAGGGCTTCGGCATGAAACTTATCATACATCAATTGCACACATTGAGCGGATAACAAAACATCCGCATCAAGTGTTAAAATACAATTGTATTGTGCACTCAAAATACCCGAATGAAGAGCTTGCTTCTTCCCTACTCCTTGGCTGTTAACACAACGTATATTGCCCTTATGACTGTATGACTCGCAAATCGCTAAACTATTATCTATTGAATCGTCATTGACTAAAATCAATTCATACTTTTCCGGTAACTTAGAATTCAATAAATGCTCTAAAAAATGAGTTAAATTGTCTGCTTCATTTCTATAGGGCACAACAATGCTTATACCTGAATGAGCATTTTCTGATTTAAAGGTTGACATCACTAATCGGTTCCTAAAACCAAAGCCAACGAATAGGGTTAACAAAACATAGGCTAAAACAAACAAACCAATCAAAATATATAAAAGCAACATGGTTAAATTAAGCTTTTAATTTTAATGTCAACAAGACCATTGCGCCAATAAACATTGGCAAGACCACATTAAATAAATAAATGATGATCCCTGGCAAAAAATCTAAACTCTGATTGGCTACTATACCGCCAGAAAACACCAAGGCAGGCACACTGACTCTTATGGCAATATCTGTTAATATAAAACTAGGCCCAAGGGTTTGAATTAAGTAAACCGTTGAAACGCCTACCATGGCCCATAACATAGAATGGTAATGACCAACACCAAACCATTGCACTAAAAGGGCGTAGGGCACAAGAAAGGTCAAATACCTTAAAACAGACAAAGCAAACACCTTCATCAAAATTGTTTTACTTAAAGCTTGGTAGGCTTCCTTGAAGGCCTTCATAACCGGCCAATCCAATAGAGCTCGAATATTAGATGCATATTTCAAACCCAAAACAAAAACTAGTAATATGGCTAAAATTGACCAAAGCAACACATGTGGAATTGGCACCGGACGCAACAACAAAAAAGAGACCGTTCCAAACATTAAAGTGCAAGCCAATTGGGTCCAACTCACCATTGCTGATACCAAAGCGGCTTGTGCTTTTAAAGGATGTTGTATATAAGCCAAACGGCCCAGAAATTCGCCTGTTCTATAGGGCAACAATTGAGACACACTCAAGCCTGCTAATACTGCTTTTAAGGCCTTCAAAAAACTCAAATTTTGAGTAGACTGAATCGCCAATTGCCATTTTTTAGCTTCAATTATCCAGTTCAACAAGGTCATTAACGATAAAAAGCTAAGTACCTTGATGGGTAAACTACGAACGGCAACCACAATAGCTTCAACAGATAAATGCTCGTGTTTGTAAAAACGATTGTAAACAATCAGCAATAACAAGCCTGGAACAGACCATTTAAGGACCTTGAATAGCAATTGCCAATTCACATTTTTTAGTATCTTTGTTTTGTTTTGCAACGCGTGAATATTGAAGATTTCGACCGAATTGTATTAGGCATAGATCCTGGTACAAATATAATGGGTTATGGCGTTGTTGGCCTCAATGGCAAAACATTTAATTTGATCAGTATTGGTATAATTAGGCTTGACAAACTCGAAGACCATGCCCTCAAATTAAAACACATTTTCGAGCGGGTAAGCGGTTTAATTGAAAGTTACAAACCAGATGAGATGGCCATTGAAGCCCCCTTTTTTGGCAAGAATGTGCAGTCTATGCTCAAATTAGGTCGCGCTCAAGGCGTTGCTATAGCGGCAGCCTTAACTAGAAACATTCCCATTTACGAATACCAACCCCGTAAAATAAAACTGAGTATTACCGGCACAGGTAATGCCAGCAAAGAAGCCGTAGCGAGCATGCTACAACAACTATTAAAGTTTGAAGACATGCCTACACATTTAGATGCTACCGATGGTTTAGCCGCCGCCATGTGTCACATATTTCAAGCTACTCCTAGAGGATTTGGGGCTAAAACAGGGTCAGGTAAATTGAAAAAGAAAGCCAGTTCTTGGGAGAAATTTGTATCAGACAATCCTGATAAAATAAAAAAATAAATTATTTGAGTTTAATTTTTTGGCCCAAGGCTAATACGCCTTCAGCCTTAATGTGATTCAATTTACACAAATTGGCCACTGTCGTTTTATTGCGACGAGCAATGGCACTTAATGTATCGCCAGATTTCACCACATGTACTTTTTTAGGGGCAGGTTTAACAACTGCCTGATGGGCTTCGTGCTCCAATGTTACCTCTTTGCGGGTTTTGTGAATCAACTTGCCATTATTAAAAGTAGAACTATCAATCAACACCTCATTGTTAAGCAATGAGAACTGATCAAATGAAATGAATTTAGAAGGATCTATGGGTTGGCCCATGAATCGAATTTCAAAGTGCAAATGAGAACCAAAACTATGGCCAGTGTTGCCGCCTAAACCCACAACCTCCCCTGCTTTTACGGTTTGACCTGGTTCAACCAAAACCTTAGACAAATGCCCGTATAGGGTTTCCAAACCATTGAAGTGTCTGACTACAACCATATTGCCATAACCATAATAGGTTTTAGACATCCTAACAACGCCATCAAATGCAGACACAACGGTATCGCCAGTTTCTAGGTCTAAATCTACACCTTGGTGAGGTCTGCCGTGTCTTGGACCAAAATCAGAGGTAACAATATTAGCAACCGGCATAACAAAGCCCAAAGAGTCTGGAGATAAACAAATATTAACTGGATGGTTAAAACTGTAAAAATCGTACATATAAGGGTTTAAAACCTCTGTATTCCAAGTGTTCAAATACAGATCCCATGCGGTACTAAAAGTTGAATCGAATTGGGTGTTTAATTTATCTGGATCCGACTCCGCAAAATCTAAAAACCCTTGTAAATTTAAGGCAGAAGCATGCGATGTGCCTAAGAAGAACACCAATAAAACACCTAGTATTTTATAGACTATTGATTTTTTCACGCGCATGCGTTTCATCAAGTTTCAAATTCTGTGCCAATTCATTTATGTCTTTGAATTTTTTTTCAGAACGCAACCAAGAAAGCATATCTACGCGAATTGTTTGCCCATATAAATCAGCTTTAAAATCAAAAATATTGACTTCTATACTGAAGCTTTTTTCAGCAATTGTGGGGTTGTCCCCAATATTCATCATCCCATAATGGGCTTGCCCTTGCACCCATACTTTAACCAAATAAACCCCTTTTGCAGGAATCAGTTTGTGTTTAAAAGGCAATTCTATATTGGCTGTTGGAAAACCAAGGGTGCGCCCTAATTGCTTACCCGATACAACTGTGCCTGATAACTGATACGGACGGCCCAAATAGTCATTCGCTAGCTCTATTTGACCTGCATTCAGCGCATGTCTGATTTTAGTTGAACTCACAGCAATTTGGTCAACATCTTTAGCCGATACTTCTATGACTTCATAACTATAAGTGCTGGCGTACTGTTTAAGTAAATGGATATCGCCTTCTCGGTTTTTACCAAAACGGTGATCATACCCCACAATGATGGTATGCATATTAAGCGCATTGACCAAAAAACCACTGATGTAATCTAAAGGCAACTGAGCACTAAAGGCTTGGGTAAAAGGCAAAACCAAAACATGGTCTATTCCAATGGCTTCAAAAGCCTCAAGTTTTTCCTCTAATGATTGAAGTAGTTTCAACTCGTTGTCTTCAGGGAACAACATGAATTTAGGATGAGGCCAAAAAGTTAACAAAACACTCTCGCCACCTATGCGTTTGGCCTGTGTGACCACTTCATTTAAAAGACTCACATGCCCCAAATGAACCCCATCAAAAGTGCCTTGAGTAAAGACTGTTTGATTCAATTCAGGCAAAGCTTCTATGTCATGGTAAACCCTCATATTTAGTTGCGACAAAGCTCTTCAAATTTTTCCAGATGCCAAGCATCTTCAACTTTTAATTCCCCAATGGCGGTTCTTCTGAGTTCAGACAAATAAGCACCACTGTTTAGTTGTTTGGCAAAATCATCTGTTAAGGTCCGAATATAGGTACCCTTACTACACCTGACCTCAAATTGCAAAGCAGGTAATTCCCCACTGACTTTAAAATCATAAATCGTAATAGGTCTAGATTTTATTTCAACCGTTTTGCCTTGTCTGGCCATTTTATAGGCTCTAGTCCCATTCACCTTAATAGCTGAATATACTGGGGGTGTTTGATACACTATACCAATGGTGGATTGAACCAAACTTTGAATCTGTTCATCATTGATGTGATCATAGGCGTAGGTGTTGTCGAATTCAGTTTCGAGATCATGCGAAGGCGTTGAATGCCCAAAATTAAATTGTCCCGTGTAGGTTTTATCAATTCCTTGAAGCGTCTCTATCATTTTAGTGCATTTGCCAGTACAGATGATCATGAGTCCAGTAGCTAAAGGGTCAAGGGTACCAGCGTGCCCCACCCTATTGGCTTTACAAAGGTATTTCACCTTTTTAACCAATTTAAAGGAGGACCATGAAAAGGGTTTATCAAAAATCAAAACAGCGCCTAAACGCAATTGTTCTAAATTAAAATTGGCTGCCGTCATTACAAAAGAACGCCAATCAATAGGCTGTTCATTGTTTGCTAAAGCTTCCATCTAATACTAACACTTGATTTGATTTTAAAACATAATAATACATACCTGGCGCCCAATCGTTTAAGTGCACAAAAGCCTTATGTTGACCTGCCTCAACTTGAGCGCTTGTAGAGTATACCACTTGCCCTAAAGCATTGCTGATTTGCAATTCTAAAGTAGCAGCCTCTGAGCAACGGTATGGAATGGTAATTAAATCCGCAACAGGATTAGGATAAGCTGATTGAATTGGCAATTGTTGGATTTGGGTGACTCCAACACTTGGGTCATTTATTGCCACCTCTGCCAACCAAGTACCTACAGCATTGGTAGATTTCCCATAAGAACCAGACAACCAAAAACGATTGGGTTGAATAGGAGATCTTTGAATGCTGGTGTAATCTCCCCATCTTTCAGCTGAATCTACTATAAAGCTGTTAATGTATCCTAAACCTTGCTTAACCATTAACAAATTGGAATATTGACCAGCGTTGTCATAATATACAACAGAGGTGCCAGGATTGGTAGTTGCCCCAACATGTGAGAAGGTAATCATGCTTTGACGGCCAAAAACGGTGTTACCAGCACTTGCAATGGTTGGATAGGCAATATCCAAACTGTCATAGGAAATGAGTTGAGCGGTTAGGCCAGGCTGAGTTTGATCAGGGTATTGAACTGTTCCATGATAGATTGAAGAACGACCATTATTATGGTTCATTGAGGTTTGAACATATTGAATTTTATCATTCACGTAGAAAGCCCCTAAAACACGGGCATCATTGGTTTGCAATCTAAACCCAGCTCTAGGTTGAGGCGCTGCTGGTGGTAAGCCATACGCCAAATTACTCTTTAAAATTTTATAAGAATATTGAGGATTGCCATGACTGTAATTGTGGTTGATGCTATGCAAAAAGAGCGTGTCATTAGAAGCATCACCAGGTCTTACAGATAAAAAATATAAGCCTTCTTTACCGGGTTGAAACGCATCTTGAACAGGACATATATTCCAAATCGACTTGCCCTTGAATTGAATATTGCTCCATAGGTTATAAGGTAAAGAATCAGCGTTAAAGCCGCTCTGTTTGGGGAATTGCCAAATTAAAGATTGGGTAAAGCCATCACGCCAATCGGTGCTATCTTTAAGAATATTAGCGGTTAAGAAAAGATCTTCCCCATTGATGGCAATCATAGGATAGTCGGTCCAATATTTGCCTCCGAATGGATTACCATTAATTTGATAAACATTCCAGCCATCGAGTGGATTATTGGTTTTACTGAAACTGATAATGATTCTAGTATCAGAACTTGCACTACCTTCTAAATATACTAGAATATAGCGCTTAGCCACAGGATCAAACACAATTTTAGGGTCATAGGTTCTATCTAAAACTCCTACACCAGTTCCAGGTTTGGTGTTTTTAGGATCCTTTGGGAAAAACTCTAAACTCCAATTCTTTTTGAATGCCCCACTGGTTGTATAGACTCTTATGAAAGTATTTAAAACCGATACGACCATTGAATCATCGTTCACTGCCATGTTGTTATCGTTTGGTGTACCCTCATTAAGCGCACCCGAAAAACCTTTTAAAACTTGGGGCATATACAAGGAACGTTTAGTTGGTGTACTAGCACTTTGAGTCGGTAAATGATAGCGCTTTTGATTCGCTAAATATTGAATCAAAGGATCCACCTGACTTGGCCAAGGCTTTGCAATGGGAATACTGTAGATCCCATCCTGGATAGAAGAAAGATCTGAGGGATTGAATTCATTGTGCAAAGGCACTGCCCCTTTATGCATAACCACTTGAGCTGAGCCAAAGGCGTATAAGCTAAATAAGACTCCAAAAACGAATGAGCGCTTCATGCACACAAAAATAAGACAAGAAAAGCACAAATTTTAACGTTATTAGGACATAAACACTCAAACTGCCCATTTCGTGTACACCTGTTTAAAACTCATTTTGCCACTGCTATTACGAATAACTTACTTTGCATAGATATCATGACTTTAAAGACCTTATTCACCTCGTTTTTATTAAGCCTTAGCCTATTAAGCTTAGGACAAAAAACAGCGGCCTTAAACGAACCTGAACGCAGTTACAAAAGCGCTGTAGAATTGTACAACAAACAATTATACAATCAGGCTATAAACCTATTTAATGATGTGCAAGCAGACATTAAAGAGCCCAACACTCAAGCTGAAATTGCTTACTACATAGCCAGTAGTAAATTGTATTTGAAGCATCAAAATGCATTGAATGTGATGTTGGAATTTCAAAACAAATACCCCAATCATTTTAGAATCAACCACTCTCATTTAGAATTGGGCGATTATTATTTTGAACAAAATCAAATCAAACCAGCCCTTCAATCCTATAAAAAAATAGATGCAACAGGACTGAAAACTAGTGAAAAAGACCGCATGCTTTACAGACTTGGGGTATGTTACATCAAAACCAATAAATACAAGGAGGCAAAAGAAACACTGGCCCCGCTCACCAATTCTGATAATCCATACAAAACCGAAGCTACCTACTATTATGGTTATGCTTGTTACCAAGAAAAAGACTACAGCAATGCCTTAACAGCTTTCTTGAAAGTTCAAGACAGTAAACTTGGCGCTGTTAAACTATACATTGCTGAAATTTATTACTTGCAAAACAACTATCAACAATCCATTGACTTTGCTGCCAATGAGAATTTCGGCGCTTTAAACAAAAACAAAAACATGTTGATGGGTAAGTGTTATTACCGATTGAATAATTACAACAAAGCATTAGAATTCTTCGAAGCTGCTCAATACAATATCAATGAATTGAACCGCGCTGAAGCCTACGAAATTGGGTTTGCTTACTTTTCTACTCAAAATTGTATCAGAAGCTCTGAACTGTTTGAGAAAATTGCCAATACTGGCGATGCCATGGCCCAAAGTGCTAGTTACCACTTAGGCGATTGCTTCTTAAAGAATGGCAAAAAACAAAACGCTTTCAATGCTTTTTACGAAGCACAAAGAACAGAGTTTGACAAAACCATTCAAGAAGAAGCCTTGTTTGCATATGCTAAATTAGCCCATGAATTGGGCTTTAATAGTAAAGCGGTTGCGGCTTATCAAAAATTCAACGAACTGTTTCCTAATTCAAGTCACCGCAGTGAAAGCAAACGCAACTTGGCCACCTTGTTGTATTCAAGCAATGACTTTAAAATGGCCATACAAGTTCTTGATGACATGAATGGCATTGATGAAAGCAGTAAAGATTTGTTTCAAAAACTCTTGTTACTGAGAGCCAAAGAATTGTATTTACAAAAAGACTTTTTAGCGGCTGAGCCTATGTTTAAACGCAGTATGCAAGTCATCCAAAACAATGAAATTGCAGCAGAAGCTAATTTCTGGCTGGGCGAAATGTACTACAACCGCGTGCAATTCCCTTCTGCAAGATCCTATTATCAATTGTATTTGGATTATGCTGAAGGCAAAAAACTAAAGCAGTATCCAGATGCCCTATATGCAATGGCTTACACGTTTTATAAAGAACAAAAATACAACGAGGCAGCTAACTACTTTAATAAATACAAAAACAGTGTTGGATACACTTTACCTGAAAACATGTTCCATGATGCGACTTTGCGTTTAGGGGATTGTTATTTCGCTATCAACAATTACAACGGCGCCATAGATGCCTATACGTATATTATTAGCAATAAGAAACCAGGAGCTGATTATGCCATGTTTCAGCAGTCTATGATCTTCGGTTTACAAAGCAAAGCTACCTCAAAGATTGTTGGGCTCAAAAAGTTGGTAGCAGACTATCCCAATTCACCGTTTGTTCCTGAAGCTATGTATCAAACCGGCGATGTGTATTTGAGTATAGACAATGACCAAGAGGCTGAACAGTTGTTCAAAGCCCTGATTCAAAAATACCCTAATAGCAAATGGGTGAAATCCAGTTGGGTGAAATTAGCCGCCATACAATACTCTCGCAACAATTATTCAGAAGCTATGGAGTTATATCATTTTATTGCTCAAACCTATTCTGGTACTCCTGAAGCTCAAAAAGCCATTAAGAATGCTGAAATAGTGGCGAAGAAACAAGGCAATATCAAATCCTACTTGGATTGGGTTAAAACTTTGCCTAACGTCAATATTTCTACCAGTAAAGAAGATTCTTTGTATTACGATGCGGCTTTGCGCCAATACCGCAATGAAAAATACGCTGCAGCTCAACAGGAGTTCAAACAATATTTAAATCAATTCAGCAATGGTTTCTTTATTGTTCAGGCCAATTATTACTTAGCCTACAGCTGTTTGTTTTTAAAAGATACCCAACAAGCCTTGCCATACTTTAGCAAAACTTTAGCAGCTCCTGCCTTTGAGTTTAAAGAAGACGTGGCCAATCAGATGACCAATGTTTACAGTAAAAAATCTGACTGCGTTAATGGTTTTCAATACTATGAATTACTTGAAAAGTATAGTACCAATCCTATTAACTCAAGAAAAGCTGTGTACCATCAATTATTGTGTTTGAACACCAATAAAGACTATACTCAATCAAAGACCAAAGCGGAGCAATTGTTAAAATATGAGCAAATTACCAATGCTGAAAAAGGCGAAGCGAATAATAGTTTAGCCAGAGCTTATTTACACGACAGCCTATACAAAGTAGCTGCCGTATACATTGCTAAAACCCTCAAAAACCAACAAGATATTTACGCAGCAGAAGCCAAATATTATGAGGCCTATTCTCGATTGATGCAAGACAGTTTAGACAAGTGTAAAAAGAGCATAATGGAGTTCAACAATCAGTTTAACAACTACGATTACTGGTTGGGTAAAACCTTTGTCTTGTTATCTGATTTTTATTTAAAAAAGGGTGACGAATTCCAAGCAAAAGCGACTTTAAATAGTGTTTTGGATCAATTTGAGAACCCTGAAATCGTTGCCATTGCTCAAGAAAAATTGAAATGGCTTGAGAACAAAAACAATCCGCCAGTTACAACTGAAGGCAACTAGTTGAATGCCCAAAGACATTGAATTAAAACTCTTACCTGAACAGGCCTTTGACGAAGCCTTTATTAAAATGGCTGTGGCCAGAGGCTTAGGCCGAAGTCCAGAAAGCATAGGCTTTATTCAGGCATTAAAGCGCTCTATAGATGCCAGAAAGCAAGTTGTTTACAATCTATTGTTCAGGGTGTATGATCAAAACGAAGCCCTTATACCTGATGCCCAAGGCTTTGACATTAAAGACAAAGCCCTCAAGCACAGAGTGGCAATCGTTGGCTTTGGCCCAGCAGGGATTTTTGCAGCCTTTGCTTTGTTAGAGCAAGGCATACAACCCATAGTCATAGAACGCGGCAAAACCGTTCAAAAACGCCGAAGAGATTTAGCGGCCCTCAATAAATCTTTGATAGTTAACCCAGAAAGCAATTATTGTTTTGGCGAAGGAGGCGCCGGCACATACAGCGATGGTAAACTTTACACCCGCAGTAAAAAACGAGGCGATGTTTTAAAAGTCTTACAAAGTTTTATAGAATTCGGCGCAGATCCTGATATCAGAATCAATACCCACCCTCATATTGGCACCAATAAATTACCAGGTATTATTGAGAACATGCGCGAGGCCATATTGCAAGCTGGTGGCGAAATTCATTTCGAGACTAAACTCACTGATTTTGAAATTCAAAATGGTCAAATTACCCATTTAATCGTCAACGAACAGCAACAAATTCAAGCGGATGCAGTCATATTGGCTACCGGCCATTCTGCACGTGATGTATTTGAACTACTGCATCAAAAACAAATCGCCATAGAGGCCAAACCATTTGCTTTAGGTTTAAGAATTGAGCACCCACAAAGCCTTATAGACCAAATTCAATATCACCAGGCAGTTAGAGGAGCCTATCTTCCCCCTGCGGCCTACAGCTTAGTGACTCAGGCCAAAGGACATGGGGTATTTTCATTTTGTATGTGCCCTGGTGGGATCATTGCACCGGCATCAAGTAATACCAATGAATTGGTGGTAAATGGTTGGAGCCCAAGCAAGCGCAATGGTCAATTTGCAAACAGTGGTATGGTAGTAACAGTTGATCCTGTGCATTGGCAAGCTGACTATGGCAATGGCCCTTTAGCGGCATTAGCATTTCAAAAAGCAGTGGAATTAAAAGCCTACCAAGTGCACAATAGCATTAAAGCCCCTGCCCAAAGAATGGATGACTTTATTACCCGCAAAACCTCTTCTGATTTACCAGATTGCTCCTATATACCTGGCGTTGGCGCATATAACTTACATGAGGTATTGCCGCGTTTTATTGGGAATGCTTTGGCAGATGGCTTGGCACAATTTGGACAGAAAATGAGAGGCTATAGAAGCAATGATGCCCTATTGGTAGGGGTTGAAAGCAGAACATCTTCTCCTGTAAGAATTCCGAGAGATAAGGTCTTATTGAATCACCCTGAACTGAGTAATTTATTCCCTTGTGGGGAAGGTGCTGGCTATGCAGGAGGCATTATGAGTGCGGCTTTAGATGGTATTGCTTGCGCAAATGCTGCGCTCAATAAGGTTTTAAACACCTAAAAATCAAACAATTACACGATCTGCAATAAAAAATAGTAAACTTAGTTGTATACTTTTTTGTTGAGAAACACATAATTTTGTACAAGATGCAAACTGCCAGTAGTTACAGCAAGCAAATATTTTGTCTCGAAGGGGATTGGCATCCAGATTTACGCCAGAAAGACACCATAGAGAATGCTTTGCGCTTTATGGAAACGGCCAGCGGCATGAAAATCAATTACATTCATAGACATTGCAGTACCCCAGAGGAGATGGCCAATCGTATGAATGAATACACTAAAAAACGCTATTCCCAATTCAGCATATTTTACTTGGCTTTTCACGGTGTTCCCAACGGACTTAAATTGAGCCCAAAGAACATTTTGTCTTTAGATGACTTTGCTGATATGGCGGAGGGTAAGCTCAAAAATAAGATTCTTCATTTAGGGTCTTGTGAAACCTTGAATATGTCTAAAGCCCACATCAAAAAGATCTTAAAGAAAACAGGGGCATTGTGCATCAGTGGATTTAAAAAGGAAGTGCCTTTTATCAGTTCTACCATGTTTGACGTGCTATACTTCGAAATGTGTCAGTACTACAAACAAATGAACGTGATAGAAAAACACATGAAGAACTATTACGGCAAGCTCATGAAAGAGCTTCAGTTTGTAATGGTTTACGAATAATCAATGCATACAAGCCATATTGATTTGACAAACCTTCATATTAGCATGAGGGAATCTTTTCATGGCCAATAATGCTGAATCAGCCTGATCATATATGCCATATATTTCTACAAAAGCTTGACCTTTATAGTCAGGGAAATACTGATTGTAAGGCTCAATGCTCATAAATGTACCAGTGATACGTCTCGGAAAATAAGCCCCACGGTATAGTTCATCTTCAGAATTGTCATTAACGACTAATTCGTTTTTATTGGCCGCAAAGTGCCTATCTAATGAATCAAAATTCAGTTGGTATTGTTGAGCAACGCTGCCTGCATGATTAAGCAAAGGCCAATAATGACGATTGCTGTCTCCTACCATGACCCAAAAAGCTTGACATTCAGCGCACAAATGGGCAGTGTCTAAGTTAGGTAGAATCATCACTTTACTTTGCAAACAGGATGAGTCTTTGTGCATATCTGTTTGTTGCATGGCATTGTTCTGACAAGCCAACAAAGTCATTAAAAATAATAAAGCAAGTAAACGCATCATAAATTCAACAAGAGAAAATCTGTGATTTTATTGAATAGATGCCATCTGGTTTTACCGCCACCAATACCGTGGTTGGTATTAGGGTATATTTCTGCATCGTAAGGAATATTCTGATCGTTCATGGTTTTAATCATTTCCGCGGCATTTTGAAAGTGTACGTTATCGTCAGCAGTACCGTGAATGATTAAGTATTTGCCTTTTATTTTAGCAACATGATTGATAGGTGAATTGTTATCGTAGCCATCAGCATTGACTTGTGGTGTACGCATGTAACGCTCAGTGTATATATTATCGTAATAACGCCAATTGGTTACTGGTGCAACAGCCACAGCTGCTTTAAAATAATCGGCGCCTTTTGTGATACAAGAGCTGGCCATAAAGCCCCCATAGCTCCATCCAAATATGCCAATGCGTTTGGCGTCAACATAAGGCTGTTGTCCAAAATATTTAGCAGCTGCAATGTAGTCCATGGTTTCGTACTTGCCTAAGTTTAAATAGGTCATTTTTTTGAAGGCCTCTCCTCGTCCACCGCTGCCTCTGTTATCAATGGTTATCACCATGTAGCCTTTTTGTGCAAGGTATTGGTACCACATGTAATTGGCTCCGCTCCACATGTTTTGTACGGTTTGGTGACCTGGTCCGCCATACACAAAAAACAAGACCGGATAGCGCTTAGTGGAATCGAATTGCGCTGGTAGTATTTGCCAATAGTCTAATTCAACTGAATCGACTGAGGTAAAGTGACCAAATTTAACCTGACCCAAACTTAAGTCTGCTAATTTGTTGCTTAGAGCGGTATTGTCTTCAAGGATTTTAACCAAATTGCCATTGGCTTCTTTTAGTGCCGTAATGGCTGGCTTTTGAATGGTTGAGTATTGATCTGTGAAATAGTTAAAGCCTGGGCTAAATCGAATGTTGTGCCAAGCCTTTTCAGTGGTAAGGGCTTTGATGGATTTATCCGCTATACTTAGCACATACAATTGACGTTCAGATGGGTTGTCTTTACCTGAAGTGAAATACACCACTTGTTTAACCTGATCGATGCCTAATACTTGGTCTATTTCCCATGCGCCAGAGCTAAGCGCAACGACTTGATTTTGCGCGTCTAGAGCGTATAGGTGTTTGTAGCCAGATTTTTCACTGGTAAAAAAGGCTTTTAAGGAGCCTTCAGAGAAAGTCCAATCCACTACTTCAACGTATTTATCATTGGTTTCAGAGTATATGACTTTGGCGTTAGGTTGAGCGTAGGCAAACTGTAAGATTTGTAAGTGGTTTTGTAAACGATTGAGTTTTTGAACACAAAGTGCTTGGTTGTTCATCCACTGAATGCGCGGCAAGTAATGATCAAATGGATTGTTGTTTGATGCGCTCACAAGGTCTTGGGTATTACACAGCATAGACTTTGATTTACCAACTGAATGAATATAGACTTGAACTTTACTGTTAGGCTCTCCTGCCTTTGGGTATTTCCATGTTTCTCTTTTAGGATACAAACTGCCGTAAATGTCCATGCCAAATTCTGGCACTTGGGTTTCATCAAATCTGTAATAGGCTAAGTATTGACCATCAGGGCTCCATTCAAAGCCTCTACTCATGGTGAATTCTTCTTCATATACCCAATCCACAGCACCATTAATGATGGCGTTCTTTTTACCGTCTTTAGTGACTTGCACTGTTTTGTTTTTGCTTAAATCATAATAGAACAAATTGTTGTCAGACACAAAGGCTACTCTATTGCCAAGGGCATTGAGGGTAGCATACATGATTTTATGATCCGTGATCTTTTGCAAGATTTTGGTATTGAGGTTGTAAACCCAAACGTTGGATTTACCACTGTGGCGGTATACTGCCTCAAAGCCGTTGCTAAATAATACCAATTGCTCATCTGCACTGAATTGAAATGACTCAAATTGAATGGGTTTTTGATCCACTAAAATCTGTTGAGTTGAAAATAAAACTTTACCCTCAGCGCCTGTGGCCACATCGTATTGTTTGCATACTTTATAGCCTTCTTGGTCTTCTATTTTACAATAAGATTTACCGTCTTTTAAATACTTAAAGCCTGCTACCATTTTAGGGCTGTATTCACGGCTAAACCAAATTTTCTCAAGGCTTAATAAACCGTTACCAGCAGTGGCTTGATGAATAATCGATAAAAATGAAAGAGCTAAAACTATAAGTCGCATATTATTTTTTAATGGTATTAGGTTTGAGTTTGAAATGTCTGATGCTGTAGGTGAAGGTTAACATGTAAAAACGGGTTAAGATTTTGGTGTTTTTGTCTTCAATATAGGTATCAGATACTGTCCTTGCAATACTGGTGTTTTGCTTGAGCGCATCAAATACAGAGCACTTGAGTTCGCCTCTGTTATCTTTAAGAAATTTATAGCCTACACCACCGTTAAACAACCAAATGCTTTGGTTAAAGGCAGAACCTAAACCTTTGAATGCGCTGTTGGTGACATCCACATTTAACACAATCTTTTTCTTAACTATCCAATTGATTTTAGCGTTTAAATTTTGAATCCAATAGCGGTTATCAAGTTGGCTTTGTAATGAATTTTTTACGGAGTTATAATTGGCCGTGTAATTGACAGAGTAATCTATCCACTCACTGATATTACTGGCGATAGTTATACCGGCATTGGCACCATAGTTATTGCTTGAGTTCACTTGACCATTGATCAGAGATGGGGTTTTGCTGTAATTCTGACCTAAGTTCATGTTCAAGGTTGATTTGATGAATTTGATAGGCAAACCATATGAATAATAGAGTCTGTAGCTTTCGTAGCCGTTTAAGTTAACTGGCATACTTAATTGAGCCCCTTTTTTAACACTCACCTGATTAATTACAGTGTCCTTAAGGGCTATTTGGCTGCTGTTACCGATGTATTGATTGGTTAAAGTGATATTCCCGTACATGAATACATTTCTTGATTTGGCAGGATTGCTTTTAGAGAACCTTAAATGCACCATATTGGTAAATGATTGCTCTAAGGCTGCGTTACCAGTAATCAATAGCAATGGATTGCTGTTGTTTAATACATTTTGCAATTGATTGATACTAGGCAATTCGGTAGAGCTTCTGTAGTGAATTCTGAAAAACAAATTCTTGTTGGGCGTGAAGGTTAATTGCGCATTCGGTAACACATTATTAAAGACTTGATCTATGCCGTATTGTTTTGGAAATACCTGCTCGCCTTTTAGATTAACAGATTGGACATTGGCGCCCAAATTGAATCCGAATTTTGGCTTATTAAAACGATAGGTGGCGCCTGCCTTCTGAGTGGAGCTATTGTTGTTAAAGGTGTTAGACAGGAGGCTATCGGTTAAAGTGTATTGATTATTGGTGTCAGACTTGGCTGTTTGCTTGTCAGAATAATTGCGATTAAAACTTGGGTTATAATTGATTTCAATGGCAGACAACTTACTTAATTGTTGAGTGTAAGATAAATTGGGTGAAAAATTAAAGGTGGTGCTGTTTCTGTCTGTGTTTTGTTTAAACACATCTGCACTGGTATCAGGCAAGAAATACTGGTTATTGGCATTTAACAATGCGTTAGATAAGTTCTTAGTATTAGTCGTAGATAGGTTTAAGGAAATGGTTTGACCTGCTTTTTTGAACTTATGTCTTAACAAAGTATTTTGACTGATATTATATCCAGAGCCATCAGAGCTATTAAGCGATTTAGATAAATTGATGAGGGCGGTTTCTTGAGAATTGGTTTGCCCTAAAAACAAGCTGTTATTATTGCTTTTTTGAAAATTGATGTTTGGGGTAAAAATGATGGAATTGTTGGTATCAAGATTATATTCCCAACGCATGCTTATTTTGTGGTTAATGCTTCTAGAATTGCCCGTATCTGCTTGGTTATAGTATTGATTTCGGCTTGAGCTTAAGAAATAAGTTCTGTCAAGGAATGAGGCTGTGTTGTTGTCAACTTGGTTAAAGAAATAACTGGCTGATAGTTTGTATTTTTTTCCGCCAAAGGTTGAGTAGTTTAAGCCTAAGCCATGGGTTTGGTTGATACCACCTTGTTGATTGACACTGAAGTTTTGATTACCACCACCCCAGTTGCCACCGCCCCAAGAGCCACCACCTGGACCTCTGCCTCCACCCATACCGCCCATGCCCCCTCCAGTGTTGCCTGTTAGACCAATAATGTCTTGAGAACTGAAGTTTTGTTGGTTGATGTTATTACTCATACCAATTACTGAGAGTCTTTGTTTGCCTCTAAAAACGTTGAAGTTGCCTCCAGTTGCGTAGCGTTCATCTGTTCCTGAGCCGCCGTAGAGTTTACCAAATTGACCGTTGTTTTTACCGCTCTTGGTAACAATGTTAAGGGTTTTAGTAGAGTTGCCGTCATTGATGCCTGTGAATTGCGCTTGATCGCTTAAGCGGTCGTATACCTGAACTTTGTCTACAACTTCAGCTGGTAGATTTTTTACGGCAGCTGAGGCGTCTTGACCAAAGAAATCTTGACCATCAACGGTCACTTTTTTAACTTCTTCACCTTGGGCCTTGAGTACACCGTTTTCATTGCTTATGCCAGGCATTTTGGTGATGAGGTTTTCTACAGTGGCGTCTTTAGTGACTTTGAATTGACTGGCATTGTATTCAACGGTATCATTTTTTTGAGTTACAGCATCTTTTTTAAGGACAACTCCAGCGCCTTTGATGTCTTGCACCTTGTTGATCATCTGAATACTGAGTCTATGCATAGGTTGCTCTTGGCTTAACACCACTGAGCGGTTAATGCTTTCGTATTGTGGATGAGTGATTATGAGTTTATAGCTGATAGGACTTAATCCAAAACATTTGAAACGTCCGTTAGAGTCTGTGCTAAGTGATTTAATGAGGGAGTCTTTTAAGCCGTTAACTGTATACAACTGAACTGAGGCTGCAAAAAGCGGCTTGGCTTGGGGTGTTTGCACCTGCCCCATAATGACATACATAGGAGGAGGCGCTTGCTCCAAGGATCTATCTTGAGCAGATGCCTTGAATCCTACAAGTAACAGAAAGCTTGACAAAATAGTATAAACAGTATGACGGAATCTCATGAATGGGGTATATTTCAAGCAAATATAAGGTATAAACCCCAAGGGCTAAAGGGCCGCCAAGATTTTTTTTTGTTTTTTGAAAATACTGCTTACTTTTGCAGTCCTTTTAGGAGGAGAGATGGCAGAGCGGTCGAATGCGGCGGTCTTGAAAACCGTTGACTGTAACAGGTCCGGGGGTTCGAATCCCTCTCTCTCCGCAAAAAAAACAACACGACGAAAGTCGTGTTTTTTTTTGCTCTCTTGGAGAGAGAGTGGATGAGAACCCCCAGGGGTTCGAGCCGAGCTATAGTACTTGCATAAGCATCAGCGTTGCAATACTATGCGAGACAACGAGCGTTTGCGAGTAATCCCTCTCCAATTCATGCGCAGCAGGCTTTTCTTCACTTAAGCCACCTCATTTAGGGATCATGCGAGTAATCCCTCTCTCTCCGCAAAAAAATAACACGACAATAGTCGTGTTTTTTTTTTGCTCTCCTGGAGAGAGAGCGGATGAGAACCCCAAGGGGTTCGAGCCGAGCTATAGTACTTGCATAAGCATCTGCGTTGCAATACTATGCGAGACAACGAGCGTTAGCGAGTAATCCCTCTCTCTTAATTCAAAAAAAATAAATTATTTTTACGCCTTATTAATAATAAGAAATGAAACATACGAAAAAGCTGATTTTCAGTCCAATCAAACATTTAATGATATTGTTTTTTATCTATTTTTATTCTTTTGTAGGCAATTTATTTGCTCAGAAATTTTTGAGCAATGAATTAAAAAAGATGGCAATAGAAAAACTCAGTGAGACGAACGCTGATGTAAAAGCACCAAAAGCTGATCCTCAAGACAAAACAACAGTAACATCTGAAGCCGGCATTAGAAATAAGGGCATTGTATACTATCAAACAAAAAACCTTAATACCGAAACCTTTAGAAACGGAACAGCCATTTCTGAGGCAAAATCTGCAGAAGAGTGGATTCAATTTAACAACATGAAAATCCCCGCCTATTGTTACTATAAATTTGACAAAAGCACTTATCAAAACAATGGAAAATTATACAACTATTGGGCAGTAACCAACAGATTACAAATTGCCCCAGAAGGATGGCATATCCCAAATAAATTTGAACTATTAAAAATTGTTGGCAATGAAAATAACATTCCTGATCAAACGCTTAAAACAAATGGCAACTTAATCCTAGGGGGAGAAATTTGTGATCCTTCAAGGGTTAGTTTTACAATGTATAAATCTGACGGGATAATGCCCTTAGCAAACAGTTATTGTTCAAAAGATGGCAAATTTTACAACACCCCATATAAAAAATCTCCAGACTATATTAGATGGGAAGGAGCATGGTGGACCAGTAACTATAGAAATAACCAATTCAAAAGAACGACAAACTCAATTATACTAAAGGTATCATCAGATATAGTTGGAGATGCCATTGAAACCTCCTTTTCAGAGGCGCAAGAAGGTGAAGGCTATTCAATAGTATGTATTAAAGACTACCCTACCGACCCAATTGATAGCTTGGAAAAATTAAAACAAATACCAATCACTTACACCAAACTATTAAACCAATTTGAAATTATTGACACCTTAAACTACAATTCTAATCGATCTACTATTTTAAACCGAAGTATAGTAAACATTTATGCGAAAGATTCAAATGTTTATACTGATTTTTTAAGTTTAGGAAATGGATACATCAAAACATTTATCAAGTTTGGAACTTTAAATGACTATTACAATAACCCTCGATTTAAACAACTTATTGATTATAGTATACAAAGCGGACTATTGTTTTCAGACATGCCTAATATTGATTGGCTTAAAGGCGAATTGACCACATTAAACAAAAAACTGCCAAGTAATTTCAGAGCTTTTGAAATTCTTATAGATTTATCTGTTTTACCCCCGAGCAATGATTATCAATTAAGTTTCCCAAACTTAAATATCCATCAAACGCTGGAATACAGTTCAAATAATTTTGTAAAATTTGTAATAGATACAAACTTTATACGTGCGTTTAATGCTTTGCCATTTGATAAATTAAGTAATGATCAAGCAACCAGAAAATTTAGGATGGAAATCAATTGCCCAAGTGATAAATATTTCATAGGCGATATTAAAGTATATAAGATAAAACAAAACAACCCTAATGGCTTTCCTGAAGACCCTAATGCCTGCTCTTATTCTGAGCTAAAAAATGAAATTGTAACACTCAATTCAAGCCTTAGTATAAACTTTATTAAAATCAATCAGGTAGTTCATGAGTTATATAAACCTAAAATTGACTCACTCCTTTTTGCCGGCCGTTTTATTGAAGCCAATGCCTTATATGACAATTATTTAAAGTATTGCCTACCTAAGTATTTTAAAACTGACGAAGAGAATTGGCCTACATATTGGCTTAAACACAAGCCTAATTTTGATGAATCCATTAAAGCAAGGATTTATGCATTAAGTCGTAATTCGGAACTATTTATCAAAGCCTTTCAAATGGCAGATGCCAAAAATAAGCTTGTAATTAAGAAAGCTTATTATCGCATTGGATTAAATTTAGATCAAACTTCTAAAGTTTTAGTGGAAGCTAACAGCAAAACATACAATGATTATCTTATTTGTTCTTTGATTCAAAGTACAATTGGCAGCAAATACTTCAATAAAATAGGTTCTAATTATGAACTATTTGATTACAATAGTCCAATACTATTTGACTTTAGAGATTTAGAATTACCTGCAGCGCAGTTTAATCCGGAGCCTGATATTGTAGAGCCTTTAAAACTCGTAAACATGGCCATTGGCTTACAACCCAATAATCCTATTGGCTATTTATACAGATCTAATTTTACAGGTTGCAAAAAAATTCAAGTTACTCATGACCCCTGCACAGTAAGCGATTGGTGTACCAACTGCAAAGACCTTCAGAAAGCATTTAATCTTGACAACAACAAAACTAAAACACCAGCATTTGCTTCAGAAATAACGCTTAGAGATGGCACGACATCAAAAAACTACTACGAAACATTTTATATTTTAAATTGTGTTCAATGTCAATTGTGTTTCTATAATATTTGTGGAGGAGAGAAAGGTAAAAACACTCAAACAGGTAGTAGAGGTGGCAAATACTATATTAACAGCAACGGCAATAAAACTTACATCAATAAATAAGCTTATAACCATCGTATAAGGGAATATCTAATAGTCTAAACGCAATTATTTAATCCCCTTACTCCTTCATAAACTTGCCAGTGACTAATCTGCCATTTTCACTTACAATTTTGGCAAAATAGATCCCTGCTGGCAGGTCTGCAACATTCAATACAATTGAGCTTGATTGCAGCAGGCTTTTCTTCACTTAAGTGCATCATTTGTAATCGAGAAGTAAACTCACTTTCTTTACTTATTAAATTAGATTATTGATAAATAATAAGTTTTTGAGTTGACTTTTCATATGAGGTTTCAATGCTTATGAAATAAATCCCAGATTCTGCTATATTTTTAAGCCTTTTTGTAAATATATTTTCTCCTAAAGCTACGTTTTCTAAAATACTATTCTCCAATAATTTCCCGTTTGAATCACGAATAACTAATTTAATATTATCTTCATAACGTAAATTAAATTTAATTGTAATTATACCATTATTTGAATTTGGATAAACTTGCATTTTCAATGAACCTGTGCTTTGCGGATTTAAATCATGAATTCCAAGTGATGGGTTTCTAATCATAAAAACCTTGAAAATTTGACTACTGGCTATACTTTGCGTGCCTGTATTACTGAAAAATATATTTGAAGCAGAACTACTTATACCGCCATAAATATACCCTAATAAAGTTGTATCATCAGTAATATCATCTAATTTGATAATATCATTTTTAAAATGAGGTAGATTTTCTATTTTAATAAATTCTGATCCTGCACCCAATAAACTTGGCATTTCAATTGGCAACTTATACTCTGCCATATTGCCATTTGAATCTCTAGTAACTCTAGCTATTGTCTTTACAAAAGGAACGTTATTATCTTTAACTAGCGTCCCTAAACTATCGTAGTATTGAGCTATACCTCCAAAAAATAAATTATGCATCTCTTTACTAGAAGAACTATAAATAGGTATATGAGCGCAATGATAGTTATTATAATATTGAGAAAAATTATTGTTTACAGTATATCCTGAACTATCAATATTGACACAATTTAAAAAAGGCAAATCTATTCCTAATTGAAAGACACCTGAAAATGCAGTTAAACCCTCTTCACCATTTGGAAAAATTTGTGGTATTACGTTGTAATCTCTTCTATGAAGGTTAATTGCATCTATAAGAGGGCTATAATGAATAACACTTAAATTTAGTCCATCATCAATAATTGAAAACTTTCTAATAGAATTTGTATAAGCTTGAAAAAATCCAGGTCCATGGGTAGGCCCTTGGGGATTGTACCTTCCGGAAAATTCATGACCACCTGTTAAATAAAATTTGTCATAAATTTTATTAAGGTATCCACCAGTCACGGCGAATATTGTATCGGTAATTTGTCTGAAATAAGCACTAAATGGTGCTTTATTGATTACTGCATTAACAAGATCAGACACACTCACAGCTGTTAAATATGGAAATGTTATGTGGTTGGCATGAGTGCCACTGTAACCATAACCTCCAACTATATACAAATGATCTCCATCTTGAAAAAACTCCATATTTGTAGAACTTAACTGTTCTTGCATACTAATAGAAAGAGAGGATAATGGTGCAGACCATTTTTGTTGAGATGCAGGATCAACTACCAAAATCTGATTATTATTTCCAGCAACATCAAATGCCGCGAAGGGCTGCCTTCGATGAAGTCCATCTAACCTACCTCCTATTAAAATCCACTTCCCATCATACTGCGCAAATGCATATGATTGAAGACCTCCAATGCCATTAAGATTCATTGGTTCAATATGTATATTAAATGGTGTCTTCTGAGAATACACTGAATAGCAAAAAAATAGAAAAAATAGCGTTGAAATTGAGTGTTTTTTATTCATAGTTTATCTTATACACAAAATTTAAAAAAATACAGGACTCACAATGTAACTTATGTTACAAAAAAGCATTTCATTTAAAAATACTAAATAAAAAAGATGGGACTTATTTGAAAATATTGCATAAAAAATGAATTTAATCAACTTTTATTTATTTTTACGTATCCTAAAATGACTGTAAGAATAGATTTCAATCAATTATTTTAAATCAACAAAAAAATGCAGAAAACAATCTTTAAGATCTCTAAAATGGACTGTCCGTCAGAAGAGCAAATGATCCGATTAAAACTGCTTGACTTAAGCAACATAAAGTCTTTAAATTTTGACATTCCAAACAGATTATTAACTGTTTACCATGAAAATGATTGCACCACCATCTTTCAACGGCTAGATGAGTTAAATTTTGACACAACAATTATTAACAACGTGGCCGAAACAGATAAAGAGATAAATGACAATAACTTCAACAACGATCAACAAAAAACACTTCTATGGCAGGTTTTATTTATTAATTTATTCTTTTTTGTATTGGAAATTATAACAGGCTTTAGATCAAAATCAATGGGGCTTGTAGCTGACAGTATGGATATGCTAGCAGATAGCATCATTTATGGCCTTGCTCTTTTTGCAGTTGGTGGTACAATGACAAGAAAAAAAAATATTGCTAAATCTGCGGGGTATTTACAATTAATACTAGCTATTTTGGGGTTATTTGAAGTTATTAGGCGCTATAAAAGTTTAGAGGAAATTCCGGAATTTCTAACAATGATACTCATTTCTATATTTGCACTTATTGGCAACATAGCTTGTTTGTATTTGCTTCAAAAAAGCAAAAGTAAAGAAGCACACATGGAAGCAAGTATGATTTTTACTTCTAATGACGTAATTGTGAATCTTGGGGTAATAGTAGCTGGTATATTAGTATTTTACACCAGATCAAAATTTCCTGATTTAATTATTGGATCAATTGTATTTTATTTAGTAGCGAAAGGAGCTTACAAAATTCTAAAATTATCAAACTAATTAACTATAAAAATTAGAATCAACAATCAATTAAAAATAGATGAAATTAATTAAAAAAATCAAAACCGCGAAAATTTGATCTTTACCTTTAGGAAACCCTTACTCCTTCACAAACTTGCCAGTGACTAATCTGCCATTTTCACTTACAATTTTGGCAAAATAGATCCCTGCTGGCAGGTCTGTTACATTCAATGCCGTTGAATTTGATTGCAGCAGGCTTTTCTTCAATTAAGCCACCTCATTTAGGGATCATGCGAGTAATCCCTCCCCAATTTAAACGCTTAACCAATAGCATTAAATTTTCCTGCCCTATTCCTTTATCAGCTTAAGGGCATGATTAGGCGACTTGTTTAAGGACAAATAATAAAGCCCAGAGGACAATGAAGTCATATCTAACTTAGATATCTCAGCCGTCAAAATACCCCTACTAATCAATTGACCTAAGGCGTTGAATACAGTGTAAGCCTCTCCTATTAAATCCGGATGGGCTAGGATATTAACTGAACTTTGAGCAGGGTTATTACTCAAGCTAATACATTTCTGATTGACATCAAATACATTTGAACTTGAAGCGTTAAAAGACAATTTACAGGTATCTTTTCTACCATCATTGTAATTGAACACAAACAAAATGGTTTGGGGGTAGCAGTTTATATTACCTTTAGATGTGAGGGTTACCGGATAAGCCTGGGTAGTTTGACCAAACTGGCCGAAATAATACATATTGCCCTTGGCTACTGTATCACCATTACAATCCAACACAGCAGACACATAAGGATAATTAGCCATGTCGCTTGCTTTTGCTGTATTTTGGATATTAAACCAATAGCTATTGGCATTCGAAGTATCTTGTTGACTATTCAATAATGAAAAATTGGCACAAGTGATGTTTTGCGCCTCCAACATGAAAATTGAAAAATAATAAAAGAGAAATGAAACACTGAATCGTCTAAGAAGCATCATGACACAAATTTAATGATTTCTTTCGCAAAGGAATCATTGAATCGCTACCCAAAGGCTAACACCCCTCTCGGGGCATTAGCCAATAGATAACTTATTAAACACTAATGAACGACATTTAATTTTTTATTGATAACCAATTGATTGCTTAATCCAATTTCGATGAAATAAACACCATTAGATAGAGATTGTAAATCAATGCTATTGCTAACATCATTTATGCTCATAATCACTTTACCTTGAGCATCTCTGACTACTAAAGAGTTGATCATTTCGCCTGTGCGATTATCTAAGTTGAAAACACCAGTACTTGGGTTAGGATACACATCAAAGTTTGCTTCCAATAATGCTTTTTCTTCAACTGAAGTAGTTATGGTTATGCATTTTGTTTGACGACATTCACAATCTGATTGGTTTTTAGCAATCATAGTGATACAATATTTATTGACGCCTTTGTAGTTGTGAGATACTCCACTTTCTGTAGTTAACTCATCCGTTCCATCTCCAAATAACCACATGTAATCTATCTTTTGAGTATTGCCTAGAGGCATAAAATCAAAGTTAAATTTACCTTTAGCGTAATTGCGTTTGATTTCAAAGTCACAAGATGTTGGAATAGGATTAATAGTCACAGTCTTCACAATAGTATCAGAACAACCATCATCAATCTTAGCAACCAACGCTACTGAATAAGTGTTACTACTCACTTGGTTATAAATATGAAGCGGATTTCTTAATGTCGATGTAAAGCCATCACCAAACTCCCATTTGTATTGAATTTGACCTTGGTTCCATCTGGTTTGATTCACAAAAGTCACATTCTCACCTGCACATTGATCTTGAACATTAAAATCTGCAACCGGCTCTTCACCAACTTTTATTTGCTTAAGCACTTCCTCAGAACAACCATTACTTAATTGAACTTTCAATCTAACTGTTTTTGGCCCTGAAATACCCCACTTAACAACTGGAGATTCTAAATTGGAATTAGGCAAGCCATTTGAAAACAACCATAAGTAACTCGCATTTAAATTAGATGGAATTGTAGATAAATTCACAAGTCGACTTGGTGTAAGATTACAACTGTTCTCTGCATTAAAATCTGCCAATGGTGCTGGTTTAATTTCAATGGTTTTAATAAATGAATCCAAACAACCAAACTCAGAGACAACTTTCAATTTTATATTCTTTACTCCTGATTGAATGAAGTCGTATTTTGGGTTCATTTCAGTTGAAAACTGTTTGACATCTGAAAAATCCCAAATGCAACCAAATGTACCTTCTTTTATAGAAGACAAATTAGCAAAGTCAACTGGCGTATTTTCACAGAAAGTTGCATTATTAACACTGAACTTTGCAATTGGCTTTGGCATAGAGTAAGCATTTCTGTTAAACATATTAGAACAACCATTAGAGCTAGCTACCAATGTCACTTTGTATATACCTGACTTAGCATATACGTAACTTGGATTGCTTGAATTTGATTGACCTACTCCATCACCAAAGTCCCAATTGTAAATAATATTTCCACTACCAATACTGGTGGTATTTAATAGTTTAATTGGAGAACCATCACATGCATTAATAACTTTAAATTCAACATTTGGCACTTCATTAATGATTACTTGAAAAATTGTATCTCTTATAAATCCATATGGCGCCGTAATAGTTCTTAATTTTATGGTATAGGCACCGTGCGTTGGAAACTCATGTACAGGGCTAGTTGCGTCTGTTATAGGTGACCCATCGCCAAAATCCCATTCATAGAGTAAATTACCTGAAGACACAGTAGATAAATTATCAAAGAAAATTTCTGACTTGTCACACAAGATTGAAGGCAGAATATAGCGCGGATTACCTTTTGGTGCAACTATGATACGTCTTTGGAACAATGTATCGCATCCTGTATTTAAGTCAATTACTTTAATGCGCATCCAAATTGTGCTATCTAAATAACTTTCAGGCACACGGATAGTAATACGACCATTATTGTTATGATTGTAATTAATTGCGCTTTGTGGAAGTTTGAATCCATTGGCTGAAACTAATTCTAAAGTGTTAGTCCAATTAAGACCATAATCACTCATGGAGTATTTTCTAGGATTTGTCATTTCCAAAACAAAAGCCTCATCATATGGGAAAACTGAATAGCCTTTATTATTATAATCAAAAATTCCTGCAGTATTTAGCACTTGAGTTATTTCAGCACCACCTGGAGAAGATATTACCTCAAAAGCTCTTTTTTGTGAATCATTAGTGGTATTATCATCTTCATAGTTTGAGAATAAATTGAAAACATTAGAGCCTACTTTAGAAAAAACCATAGGCAAAGGGAACTTGAACAAAGCGGTATCACCTGGCATTACAGGGGCACTCAGAGGTAAAACCATTTTACTTCTACCATTCAACAAAGTCGCAACCTCAATATTTCTCACAGGAAATGCTGAGTTGTTTTTAATGGTCCCTGAAATGAAGGCTGAGGTACCCGCACATACTGGGCTGGTTATTGGCAAATACAAATTCGTAATATTGACATCCAATTGATATTCTATTGACCCAATATCAGGTTTTTGTGCATTTCTTGAATTACCTCTTTGGTCTAATAAATTACCTGTTATAACAGTTCCTTTATTGCACATTGGTATTGAACTTGGATGTAAATCAGAGGTAGTATTTTCATCTAAAAACAATGGATCCACATTGATATTACTTGAATTAAAGCCTGAAGCTTGCAAATCTGCAAATGAAGTTCTTGGCTGACCAGCTACATAGCCAAAGTAAGTATTACCCGAAGACCTCAAATCAAAACAGTTGTTAGTGAAACTATTTACAGAACTTCCAGAAAAATCATAATACAAATATTTAGTACCTGTTCCTTGATAATCACAAGCCAATAAATTATTTCTAAACGTATTCCAATACCCGCCATACATTACATAAGTAGTAGAATTATTATTAACCACTGTACCTGATACATGAGCAAAAGTATTGTTTATTATTGCTAAACTAGCACCATAAAAAGTGGCATAGTTGTATATATAGTTATAGTTAAACCCAGTAGTTCTGCAATGCACAGTGTTATTACTGATTACACTGTTTCGTGTGGCATTATTGAAGTTATAAAAATAAACAGGATAAATAGAGTTGGTTGAAACATTTGAACCATCAATATTGTATACGCGGTTTCTGTCAAATACCCCAGTTGAATAATTTAAATACAAACCATACTTAAATGAAGTTACAATATAATCTGTATTGTGAACTGTGTTGCCGATGAACTCTGTATTGGATGTGTATGAAATGAAAAAACCACAATAGCGCCAATTTTGAATGATGTTGTTTACAAATCTATTGCCTGAAGTTCCGTTGACTAAAGTAGAAGCAGTAGGACCAACCATTACAATCCCATAGTAAGGACCATTGGTATTGCTGGTTCTTAAAACATTATTTTCAAAAAGATTACTATTAGCTGCATTGCTGTAACTAAAAGGCGAGGTTGTCCCATTAGATATCCAAATATAGGCTGTTCCTGTTGGAGTGCCCGTCATAGAAGGGCATCTGAATTGACAATTTCTAAATACATTAAAATCTGCTCCAGATCTTAACCAGGCGCAATACCCAAAGGTTGCATTATTAATAATGGTCAAATCATTGAAAACAAAAAAGTCAGCGCCATTGAGATCCAAAACAGCGCCAGCAGCGGTTGAAGTTGGTGTAAAACTCAAGGTATTTCCATTGCCATTAATGGTAATGGTTCTCGTAGCACTCATCCCTAATATTGAAGGAATACTAATTTGTTGGTTAAAAGGGGCACTTCCACTGGCCACATTAATAGTGATTGCACCTTGAACACCTGCTCCACCAACTAAATAGTTGGCTGCTCCACCATCTCCCCTAGAGATATTTCTTAAATCGTTAATTAATGCCTGAAAAGACAAATAATTGTTACTTGAAGCAGGTAATGAAGGGTTGATGGTGTATATACCTCCATTGAATGCAAAAAGTCTTAAATTAAATAACAAGAGGACTAATAACAAAGACCATTTATTGGTCTTTAAAGTCGGTTTTAGAAGTTTGTAGTAGTAATTCATAAGCGTATTTTTTACAAAATTATTTTGAATAAATCTCAAACTTGCTTGACTTTCAAGACTAATATCTTTTTATTTGTACTAAAATGTTACTTTTAGGGTAAGTGAAATTATTAAGAGAAAATATTCGCAAAATTCGTGAGCTGAGAAACTATACCCAAGAGTATATGGCAGATCAATTAGGCTTAAGTGTTAGTGGTTATGGAAAAATTGAAAGAAGTGATTCTGATATCAATCTTTCAAGGATTACTCAAATCGCTGAAATACTCGATGTGAGCAGAGCCGTTTTATTGGAATTCAATTCTGATGAAATACTCACCCACTTACAAAACGAAAAAGCCACTAAGACGGACCAACTAAAAGTTCAATCTAAAAACACGAGTTCCCAGAATGGAATAAGTAATGATGATATCTCTACTTTAATGGATATCATTAGAAGCCTTAAAGAGGAGAATAAACTCTTAAAAGCTAAATTAAAGCGATACGAGCCAGACAATGAGCATTTGTCTTAATACCCAAAGTCTTTAAAACGAAAAAGCACGACCATTGCCGTGCTTTCTATAGTGTAAAATAATTAGTATTAAGCAGTTGCTTGCTTAGCGAATTGTAATTCTGCAATAACTTTAATGTCTTCACCAATTAATACGCCACCAGTTTCAAGGGCTGCATTATAGGTTAAACCAAAATCTTTACGGTTCACTATGCCAGTAACTTCAAATGCAATTTTCTCATTGCCCCATGGATCTTTACTCATACCACCTAACTCAGCGTTCAATTCAATAGAACGGGTTTGGTCTTTAATGGTTAAATCCCCTTTTAAAGTGTATTGGCCTTCACTGGTTTTAGTCATTGAAGTGCTTTTAAATAGGATTGAAGGGAAATTAGCCATATCAAAGAAGTCTCCACTCTTTAAATGACCATCTCTGTCAGCATTATTTGTATTGATTGAATCAACTGCAATGTTGACTTCTACTGAAGCTGTTTCAAAATCACTACCATTTACGTTTACAGTGTACTGAGCAAAATTGCCAGTTACATTGCTGATCATTAAATGTTTGATTTTAAAACCAAGGCTGCTGTGTGTTGGGTCTAAACCCCATGTTGTATTACTCATATCTTAATATTATTTGTTGCAACAAATATACGGAATAATATTTAATTTTAATGTAAAGTTAATACTATTAAAAGGTAAAACTTAGGGGGAAGACATTTTAGCCTAGTGACTCAATCTGTAAAAAAATATTAATTACTTAATTGGCGCTCGAATCAAGGACTTTGCGGGTGATGGCTGTAACCCAATCTCTAGGGATGAAACGGCCAGCGTTAGCTAATATGGCATTGATCACGCCATGTATGGCAACTGATTTGCCCTTCATCATAGCTTTGTAGGCATAGACAGCAACGTCCATAGAACTTGGTAATTTTTTCCCTTTAAAGGCGGCACTGTTGTGCATAGAGGCTGCATCCATAAAACCACTTTCTGTTGGACCAGGGCATAAAGCAGTAGCAGTTACACCAAACGATTTGTATTCATTGTTAATGGCCTCTGTAAAACTCATAACATAGGCTTTTGTTGCTGCATAAACCGCCATTTTAGGACAAGCCTGAAATGCTGCAGTGGAGGCCACATTCATGATTCTCCCCTGTTGTTTAGCACTCATATCTTTCAATACCAAATGGGTTAGTTGGGTTAAGGCTAAAATATTCAAAGCAAGCATTTGCTGATTTTTATCCCAATTGGTTTCAGCAAACATGCCAAAATCGCCAAAGCCTGCATTGTTAATCAAATAATCTACAGTCAAACCAGATTGTTTGATGTCAGCATAAAGCGCTTGTGCCGCATTTAATTCTGACAAATCCTTTTGAAACACTTTAACATTAATAGCGTACTGAACTGTAAGCTCTGCTCTTAACAATTCTAATGCTTGACTGTTTCTGGCAACGATGATCAGGTCATGGCCTTTTGAGGCGAATACTTTGGCTAATGCCATACCTATGCCACTTGAGGCTCCGGTAATTAATGCTGTTGTTTTCATATATAAATAAGACAAGGGCAAAGCGCTTTCAAAATTGCTCTACCCTTGTCTGCAAAAGTAAATGATTATTAAATAATATGCTTTGACCCATAAATATATTTGAGTCAAAGGAATAGGATTTATTGATTCAGTAAACGCTTCTTCATTTCAGGGAATCTAACGGCGGCTACAATTAACACGAAAGTTAGAATAACACAAGGTATCAATACAGGTTGAGCATGCTCTAAGTGGGTTGCGATTGCACCACCCATATAGGCAGACAATAACAAAGTACCGATCATACCTGTTCTTGGAATCAAAAACAAGATGACACTAACCAACTCTATTAAACCTAAATTAAGGTAAGCACTCGCGTCAATACCAAAAGTAGCTGCCATTTTAAGTCCTTCTGGATTGCCTGTTAATTTACCAGCTGCACTGCCTAAAAACACAAATGCTACCAAGCCGGCAAGCACCCATGCAATAATGTTTTTTGTTTTGTCTGTCATTGTAATACTATTTAAAATTTGTAATTGGAGCAAAGCTAATTATATTTGCTATCCAAAAGTAACTTATTACCCCAAGGTAAGTAGTTACCTCAAAGTAAGTAATTGTTTTTTAGTTATGAAACATAGTAATACTTGTGAATTTAAACTGATGGCCTCAAGAGATGCCTTAGAAGTGATTCAAGGCAAATGGCGCATACCTATCATTATTGCGCTATTACATGGCAACAAACGTTTTGGGGAAATCCAAAGAGACATTGCAGACATTTCTCCTAAAATGTTGTCTCAAGAATTAAAAGCTTTAGAATTGAATGGCATTGTAGAAAGAACTTTGTATGATACCATGCCAGTTACTGCTGAATACTCACTCACACCTTTGGGCAAATCAATGAAAAGCATGCTTGAAGGCATAATGAAATGGGGTATGCATTTAAGAGCAGAGAGTCTTCTTTAATTAGAAGCGTTAATTCGAAAAGCCTATTTAACTGGCTTCGTCTTGGCTTTGCGTTGTTTTATCAATAGCATAATGGCTATAAGCATAAAAGGCAAGCTAGATAATACCATAGCAATTTGCAGGCGCAAAAGACCGATGGCAAAGACCAATAAAAATAAAGGCAACAACAAGTAAATACCCGATTTTAAGACCCAGTTGCTGTTGGATGATTTAAATAAGGCCCAAAGCAAAAAGCATTGACCCAATAATGGCAAAATAATAAGTGGGTGTATAACAGAACTCGGATTACTCAGCAACTTCTCGAATACCGTCCATTCCATTTCAAAAAAGAAAGCCCTTTGATCTTGCCCCCACTCCAAATAGCCAAAGCCTGAAGCAATAAGCAAAGCCAGTATAAACCATTTTTGTGTTGACATCATCAATTGTACTACAAGCATAAATCTTTTTCTTGAAAAAAACCACAGCATTGAGATTTATCATTTCATAACTAAAGGTTTTTGAATAAATTTGCTTTAGAAAATAAATTCAATAAAAGCTTCCCATTAAATATAAATTAGCTCAAATAAAATGAAATCATATTTACTAATAACTCTAATTATAGCAAGCAAAATTTGCAATGCAGACATTAAAATTATTCAGAACCCGAATAACAAATGGAATTTATTCGATGATAAATTAAGAATTAAAATAGGACAAACTTTTTCTTACATTGAAGAGGAATCATTTATCAATTCAAATTATAATATAGCAAAAGCTAATCTAAACCACAATACAACAGGAATTATTAACAGTAAAGG
>JBIPPH010000065.1:0-5727 GCA_044368575.1 Bacteroidia bacterium
GCAAGGTCAAGCTTTAAACTTCATGCTTATGAATACCGACCTTTTGGTCATACTAATCACCCTCATTTGTTCAGCTTTTTTTTCAGGCATAGAAATCGCCTTTATATCATCAAATAAGTTGCGCATAGAATTGCAAAACAAGCAAGGCGTGTTGAGTGCCAAAATCTTGTCTTGGTACTTGAAAGATCCCTCTAGATTTATTAGCACTACTTTGATTGGTAACAATGTGTCATTGGTTGTTTATGGCATATACAGTGGGCAAGTTTTAGATCAGCTTTTGCAAGCGTCTATTCATGATATTTTTTGGCGCTTTGTGTTGATTACAATTTTATCGACTTTGTTGGTCTTAATTACCGCAGAATTTTTACCTAAAGCTTTGTTTAGAATCAATCCTGATTTTGTTTTAAATACCCTCATCCTGCCTTTTCATATCAGTTATTTCTTATTGTGGCCGATAGTATCGTTGATTACTTTTTTGTCTAAACTGATTTTGAAACTCTTAACAGGAGAGCAACACAATGCCTCTCAACCAGTTTTCAGTAGGGTAGACTTAGACCATCTGATTGCTCAAACAGGTCAAATTGAATTGAATGAAGAAGCTAATTTGAGTACAGAAATGTTTAAGAATGCCCTGGATTTTGGGCAGTTAAAAGTGCGTGATTGTATGGTGCCAAGAACAGAAATTATTGCCATTGAAGACACAGACAGCATTGAAGATTTACATAAGTTATTTACAGAATCAAGGCATTCAAAAATTCCGGTTTTTAAAGGAAATATAGACAACATTACAGGGTATGCTCATCAGGTAAACATGTTTAAGTACCCTAAACAAATTCAAGAGGCAACTATGCCAATTTTGATAACAAACGAGAGCAAGAGTTTGCATGATCAGTTAAAAGAAATGACACTCAAACGCAAGAGCATGGCAGTAGTGGTTGATGAATTTGGGGGCACAGCAGGTATCATTACCATCGAAGACATTATAGAAGAGATTTTTGGAGAGATCGATGACGAATACGATACTGAAGATTTAGTGGAAGTGAAAGTCAACGAAAAGCAATTCATATTCAGTGGAAGACACGAAATTGACTATTTAAATGACACTTATCAAATAGGCATACCAACTGGCGATTACGATACTTTGGGTGGTTACATCATCAGTATATGTGAGAGTATTCCAAAAGAAAAGGAATTGATTGTTAATGAACTATTTGAAATTCAAATTCTTCAAATGAAGAATGCTCGAATTGAAGAGGTAGAGTTAAAATGTTTGCAAAACAACCATGCCTAAAATTCTCCTCATTCACGGCCCTAATTTGAACCTTTTGGGTAAGCGAGAACCTGAAATATATGGGTCTAAAACAGCTGTTGATTTGTATGAGGAATTATGCGCCCAATACCCTGTTAAAATAACGTATATCCAATCCAATAATGAGTCAGATTTAGTAACGATAGTTCAATCTGCCAATTGGCAATATGATGGTATTTTAATCAATGCTGGGGCTTTTTCACATACTTCTGTAGCGCTTGCAGATGCGATTGCTAGCCTAACAATTCCAATCATTAATATCCACATTACTAACATCGAACAAAGAGAAGCGTTTAGGCATAATGATTTGCTACAATCTGTATGCAGTGGCAGTATTGTTGGGCTTGGTACAGATGGATACGCATTAGCCTTGGAGTGTTTGATGGATTTAATCAATGCTTAATACCAGCTGCATTGCAGGCCCAAGCACCTGTTTTAAAAGCGGGGTAGTTTCTGAAAAAGCACTCGGAATAGCCGTTTCTGTACTCGGATTGTATATCGTTAACAATTGACAATCTTTTATTGTATCCACTTGGTATTCTGAAGACAAGGCTTGACAAAGCTGTTCTATTTTATCTTCTTTAGTGTCGCAGCAGGCAGAAAAACTAATGGCAGAATTTTGCATCACATTGATTCTCACTTTGTGTTGAGCAAAGAAATCAAAGATTTTACTCAAGTTGTCTTCTGCAATAAACGAGTAGTTTTTAGTAGAAATATTGAGCAAAGTTTGTTCTGTTTTAACAATATAGCATTCAGCTTTAAGGTTAGCTGCATCATTATTAACCACTGTGCCTATGGCTTTGGTATCAATGAATGAATTAACATACAATTGTATGTTTTTACTCTTTAAAGGTTGTATGGTTTTAGGGTGAATAACAGATGCGCCATAATAAGCCAATTCGATGGCTTGGTTGTAATTAATGGCATCTAATTTAATCGCACTAGGGAAGCGCTTAGGGTCAGCATTCATAACGCCTGCAACATCTTTCCAGATGGTCACAGTGTTGGCATTTAAGCAATAAGCAAATATAGCGGCACTGTAGTCAGAACCCTCGCGGCCCAAAGTAGTGCTTCTGTTGTGCGTGTCTTTGCCTATGAAACCTTGGGTAATCACAGTATTGCGTTCAATGTAGGGCAACAATATGCTTTGAACGGTGTCTTCAGTAATTTGCCAATTGACTCTGCCTTCTCTAAAATTAGAGTCGGTTTGGATAAAATTTCTTGCGTCTACCCATTTGTTTCTAATATCAATGCTTTGCAAATAATCACTAACAATTTTAGTTGATAATAATTCACCATAACAAATAATGCTATCGTATACTTCATCATAACTGATTTGAGGCACAGGTTTTTCAACCAAGCATTCCAATTCCATAAAGAGGTCCTCAAGGTCTGAGAATATATAATGTTTAGGGTCGCTGATCAGGTCTTTTGCAATGTTAAAATGGAAAGTTTTAAGTGTTTCGAGACTATTTTGTTTTATGCTTTGATCATTGTTCCAAAAGCCTGCCACTAATTGCTCTAGGGCATTGGTGGTCTTACCCATGGCAGATATCACTACCAAGAGTTTGTCTGTAGCATGCTCGGCAATAATGTGTCCGACATTCTTTACTGCTGCAGCGTCTTTAACAGAAGCTCCACCAAATTTAAAGACTTTCATTCCTTTTGTTTATTTTTGCAAAAATACGATTACTTCTGTCATGAATCAAAATCCACTTATTACATTAAACCAATTCATTGCCGACGAACAAAGCAAATTTCCTAAAGTCAATGGCAATTTATCAAGCATTTTTAGGAACTTACAATTGGCTGCCAAGATGATTAACAGAGATGTTAGAAAGGCAGGTTTGGTTGATATTCTTGGCAATTTTGGTGAAACCAACGTGCAAGGAGAGGAGCAAAAGAAATTAGATGTGATCAGCAATGAAATCTTTATGCGCTTGATGGATTTGAGTGGTAATTGTGTATGTGTGGTGTCTGAAGAAGATGAAGACATTCATTGGTGCCCAGGTGGTGAAAATGCTAAATACATTTTGGCCATCGATCCTTTAGACGGATCTTCTAACATTGATGTGAATGCCTCTATTGGGTCTATATTTTCTATATACAGACGTTTATCGCCTGATAAGCCTGTTACCAAAGAAGACATTCTTCAAGCGGGTATTCACCAAGTTGCAGCTGGTTACATTATTTATGGTACTGCGACTATGTTTGTGTATACAACTGGTAATGGCGTCTTTGGTTTTACCCTAGATGATTCTATTCAAGAGTTTTGCATGTCACACCCTAATATCATGATTCCTGAAATGGGCAGTATTTTCTCTGTGAATGAAGGTAATTTGAAAGAATTTCCTGAAGGTGTTAAAGCCTATATAGATTACTGCAAAGGCAACAATAAAGCAGAAAAACGCCCTTATTCAGCGCGTTATATAGGTTCGCTCATTGCGGATTTTCATAGAAATTTATTGAAGGGTGGTATTTACATGTACCCACCAACTGAAAAAGCGCCCAATGGCAAGTTGAGATTGCTGTATGAATGCAATCCAATGTCATTCTTGGTAGAGCAAGCAGGCGGTAAATCACATACTGGTAAACAACGCGTTATGGAAGTTACACCAGAACAGTTTCATCAAAGAGTGCCTATTTTTATTGGCTCAAGCAAAATGGTAGACCAAGTGCTTGATATGATGAATAAAGAAGCTTAAGCTTGGGTCCAATTGCCTCTATCAGATTGAGGGAATTGCCAAGGTGCACCATTGTTTTCTAAATTGCTTAACATGCCATTCAATTCGGATGGTGAAGCACTTTGTTCCATTACCAAGTATTGACGCATTTGCATAATAATGTCTACTGGGCTAATATTAATTGGGCAGATGTCAACGCAAGCATTACAGGTGGTGCAAGCCCATAATTCCTCAGCACTGATACTATCGTGCAATGTTTTGCCATCTGTATAGTCTTTGCCATGTTGGTCCTTAAGTGGTCCTAATGTTTCAAGACGGTCTCTTGTATCCATCATGACTTTTCTTGGCGATAGTAATTTGCCAGTTTGATTGGCGGGGCATACACTTGTACAACGGCCACACTCAGTACAACTGTAAGCATCCATTAGGTTTTTCCAACTTAAGTCTGTAACATCTTTGGCGCCAAAGCCTTCAGGAGCTTGGTAGTTTTCTGGCGGGGCTGCATTGGGGTCTAACATCAATTGAACTTCAGTGGTCACTGATGCCATATTGGGGATATAGCCTTTTGCGTTTAGGTTGCTGTAATAAGTATTAGGGAAGGCTAAGAAGATGTGTAAGTGTTTGCTATAAGGGATGTAATTGATAAAGAACAATATACCAATCCAATGAAACCACCAGGCGATTTCAACAATTAAATGTAATTGTGTTGCAGAAAACTGATTGAAAAAGCCAACATATAAACTGCTTATCGGCATATGGAATTGAGCTTGCAGGGCAGAGTCTGCTGCGTTCATTACAATTAAGGCTTTCATTAGAACGATCTCAATTAATAAAATATAATTGGCGTCTAATACAGGCCATCCTTTCATCTCAGTGCCTTTTAGACGTTTAACTTGTCCGAAGTTTCTGCGCACTAAAAAGACTACGCAGGCTAAAATAACCAACATGCTTAAGACCTCAAAGAACCCAATAACAACCCCATAAAAGTTGCCTAGAAAAGAGGCGAATGCTCTGTGAGTTCCCAATATACCATCAACTATGATTTCTAAGACTTCAATATTGATAAGTATAAAGCCCGCATATAATATGATATGAAAGAATGCGGCCAAGGGTCTACGTCCCATTTTGCTTTGTCCCATAGCAACTGTTAGCATGGTGCGGAGCCTTAAGCCAGCTTGGTCGCTGCGGTTTTCGTCTTTACCTAATAGAATATTGCGTTTAATGCTGGCAATACGTTTGGCGCATAAGGCTATGCCTAGGCCGGTTATGAGTATGAAAGCGATTTGACTAATCATATAAATGAAGCTTCAATATTAATCAAAAAAAGAAAAAATAGTTTGGATAAAGTTAAAAAAAGAATATTTTTGCACTCCCAATTACTGAGGTACCTTAGCTCAGTTGGTAGAGCAAAGGACTGAAAATCCTTGTGTCCCTGGTTCGATTCCTGGAGGTACCACCTTCGCCCTTCGTAGCTTTAGCATAGAAGGGCTTTTTTATTTACACAGTTTGTTTTTTTAAGATGATACTCAGGGCTTCGGTGGTCAATGACCACTTTAGGGGATATAATTAGATCAATGATTGATTATTTTCAATTTTATTGGATATCAAATAGTTTGTTTATGTTTCTCGAAAGAATTCCAAAACTTTTGTTTCGCCCTTCGTAGCTTTTCTAATTCACCGAAACCCAAGTGAAGGTGAAAGCATAGAAGGGCTTTTTTATTTACACAGTTTGTT
>JBIPPH010000066.1:0-5724 GCA_044368575.1 Bacteroidia bacterium
TTCCTGAATCCTTTTATCAAATGCATCTATAACATCCTTTTTCATTTTGTCTTGCTTAACTTTATCATTTGTTGTTGATGCTGTTGAAGCACTAAAAGATATCAAAGGAATGTTATATTTGCTTAGAATAGCATTGAATTCATTGGTTTTCTTTTGGGATTCAGGTCCAAAACCATTATTAGTAATTTCAGTTGTAACGTCGCTTTTTAAAGTAGTTAAACTTAAGTAATCTGAAACCGCAGGGCTGTTTTTTGCTAATGATAATACTGATGAACCATTGGTGTATTTCTGCAATGTGTCATTGAGTGCTTTTGCTTCGTTTTGAACTAATACTCTAGCCACATATGAAGGGTAAAAGTAATTCAAGTTAAATATAAAGAAGAAAAACCCACAGACGATGTAAAAAATCAAGGCCATTGTTTTTCCATTCACTGCAAACCAATAAGTAATTAAAAGTAATATTAAAACTATGGCCGCAATGGCAATACTTCCATATTCTGAGTTGAAAGGTTTCATTTGTTGAAGCCCCAGGTGAGTGTGCCAAAAGCCTACGACAAAAACGATTAAACTTAATAACCAAGCACCGATTTTAACTATAGGTGGAATTTGCATTTTATCTGACATATTTTTTAATTTTTGAGCAATTATACAATTTTTTTTAAAAATTTTTAAATTTTATTGGTATGGAAGATCCATTTTGTTATTGCACTTAACTGATATAATTTGTATAATTGCGGTATGCAAAAAAGTGAATTAGGATATCTAAGAAGCGCTGGCAGAATTTCTAGAGCAACCTTTTTGGCTAGATATTTTTGGCTAGGAGGTGTGGGTAATTTATTTTTATCAGCAATTGTTTATTTGTTTTTTAATGGCAGTGGCTTATTTGGACTATTTTGTTTATTTCTTCTACTTTTAACACTAAACATTGTAGTTTTCATTCAGGCCATTAAAAGAGCCCATGACATTGGTAAGTCTGGTTGGATTTTATGGCTTCCTTTTTATAATTTAATAGTGTTTTTCAGAAAAGGGGATCCTGTAAACAATAACTATGGACCTGCTCCTGATGAAACGCCTCAATATGCCTCAAATATCATATACGATCAAAATCAACCTAAAAGCAATGCTTCTAAAGTGGCGGCCTGGACTGGCTTTTTGTTTTATATTTTAACCCTTATTTTTTATTTTTGGGTACTTAGTCGAATAAACAATGTTTTTACACCTGACCCTCCCAAAACGCCTCCAGTTGAAGATGCAACTGTAACAAATCCTAACCCTGTGCCTAATCCCAGAAAATCCAAAGACTCAGACAATGATGGGGTTCCCGACAAAAAAGATAAATGCCCCTATGAATATGGTGAGCCTTCTAAAAAAGGTTGCCCTGATGATAAAACACCTTCAAAGCCTAAATCAAATTCTAATAAGCATATCATAAAGGCTTCAAGTTTAGACCAGTTAAGACAGAAAATCAAGACTGAAACAGCTGGCATTTCAATTGATTTAACATCTGTTAATTTAAATTTGAATGACAATAGTTTAAGCTACAATGAAGGAAATACACAGGTTGTTTGTTTGGCATTATTTTGGGACCCTAATGAAGGGGACTTACATGATAGAGTCTATAATAAAATCATCCCAAAAAATTCTGAATATACCTCAAAAATTATTATTGATTCAAAATTCAACAATGGTTTTTACCATTCACTATTAGCCTTTGTTCAATGAAAGTAGTTAAGATTTGTATTTTACTAATAATTTCAACTTTTTCATTGACCAATCTTTGGTCTCAAAATAAAAACAATTCATCCGCAAAAGCGTCACCAATAAAAACTTTTGAACCTTTATTCATTGATGATGTATTCAAAACTATTTTTGACCATGAGAATGGAATTAATTTGAAGGTTGAAATAAAACAAGAACCTAATATTTGTCCTAATCCAACTACCTTTATGGTGAATTACAATGGTAATTTTAGTTCAAATAATATTTATCTCAATCTTAAGTTAAAATACATAAATTGCAATGGGCTTTCAAATCTTCTAAGGTTCTCATTGCCACTGGGTCAAACAGATAAAAATTATTCAAGATGGTTTGGCAGTGCCTATTCTAATTTCTCTTCTTCAGATATTTTAGTCGAAAAAAAATTAATTCTCAGTAATGGGACCAGTCAATTGTTTGAGTTAATCACCAATGATAATAGTTCAATTGAACTCATAGAGGCCAAAGTGGAGAATTTTGTCTTATATGAAAACAAAACATTTGATGCATTAGAAGCGCCGAGTTCTATTGAAATATTTAATGCCAATGGCGAAGTGAATTGTGATCAAGAAAGGGCAGTATTAGGAAGCAAAATTGTGCTCAAGCCAAAGGGAGGACATTTACCCGCTAATGGACATTGGGAATGGTATATAGGCGATTGTTTGGGTTCAGCAATTCACATTGGTCCGGAATTAAATGTCTTGTTAAATGATACACTTAATTTTAGAGACAAATATTCGATAGTGGGGGTAGATGCTAAAGGCAATCGAACAAATTGCATCAATGGATATATCTTTTCAAATATAGCCGAGATTTTAACTAAATATGCCAATAATGAGTTCAAAAATGCTCGTTATCTGAAGGCGGCATATATATACAATACTTTGCTGGCCCAATACAGTAAAGATATTTCAGTGGCAGAGATTACACAAAAGAGGGATTATGCAGAAGAACAGAGTGCTAAAGATAGAACTTATCTTTATAGAAACATAAATAATAACAGCTACAACGAAATTCTATTAGCGGCTAAAAATAAGCTGAAAGCAGATTTCGTTATTGGTAGGGAAAATGGAATTATACAAGGTCAAATTAATTTCTTATCGGACGATAAGGGTGCAAAACAGTTTTCAAATGCCTCTGCTACTCAATCTAATTTGGATGATCTTTTAAGGTATTTGAATGAAAATGTTGATTTATATAAATCTCCAAGTATTTACATCAATAAAACTAAAAAGGAAATAATGGTTAAAGCGAAAGACAGTTTTGTGTTTGATTTGAAATGGAGTACTCGGATTAATTTTTACGATATTCGAACAGATTATAAGCAAATAAACAATAAAACTGTTGCTCAGAGGACTGATAATCTTAATGATCCATTAGCGCGCTACAAAGTGACTGTAAAGGAAATAGACTTTAATGGGGAACATTCTTCAACGACCTATATCAAAGGGGTAAAATCTTATAGCGGCAGTAGGCATGTGTTTAAGTCTATGATTCTTCCAGGCTGGGGCTCAAAACAAGTTGCAAAAAATAAGTATACAAAACACGTCAGTAAATTTTTTATAACAGGGGCAGTGCTTTGCGTCGGATCTTGGTTATATGCTAACAAACAATACCAAGATTATCTTAATGCCCAAAACCAATCAAGTATGTTAAAAGCATACCAACAAGCAAATATTGCTCATAAGGTGTTTTTATGCACAGGGGCTATGGTTGGTGTTATCTACACAATCGATATAGGTTATACTATTGTTAGAGGCCTAAAAAATACAAAAGCTGTAAAAAGGTATTATTCTACTTTTTAAGTCTACTTATACTTATCATTGGGCCAAAATGCATAATACCGTCTGGTTGATTATAGCCCTTAAGGTACATTTTAGAAATCGCTCCATCTAAAAACAGTGCATTATCGCAACCGAAAATGGTTTTAAGAAAGTCTGCAAAATTATAGAAGGTTTCAGGATATTCAGTACAAGCAAATACTACTTTATTACCTTGCATTATGCCAACACCACTTCTAATTTTATCGTTTGATGATATTTTAGAAAATTTAGGATGTATGGTTTTGTCAATAATAAGCATAGGACCAGATTGGGTCGCGATTTTAATTTTTTTGACATAAGCGCTGTCAAGAGTTCTAAAGGCTTTCGTTGTTTTAATGCATGGTATCGTATTGGAGTCGATGAAGAAAATGCCATTAGGATAAAGGTGAAAATTATCTGAATTATAAAAAGTATCTGTATTCAATCGGTTTTTAACCTTTTTGGCCGCTTCAATATACAGTCCAACAGGTTGGTAATTTGGTTCAAACATACCAGCATTAGTGATCATTTCACAACTATCCTTTTTAGATTTAAAGTAAGCATCAAGCGCTGAAAAGGTATGAAAATAGTCTCCTTTAGGATTGATTAAATGGGTGTTAATGTAGTAGATTTTTGGGTCAACAATAAAACAATTTATAGTGCCACCATTTAATCGAATATTGATGGGGCCATTTAATTGGGTAACTAGCTGTTTAATGCTAATTTTAATCCCATTGGATTTTGACTCTAATTTAGAAATGGTTTCTTTAATTGCTTTTTCCTCTTTTTTTTGAATATTAACCAATCGTTTTAAGTAAATGATGTTGGAGTCATTTTCTTGAATCGTTTTCTGAATTTTTGATTTGAAAATGAATAAACTGTCAGACTTGTTTTTTTGCTTCGCAACTTGACTATCAATGCTTTTTAAAACTGTTTTATAGTTGTTGTTTATGTTAGATAATCTATTGTAAGTATTGATGTGGGATTGAATTTCTTCACAGATTTCAGTCTTTATTTGCTCATGTTTGGATATATTGAATATGTTTTGATAGAAACTGTCAATTTTACTTTGTAAGCTATCATTAACCAATGGTTTTTTAGCTTCAGATTTACTCGCTGCACAAGCTTGTACATGTATTAGAAATGAAGCAGCAATTACCCAAATTGTCTGCTTCATCCAATTCGATTGCATATTTTGGTTATTATTCATAATAATAGACCAACAAGTTATGGGCTTTGTCTAGAGTTGTTACACCGCCATCTTTAAGTATGCTATTGTTAACTGTGCCATCAGCATTATAAGCTCCAAATACATTTTGAGCACCAGTATCTAGATTGATCATAAAGGTAACATTGATGCCCAAACTGGTTTTACAAAAATTAAAGCATTTTTCAGAAGCATGTCTTAAGCCAGACTCTTTTCGGCAATTGATGACAATGTGTTTTAATTTGCCTAAACTATTTTTGCCAACCACTAAGAATCTTCTAACTGCTGATTTTGTCTTACCAGCTTTTTCGTCAGCATCATTGGCGATTATTAAATTGTTGTTGTATGCCAGTAAATGTGTTTGAAAAACAGTGGCCTTCTCTTTTGCGCACCATTCTTTGAAGAATGTAAGATCCCAATCATTTTTTCTTAAATTCAATGCTTGGTTGGGATCAGCTCCACTTCCTTGTAATTTTAAATCACCATTTTTGAGATTGGAAACAACAACCCCTCCAGTAGCATAAATGATAACAAGGGCATCAAATTCTGTTTTATTTAAATTGGATTCAATGGTTTTACCGGAAACAATAGTAAGGTTTTTAACCACATCGTAATTGCCACCTAAATAGCCTGCTGCAGCATAACAAATAATGTTTTTGGTTTTTGCGAATTCTTGGTATTTGGTTTTAATGCTATTGATATTTTCAGCAAAATAAGCAGCTTTTACTTTTTGACTATCACGTTTCATGATGATATAATCAAAGTTTTCGCCCAAATACGCTTGGTCTACTAATATGTCAACATAATTTTTGTTGTAAGAATTGCTTTCCTGCACTACAGGAAAGCTCAAGAATAAAAAGGATAAAATAAATAGTATTGATTTCATGGGGTTTGTTTTTTTCTGATTAATTTTAAAATGAATTGAATGTATAGATATAAGGTGAAACTGATAATTAAAAG
>JBIPPH010000067.1:0-5627 GCA_044368575.1 Bacteroidia bacterium
TTGGTTTTTTAGCTGTTTGGTCTCCTTGAAAAGCTTCCATGCTCAATACTAAGAGCGCTGCTAAGCTAAATAATGCTAGTTTTTTCATATTGTAAAGGTCTATTTAATTATTTGGTTGTTGGTGTTAGTTTAGGACGGTCGCCTTCGATAATGGCTTTGGTCTTAGTGTCTTTTGCTTTTTTAGTTGACTTGCTGTTAGTAGTGGCTTTAGCTTTTGCTTCTACTTTGTTTTTAGAGGCATCAATTGAATCTTGAGTATGTTTCCATTGGTCAAAGGCATTCGGCATTAAAACCATACCTGAAATATTCAAAGGGGTAACACCTTCTGAAGTGGTTACGGTAACATTCTTAGAAAAGTAACCTTCTGATGCAGCATTATAAGTAGCTATAATTTGAGCGGTTTCGCCTGGTTTGTATACGCCGCCTTTCCAGTTTGGAGTAGTACAACCACAAGAAGCTTGAACATTGATCAATGAAATGTCTCTATTGCCAACATTTTTAAATTCGAAAGTGTAAGAGGCCGGTACATTTTGTTTCACATTGCCAAAATCATGAGCTGTGACTTTAAATTGTACAAATTCAGGGTTTAGGCTGGGCTGAGCAACCATAGTAGGCACTTGGCCAGGGGTTTCTTGAGCCATGATCGGGAATACGACCAAGCATAGCAGCGATGAAAGTAAAATGTTTTTCATATGAGTTCAAAAATGCAATTCTTTTTTGAAATTTCAAAAACCGTACCAAGAATATATTTCAAGGGAATATTTTAGGCATATCGGGGAATTGACTGTAAATTTGAATCGTGAAATTCTCAGTCAAAGCCAAGAAACACCTCGGACAACATTTTTTGAATGATCCATCTGTGGCTCAAGATGTGGCTTTGTTGTTTGCTAAACACCCTCAGTCACTGCCGGTGCTCGAAATTGGTCCTGGTACTGGGGTCTTAACTGAACATCTGCTTCAATATTATCCCACAGTTTCAGCTATTGAAATTGATACGGAATCAGTGGCCTATTTGACCACACATTTTGTACCCAAAGGCTTGCGCTTAACAGAAGGCGATTTTTTAAAGCATAGTTTTAACCTGAGTCAAATTGCCAATGATATGCTTATAATTGGGAATTTTCCTTACAATATCAGTTCTCAAATTGTCTTTAAAATTTTAGACAATGTTGATCATGTGCAAGGGTTTGGTGGGATGTTCCAAAAAGAAGTGGCAGAGAGGTTGGTAGCCAAAGAAGGGTCTAAAACCTATGGCATATTGAGTGTTTTACTTAATGCTTTTTATGATTGTGAGTATGCCTTTACGGTTGGCCCTGAAAAATTCACCCCGCCACCTAAAGTGTTTACAGGCGTTATTAAATGTGTTCGAAAAGCCAATACAGTTTTACCTTGTTCTAAGACTTTGTTCTTTGAAGTGGTGAAGGCAGCTTTTAACCAACGCCGTAAAACATTGCGCAATGCTTTACACAAATTTAATCTGCAAGAAAGCCATGAATATGCTAAATTGCGTGCTGAACAACTGAGCGTTCAAGATTTTATTAAACTGACTCAATTCATTGAACTACAATGAGCCATCAAGTAACAGATAAAGAACTTTTGGTGCTTATTCAGCCTTTGATCCAAGCTCAGGATCAAGAAGGGGTTGTGGCTTTACTTCAGGACCATCATCCTGAAGACGTCGCAGATATTTTTTGGGACATTGAGTTAGATGAAGCCAAATACATTATAAAGGTTGTAGAGAAAGAATACGCTGTTGAAGTAATTCGTTCCCTAGATCCTGAATTACAAGAGCGTTTTTTTAAAGGTTATGCCCCACAAGAAATTGCAGACGATGTTATTTCTTACTTGGATTCTGATGACTCTGTAGATATTCTCAACTTGTTGCCGACTAGAAAAGCGGAAGAAGTTTTGTCTTTTTTACATGATCAAGAATATGCCAAAAACCTGACCACAATGTTGCATTACGACGATGACATTGCTGGTGGTTTAATGGCTAAAGAATTGGTTCAAGTAAAACACAATTGGACGGTGAGCCAATGTATTGAAGAAATTAGAACCCAAGCTGAAGAGGTAGAATCAGTTCATACAGTTTACGTTGTTGATGACAGAACCATCTTAAAAGGGGTTGTGTCTTTGAAAGATATTGTATTGTCTAAGGCCCACACCTCTGTAATTGAAATAACCAATACAGAATTTATAGCAGTCAATGCTTATGCTACTGGAGAGGAAGTTGCCCGATTAATGAACAAATATGATTTGATCACTATTCCAGTAATTGACAGCATGAACCGTTTAATCGGAAGGATCACTATTGATGACGTCATTGATTTCATCAAAGAAGAGGCCGATAAGGATTTCCAATTACAAGCGGGTTTGAGTGAAAGCGTTGCCAGTGACGATAAAGTACTCATATTATCTAGGGCGAGATTGCCTTGGCTAATGGTAGGACTTTTAGGCGGCTTGGGTAGTTCAATTTTAGTTTCCCATTTCGAAGGCGATATTTCAGCCTTGCCTCAGATAACCTTTTTTATGCCTGTAGTAGCGGCAATGGGAGGGAACGCAGGCGTGCAATCTTCGGCAATTATTGTTCAAGGCTTAGCCAATAACACCTTAGCGAGTAAAAACATTATTCCCAAATTGGCCAAAGAATTTGCAGTTTCTCTAATCAATGGTTTGGCTTGTTCTGCCATATTATTAATTTTCAATATTTTCTTAGGACAACAATCTAACTTAAGCTTAGTGGTAAGTGTTGCCCTTATCACAGTGATAATTTTCGCATCGCTGTTAGGAACCATCATCCCATTGGTGCTCGAAAAGTTCAAGATAGATCCTGCCTTAGCCACAGGGCCCTTTGTAACTACCTTGAATGACGTAGTGGGCTTAAGTGTGTATTTCTATTTAGGCAGATTAATGTTAGGCGCTTAATCATTTGAAAATTGTAAGACCATATTCAGGTTTTGGAAAGTTGCTTTGCAGCCTCATTTATGTCTTGTGTTTACCTTTGTATGTCCTAAAAGGAAAAGCTTGGAAATACCCTAGGGCTTTTGAAGAGAATCCTCGCTATATGTCGTTTAAAGACATTCTATATTTTGCATATAAATACTATTTTAAGTCATCTGATTTGCCAGGCAGCGAGCGTGTGCGCCAACATTTTAAACCACTTGGACAGCCAGATCAATACACGAAGTTGGCAACGCTATCTATAGGGGGTGATCTAATGCCTTATGCCATGCTCACAGCTCAAAATACCCAAAACTTATGGCAAAGCGTGGGGCCAGATTTTTTTGCTTCTGATCTCGTGTTTGCCAATTTGGAAACCCCTCTGGTAAGACAACTGCCACCAGCATTTGTGCCTGAGGTCATGTTGAATGATATGCATTTCAATGCCAATGAAGACATGATGCGTGTGTTCTCAGGTAATGCGCAATTCAAAGGCTACGATGTGTTGAGTGTTTGTAATAATCACAGTTTAGACCAAGGCGTTGAAGGCTTAGATCAAACCTTAGCCTATTTAGAGGCTAATAATATCATGGCTGTAGGCGCCAGAAAAGAAGCGCAAGACCAAGCCTTTACCATAATTGAATGCAATGGCATTAAGATTGGTTTTGTGGCCTTTACTTTCAGTTTAAATCAATTTGAAAGACCCGTGGATAAACCATGGAAAGTGAATGCATTGAGGTTGAATACCTATAATTGTGATATTCAAGAAATCGTCAATGAAGTTGACTTGTGTAGAGCCGCTGGAGCAGAATTTATAATATGCTCCTTGCATTGTGGAAATGCTTATCAGGCATATCCTTCAGAGCAAACAGTTGACTTGTTTGAACGTGTTTTTGAAGCCACTGGTGTTGACATTATTGCAGGGTCTCACCCACACAATTTACAACCTTGGACTTTCTATGAATACACTTCAAAGCAGACCGGCCAACTCAAAAAAGGATTTGCTATATACAGCTTAGCCGATTTTGTGGCCTATGATATTTACACTTGGTGTCATTTGTGTGCGTATTTGAAAATAGAATTGTACAAAGATGAGGCTGGGCAGTTGCAATTTTGGCCAATTGTTAAGCCCTTGATCATGCAAAATCAAAATAACGTTTTGCAATTACAGTATGCAGAAGTGATTTTACAACAAGCACCTTTGAGCGCTGAATTAAAAGACATTAAAGTGCTATACGATATTTGTATGCAGCCTTTTAAGCCAAGGAGTTGATTTTGTTTTTTAAATCAATACTACTGACCACACCACTTTGACGCCAAAGCGCTTGGCCATTTCGGTATAAAATCAAAGTAGGGACTCCTTGTATTTTTAGCTCTGCAGCCAATCTTTGGTTTTTGTCGACATCAATTTTAATGATTTTTACCTTGTCGCCCATTTGTTGTTTGAGGTCTTCTAAAATAGGTTTCATGGTTTTACAAGGGCCACACCATTCTGCATGGAAATCTATCAACACAGGTTGATCGCCATTAATGATTGCTTGAAATGAACTGTTCATATTTAGTCGCTTAATTTGCCAATCATGCAACTGGCGTAACTTTTCATTTGGGTTAAAAGGTTGTTGTCGTCGCCAATTTCTGGGTAGCCTAAAGTTTTTAATTGTTCGCTTAGGCTGCTTCTTAGCGTGCTCTCTTCATGTTCTACTTTTACACTGGCATGTTCAGGATCTACCTTAACGGTTAGAACACCGGGTATTTCACTGAGTTTGTTTTGAATGGTTTTAGCACAACCACTGCATTTCAAGTTGGCGACTAAAAAGTCATCTGTAATCATCATAGTTTATTGGTTTAGTTTAGTTTGACAAGTTTGAGTAATACATTCCAAGCCTAAGGGCTTTATGGCGGCAAAACCTCCTTCAACATCTAAACAGTTTTGCCAACCCCTTGCGCTTAAAATAGAAGCGGCTATCATACTGCGGTAGCCCCCAGCACAATGAATAACAAAGGCTTGGTCTTTTGGAAATTCGCTTAGGTGATTGTTGATATCATCTAGGGGAATATTGATGGCATGGCTTAAATGTTCAGATCTAAATTCAGCGGCATTTCTTACATCAATTGTTAGCGTGCCGGCCTTGTAAGTTGTTGCAAATTCAGTTGGACTAAGGCGTTTGATTTGATTGGTCGCAAAACCAGCGGCTTGCCATGCGGCTATGCCCCCTTTAAGACAGCCTATTGAGTGGTCAAACCCAACTCTTGATAATCTTGTAATGACTTCTTGTTCGCGGCCTTCATCGGCAATAATTAAAATGGCTTGTTTGATATCCGTAATCAATGCGCCTACCCAAGGTGCGAAATTGCCATCAATCCCTATGTTAATTGAATTGGGAATATGCCCTTTAGCAAAAGCATTGGCATCTCTGGTATCAAGCAAAAGTGCATCTGATGCATTGGCAACTGCCTCAAATGAATGTGGGTCAAGCGCTTTGCTGCCTTTTTCTAAGATGCTGTCAAGACTTTCATACCCTTGAACATTCATCAACACATTTTTTGGAAAATAACTCGGCGGTGTGCTTAAGCCATCTAACAGTTCAGCAATGAATTCCTCACGGGTCATGTTGGCTCTTAAGGCATAATTCACTTGTTTTTGATGGCCTAGAGTATCAGTAGTTTCTTTGCTCATGTTTTTCCCG
>JBIPPH010000068.1:0-5510 GCA_044368575.1 Bacteroidia bacterium
AGACTCGATTACACATTAGATTATGTGTTCAATCAACGTTTGGGAATTGGGTTCGAATGGACGGATGCTTCAACAATTACCAACCCATCTGACTACTTCATCTACTACGGACCAACCAACAACCAGGCCAATAAAACGGTCCTGCCTCATGGCCTATTATTCGATGAAGGGGTTAAAAAACAATACCACGTAGCAGATTTCTTGCACTTATCGGATTTCGATTTTGAAGAAGCCACTTGGCCTGATGCCTTGTCTGCCATCTTTTTTCATTTAAGCCGATACGAAGAATACCAGAGCAATTCTACAGATGAACATGGTCGATTTGATGCAGAACAATCTTGTTTAAAAGCGGTAGGATTTCAACCCATTATTGATGTTTGGATTCATGCCTTTAAACAACATTTAATGGCAAAAGCAGGCTATAGCCCAAATGCCTTTAAAATCGAGCAATTTCAACATGTTCCAAGCATAGACATCGATGCAGTATATGCCTATAAAGGCCGATCCATTTTGCGCACTGGTTTAGCCTTCGCTAAGGACCTGCTGTTCTGTCGATTTTCTGAACTGAAACAAAGGGCTCTAGTATTGCTGGGTAAACAACCTGATCCTAATGACAATTTCGATTGGCAATTCGAAGCCTTGAAACCACATACGGCCAATTACTTTTTTCTTTTAGGCCCCTATGGTCAATATGATAAAAACATCAGCATAAAAGCAGAAGGGTTTAAAGCCATCATACAAGCGGTTCAAAAGGCTGGGCATATTGTGGGCATCCACCCTTCTTATGCTTCCTATTTAAACCAAGCTGAAGTCTTACAACAAAAGCAAACACTTGAAGCCATAATCGGCACAAAAGTGCTGCATGCACGACAACATTTTTTACGCTTCAAATTACCAGATTCATACCGCCTGTTATTGTCTATTGGCATTCAACATGAACACAGTATGGGTTATTCCAAAACGGCTGGCTTTCGCGCGGCAACGGCTCAATGTTTTTATTGGTTTGATTTGGAAAACAATCAGGTGACAGACTTATGTATACATCCTTTTGTGGCCATGGATGTAGCCTTCAAACAACATCAACGACTCACAGCAGAAGCGAGCATACAAGCTTCCTCTGATTGGATAAAAATCTGCAAAACCTTGCAAATACCTTTTACCTTTGTATTTCATAATGAGTCGTTAAGCCAACACAGAGGCTGGCAACATTTTGATGCGCTATTTCAGTATTGGTGTCATGGAAAACATTAGGTACATTAAACACAAACACATTGACCAAACTAAGTGGGATGCTTGTATCAGCAGGGCCTACAACGGTATGGTATACCCCTATAGTTTTTTCCTCAACAGCATGGCGGGCAAACGTTGGGATGCCCTCATTTTAGGCGACTACGAAGCGGTAATGCCATTGGTTTGGAAAAAAAAGTTTGGCTTTAAATACTTGTACCAACCGTATTTCTGTCAACAGTTGGGCGTATACAGTCTCAATAAAATTACTTCAGAACGCATGCAAGCTTTTATGCTCAGTATTCCAAAATCATTTAAATATTGGAACATGCATTTGAATTACGAAAACACTTACTACGGCCCCAAAACGACCTTCATCAGCAGAAGCAGTTATTGCATTGATTTGAAACAAAATTATGCAGAGATTTACGACCAGTATAATGCCGATGCCAAAAAGAATTTAGCGAAAGCGATTATTGAAGGTTATGAAGTCGAAAACAATTGCCCTGTTGAATTGGTAGCCGATTGTTTTTTTGCTGCCTACGGACAGCACTATCCTAAGACCAATACCCTCAAAAGACTCATCTCTCATTGTGCTCAAAAAGCTATTGGTTTGAACAAAGGCTTTACCAGAGCCATCTATGATAAACAAGGCCAATTGTTATGTGCTGGTTTCTTTTTTCAATCCAACAAACGCATACATTATGCTATGGCTGCCCCAACTGAAGCGGGTAAAAAATTGGGGGCTACTCATATCTTAATTGATGAGGTTTTAAAAGCCTATGCGGGCTCAGATCAGGTCTTCGATTTTGAAGGTTCTGACATTCAATCGGTGGCTTATTTTTACGCTAAATTCGGTTCTGTTTGCCAGCATTATTTGCAAATTATTCAGAACAATTTACCATGGTGGTGCAGGTTCTTAAAAAACTGAACACTTCGCCTTGCCTTGTTCATAATCCTTTCTGTTTGACTTAGTAATTTGTATTAGGTTTGTAGCAATGAAAATCATTTGCATTGGCAGAAACTACAGCTTACACGCCAAAGAATTGGGCAATGAGGTTCCTGAACAACCCGTTATTTTTTGCAAACCTGATACAGCTTTGCTTAAAAACAATGAGCCTTTTTATTTACCTGAATTCAGTCAAGACATTCACCATGAATTAGAATTGGTGATTAAAATTGATAAGGCTGGTAAAAGCATATTGCCGCAATTTGCCTCCAAATATTACAGTCAAATAACAGTGGGGATTGATTTTACAGCCCGCGATGTACAAAGCCACTTAAAACAAAAAGGCTTGCCTTGGGAATTGTCTAAGGCCTTTGATGGTTCAGCTGCTGTAGGGCGTTTCATTCCTTTCGATCACAAGGCTGAGTCTATTCATTTTGAATTAGAAATCAATGGTCAAGTGGTGCAATTGGGAAACAGTAAAGACATGTTGTTTAAGATCAATGACATCATTGCTTTTGTGTCTAAATATTTCACCTTAAAAACGGGCGATTTAATTTTCACGGGTACGCCTGCAGGGGTGGCTGCTGTTAAGATTGGCGATCATTTAAAAGCCAGTATAGAGAATGAAACCTTATTAGCCTTCGACATCAAATGAGTTTGCGCAAGGCCCTCTTTTTAATCCTTTTTAGTGCTGTTTTCACGCAAGGCCTTTGGGCTCAAAAACCCTATCCTAAAACTGATTTCATTTGGCCTTTTAACGGTAAAAATGAAGTCATAGGCACCTATTGTGAATTGCGTCCTAATCACTTTCATGGTGGGCTTGATATCAGAACTGATGGCAAAATTGGGCGACATGTGTTGGCCATTGGTGATGGGTATATTTCTAGAATTAATATTTCAACCATTGGTTATGGCAAAGCCCTCTACATTACCCACCCTAATGGATATACCAGTGTGTATGCGCACTTAAACGACTTCCCTGAATGGATCAATTGGTATATACTCAAAAACCAATACCTCTTAGAACAATATGAAGTGGAGTTGCATCCAGAGCCAGATTTGCTGAGCGTTAAACAAGGTCAAATGGTAGCATACAGTGGTAACACCGGCTCTTCTCAAGGGCCACATCTGCATTTTGAAATCAGAGAAACCGTCTCAGAAGCCCCAGTAAATCCGTTGTTGTTTGGCCTCAACATGTACGATGTAATAGCACCAAGTATCAGCGATGTATACTTATATCAAAGAGACACTTTTGAGAAATTACACCTTGGTCATTACCCTTCTATCCACTTGCCTTTGTACAGCCACCAAACGGTGAAAGTGGGCAAAAAGAAAAAGCAAATCAGTTATAAAATTGGGACCCATAAAATGGCTTATGGTACTTATGCCTTTGGCGCTGTAATGCGCGATTATGCTAAATCTATGGGTGACAATAATGGTGTCAATTACATTCAAGTTTATCATAACAACGAGTTGTTTTACGATTGTCGTTTAGAGCAATTTATGTTCTCGCAAATGCGCATGCACAATAACTACATTGACTTTAGGCGCTTTAAAGAATCAGGCACTAAACTGCATAAACTGTTTAAAGACGATGGCAGCACTTTAACGTTCTGGAGCCAATCTCCTAATGAAGGTTGGTTTACCATTAACGATAGCTCAGTCCATGTTTTTAAATTAATTGCCAATGATATTAACGGGAATAAAACAACCGTAACTGTTCAAATTCAAGGTGCTATTGATGGCAAATCAGTACATCATTTTATTCCGACGCAAGGCCCTACAGTAACAGCTTTTGCTAATAAAGACAACTTATTGCCCATTAACTCTGATTTTAAAATTGGGTTTACCAAAAATACATTGTATTCAGACTACAAAGTAGCATACAAGCGCATTGGCAATAACCACTACAGCATTGGCAATACTTTGGTGCCACTCGATAAAAAATTTGACCTTTATTTCAGGCTGAACAGTCAACAATCGCAACTAGCTAACAAGATGACTGTGATCAGTGCAGATGGCAGACAATACGGAGGCGAATTGTATGAAAAAGCGTGGTTGAAATCCTCTGTAAAAGAGTTTGGCGCTTACCACGTTGTGCTCGATACACTTGCGCCCTATGTACAAGTGAATGCCTTTAATCAAAACCGCTACTTTTCTTTTTCTGTAAGCGATGGTGGATCAGGAATTAAAGACTATGATTTCTACATCAATGGCCAATGGGTATTATTGGAGTATACACCTGGTTCAATTCATGGCCGCATTCCAACGCCATTGCCATCGGGCAAACATTTTATTGAGTTAATTGTTAGAGACAATAGACTTAACGAAAAACGCATCAGCAGAAACATTATCATACCATGAGCACTCCAACAATTGGCAAAAAAGCACCGGCATTCAAATGCCCAGATCAAAACGGAACCATCAGACAACTTAAAGATTTTGCAGGTAAAAAATTGGTCTTATACTTTTACCCTAAAGACGATACCCCAGGTTGTACAGCTGAAGCTTGTGATTTAAGAGACAATTACAAAGCCCTCATCAAAGCGGGTTATCAGATTTTGGGGGTTAGTCCTGATGAAGCCAAACGCCACCTTAAATTCATAGAAAAATACGACCTGCCTTTTGATTTGTTAGCAGATACAGACAATGCCGTTGCCACTGCCTATGGTGTGTGGGTAGAAAAAAGTATGTATGGCAGACAATACATGGGCATTGCGCGCACAACATTTATCATTGATGAAACAGGTAAGATCCAAGAGATAATTGACAAGGTGAACACTAAAGCTCACACTGCTCAAATCTTGGTTTAAAGCTCTTTTCTTAAACGAGCCACCGGAATATTCAATTGCTCGCGGTATTTAGCCACCGTTCTTCTGGCAATATTGTAGCCTTTTTCTTTTAACAAGTCCATTAAGGCCTCGTCTGTTAATGGCTTCTTTTTGCTTTCAGCTTGAATGGCATCGCTCAAAATTTTCTTGACTTCGCGATTGCTTACTTCTTCTCCGCTCTCATTGACTATGCCTTCGCTGAAGAAATATTTCAATGGGAAAATGCCAAAATCTGTCTGAACATATTTGCTATTGGCCACTCTTGAAATGGTAGAAATATCCATTTGAATTTTATCGGCAATGTCTTTTAAAATCATAGGTTTCAAAGACATTTCATCACCGTATAAAAAGAAATCTTTTTGCGCACTAACAATAGCCGTCATGGTTAATTGAAGCGTTTGTTGTCTTTGTTTAACACTGTCTATAAACCACTTGGCGCCATCTAATTTTTGTTTGATGTATTGAACAGCTTCTTTGAGTTGTTTGTCTTTGGTTGAAGCCTT
>JBIPPH010000104.1:0-5422 GCA_044368575.1 Bacteroidia bacterium
CGACCAAAATTAATTCTTTGTACTGAAAAATTTCTGAATTTTAAACCACCTGCACAAGAATTGATGCAATGTACTTTAACCTGTAAAGATTGGCAGCTCAGCATCAACCATTCTCTTGGACTACAAGCCTTGTCTGGACTATAACGGAATTGCGCCTTTACTGTTTGAAAGCCATTAGAGCCTGTTTTTGAACAATCAGCAGTTAAGTAATATACCAATTCAGAGTTGGTCAAACTAATAGGAACAGGGTGGGGAAAATAGCCTCTTAAGGTATCACCTTTTAGCGCTATACTATCAGGACTCCAAGTACCTGTTAAATCTGCATTTATAAAATATAATTCGCTTTTGAGTTTGCTATGTGTTAAACCTTTAGGTAGAATCAAATCGACTACATAACTGGCAGTTGATGTTCTAGGAAACATACTGACAGAGCTGAATAATGTCCTGAACTCTCCTTTTTGTTTATTAATTAAATCTGTTGGTATAAATGATGAAGCTGTGGCATAGTGTTGATCATATACCTTACCCCACGCCCATGGCACAGTTTTTAGATTATTACATTGGTCTTTATAATCGGCATAATAGGCCCAACTGTTAATCACCATGCTTGCATTAGAACAAGGTGGTGCTGTACAACTGTTGGTATTCCATTTCAAATACAAAGTATCATTGGGTTTTAAATTGGGTGCTTTTAATCTAAAATAGCCAATTGGGTATACCCCAATACAACCATAATAGCCCAGATTATATGAACCGGTAACACTGTCTTTAGCTACTCTTACCCAAGTGCCCTTATATCCAACCTTGATTCTAACTGAGGCAGTATCAAAAGTAGAAAAGACATAGGCATAGTTCAATGATATAGCTACACGTGGATTAATAGCATCCATGTTGCCAACATTGACATATCTAACTTCTGAACTAAAGGTATTATTATTGAAACAGGTAGGTGTAACCGGGAAAGGCAATGCCTTTAATATGGGTGACTTGTTGCTAATACTTACTGAACCGTTTGATTTACTAATTAAACATGATTTTACATTACAGCCCCAGCTTAATTCATAATTTGTAGTTAAGTACCTGCAACCTTTTATTAGAGAAGAATCATTTATGGTAATGGTTTCATTTTGATCTAAAAACGTATCTAGGTTACCTACAGATTTAAATTGATTACCAGACAATAAGGTGTATACCGTGTCACCTTTAAATGTGTTGCTACCCTTATTGACAAAAAATGTCTGAATATCCTTTCCGTTTATGCGTTTTAAAATGATTTGACGAAGAGGGCCTTTACCATAATTACCAACGGTGATTTGTCTTTCGAACTTAGTGCCAATATCGCCAGTATAACTTAAGTTCACAATAGTGCCAAACTGTGCAGAAGGCACTCTAACTGAAAAAGGAATAGATGAGCCTATATCATAGTTTCCGGTGTAGTTAATTCTTACGGGTATTGATGGTGTATTTGAGCTTAAGTATGATAAAAGGTCACAATCTGCAGTTAACAAGAGTCTGCATTTAAAATTTTTGGCGATGGCCAAATTGGGAGCTGAAAATTCAGGTTGATTAGTGTTACTTACATTGCTCTCCGAAACCGATCCTCCTGTTATAGAATTCTTAACATAACGAATACCGGGAGGTAAATTCAGTTTAATGATTAAGTTATTAACGGTGCCACTTGAAATGTTATACACTTCAAGAAAGGCTGAATCATTGACACCACAAATCGATAATTTACTTGGGCCTGTAGCTTGAATAGACAAACGATTGCCTTGGGCATGAAGTAAAGACGACATACCAAAAAAGAGAACTAAAAGTTGACATATAAGCTTACGGCTCATGAATAACTTAACAAATATAGGGGAATGTAAAACATTGTAAAAGATTGATTTTTGGAAACTTTAAATATCTTTGCCTAGCATATGAATACAAGAGACGAACAAATTTTTGAATTAATTCAAAAAGAACAAGCCAGACAAGAACATGGTATAGAGTTGATTGCTTCTGAAAATTTTGTTTCTAAACAGGTTATGGAAGCAATGGGCAGTGTTTTAACCAACAAATATGCCGAAGGGTTGCCAGGTAAACGTTATTATGGTGGATGTGAAGTGGTAGACCAAATCGAGCAATTAGCCATTGACCGTCTTAAACAACTTTTTGGTGCAGAATGGGCTAATGTTCAACCACATAGTGGAGCACAAGCCAATGCAGCAGTAATGTTAGCTTGCTTGAACCCAGGCGATAAAATTCTAGGATTCGATTTAAGTCATGGTGGGCATTTGACTCATGGTTCACCTGTAAATTTTTCAGGAAAATTATACAAACCTAGTTTCTATGGTGTAGAAGAATCTACCGGAACTATTGATTTTGATAAAGTGGCTCAAATTGCTGAAAGAGAGCAACCTAAATTAATAATATGTGGCGCTTCATCTTATAGTAGAGATTGGGATTATGCTAAATTAAGACAGATAGCCGACAAAGTTGGTGCTCTATTATTAGCAGATATATCTCATCCAGCAGGATTAATAGCTGCAGGTTTATTAAACAATCCGCTTCCGCATTGTCACATTGTTACATCAACTACACATAAGACATTAAGAGGTCCAAGAGGTGGTGTTATTATGATGGGTAAAGACTTTGAAAATCCATGGGGTCAAACAACGCCTAAAGGTGAACCTAAAATGATGAGTGCTGTATTAGATGGTGCTGTATTCCCAGGAACCCAAGGTGGTCCGTTAGAACATGTAATTGCTGCTAAAGCAGTTGCCTTTGGTGAAGCATTAAGTGAGGACTATAAAACCTATATGCAACAAGTTAAAGCCAATGCTGCTGCATTAGCCAAGAGCATGGTTGACTTGGGCTACAAAATCATATCAGGTGGAACTGAGAATCATTTAATGTTGATCGATTTAAGACCTAAAGGCGATGAGATAACAGGTAAATTAGCAGAAAACACTTTAGTGAAATGCGATATTACCATCAATAAAAATACTGTGCCTTTTGAAACGCGTTCACCGTTTGTAACCTCAGGTATTCGTTTAGGTACGCCTGCAATTACTTCTAGAGGTATGAAAGAAGAACACATGCCAAAAATTGCCCAATTAATTGATAAGGCTTTAATGAACCACAACAATGAAGTTGTGTTAACGGAAATCAGAAACGAAGTTAACGCCTGGATGAAATCTTTTCCTTTATATTAAGGCTTTAAAAAATGTAAAGTATACCTAACCCACCTTACGGTGGGTTTTTTTATGTCTTAGAGAAACTAAGGGCATAAAAAAAGGGTGATGGATAACCATCACCCTTTTCTATAATTAATTAAGGATTATTGCAATACTACTCGCTTAGTTACTACTGTACCTTCAGAGATCAACTTGATGGTGTAAACACCTGTTGCGTTTCCGCTTAAGTTGATTTCGAATTTACTTGCAGCTTCGCTGTAGTTTTGGTTCATTACCATTTGACCCATTGCATTGTATACTTCAACTTTTGCAGTTTGTGCCATTGATCCTTTAAGATCTAATGTTACAACACCTGAAGTTGGGTTAGGGTATACATTTACAGTTTCGTCAACTGATTGAGTGTTTACTGATACTGTGCTGTTGAAGCATCTAGGCCAGTATGTATAGTATACGTATCTTGTAAAGTCTTCTGAAGTGTTACCACTTAAATCAGTTACTCTGTAAGTGATATAATATACACCTTCTTCCCAAGGATTAACGTTTTGACTTACGATTTCAATCAAAGATTTCAATTGAGCTGGGCTGTTGTAGTTATCTGAAGTTGATAGACCCCACATTGGCCAGATGTTTTCACCTACACAACCGTGGATGACTTCACCCCAAATTCTTGGAGATTCGTTATCTTCAACTTTAACAGTTCTTGTTCTTCTAGTAACGTTACCAGATCCATCAATGGCTTCAAATACCTCTTGGTAAGTGCCTAAAACGTTTTCATCAACATTGCTAGAAATTCTAACCAATGATACTTGACCAGGACCATAGTAGTTATCACTCACTGAAGGAGGAATAGAGTTATATGGTGTTCTTACTGGATGAGAAACCACATCAAAAGTGTTTAAGCTAATTACTGGAGCAATGAAGTCATCAACTCTATAGTTTCTTGCAACTGAAGCAGCAGCATTGCCACTAGAATCTTTTGCATTGTAAACTACTGGGTAAGTCTTTCTGATAACGGTATTCACCGGACCATTAAAGCCCCAAGTTTTAGACAATGTTACGTTGTTGTCGTATGCATCAGTAGCAACTGTTTGATCAAACCAAACTGAACCGATTTGAATTCTAGCATCACCTAATGTATCAATAACTGGTGCTTTAGTATCAGTTACACAAACTGTTCTAGTCTTTGTAACAAAGTTACCAGCAACGTCAGTTACTTTATAAGTGATTGTGTAAGAACCTGCCCATCTAGAATCAACACTGCCAGAAGTTACGATAGCTGAAGTTAAGTTAAATGGTGCTTTGTTGTCAGTAGCAGTTGCGCCTGGATCAACATAAGGAGCATTGTCTTTTCTAGCTTCAATACATCCTGAATTACCAGGGTTTAAAGTCAACACAGGCTTGGTTAAGTCAGTTACTACAATTACAAAACGAGTTACTGTTACTGCCTTGTTACCAGACTTATCAGTTACATTGTATTCGTAAGTGTATTGACCAGTAGTATTAATGTCTAAATCATTAGTTGTAACAATTTCTGAAGAAATATCACCTTCAGATGCATCATAAGCAGTAGCGCCAGCATCATTGTATGTAGTACCTACTTCAACTCTTACAGTATCATTACCTAATAAGGTAATTACTGGTCTGATGTTATCGTTTGCTAAAACAATTCCGTAATCTTCGTATTCACCAGCAGTGATAGGACCACATGGAGTAGTAGATTCATTGTTATAGTTAGCAGCTACTCTTAATACTGTTTTACCTTCAAATGAATTAGATAAAGCAGGAACTGTAAAGGTTGATGTGTATGTAGCTGTGCTAGCACTGGTTTCGAACATGATTTGTTCACCAGCATCGTCGAAGTCACCATCAATGTTCCAATCAATCCAAGCTTTTCTGTTAGCTGGGTCAACAGTAGTATTTCTTGAAACTTCAAGAGTGTATGACTTACCATAAGTTAAGTTAGCAACGTTTGAAGCTGTATAATCTGTGTAAGAAGTAACACCAGAAGTTGTAAAGTTATTGATTAACTCGTTGTTACCATCTTTAACCTTTACTCTGTTAATTGCAACGTCCGTAGACAAAATGTATGCACTTGGCTTGCAATAATCTAAAGCACAAATGTATTTGTTTTTAACAATGGTTTTAGATGTAGCATTTTGGTCGAGTGAATTGTAAGCTTTTAAACTTATAGTGTAACAACCTGCTGTAGAGAATTTAATCACTGGGGTTGGAATACTATC
>JBIPPH010000039.1:0-17417 GCA_044368575.1 Bacteroidia bacterium
TATAGTCAACATGTTTGATTCGATAGTAATTCATACCAACTGATGGTGTTTGATCAATAAATGAATAATCACTTTGAGCGGTTTCAAAATATTGCTGACTCAATTGCCCTAAACTTTGCCATGTTGTTCCATTTTGGCTGCGTTCAATTTCAAAATAATCGATATTGTCTGAAGAAGAAGTCTTCCATACCAATTGACTTGTTTGGTTCTTTTTAAATACATTAAAATCAAACACATCAACTGGTAATTCTATTAAAATACCTGTAACATAGCCAGAGTAGGCCCAACTGCTTACAGTGCCTCCTGTACCTCTTAAAATAGCCCAATCATTGTCTAAGCCACCTGCACTTCCACCTGAGCCAATACCATCGTATGGCCACTTAAACCATGGGTTGGCTATAGGATTGGTTGGAATAACACCTATCGAAGTTTGAGTACTCACACCTTGGTATACAGTATCGGCTAAAAAACCTGTGGCATATGGGTCTCTATACACCACATTGCTTAAATTATTAATCATATAGGTTGGCGGATGGTTAGTATTAGATGAATCAATATCAAAATAGACGCGCATAACCTCACCACAATTGTAACAGCTGTTAAAGTTAGTCCCCATATAATTGGTATCGCTGAGGGTGTAATTGGTAGTGCTAGCCATCACATCGTATCTAACATGATTCGTCGGCATGCCTGTAGTTATTGGACTTCCGGGATTGACCGTGTATATGCCTTGTGTATAACTGTATGGTGCGGTTGGGCTCAATATGGGCCTTAAATTCCTAATCACGTAAAATCTAGGATGCTTTAACTTGGTAGTGTCGTAGGAGAAATCAAAGCAGGCTGACTCTAATCGTCTGTCATTAAAGGAGGAGGTGCCTGTTTTGTATATGAACATCCTTGCTACCCACTGGAATTTACCCGGTGCATACACATGGTTATAGGTTAATTCCATACTTACCATTACGTGGAAGTTTTGAGCAAATAGCTTTGATTGAGCAAATCCTAAAATGGCCATTAGCAATAGGGTTTTTAACAAAATGCTTGTGTTGGTGTAAAGTGTTTTCATAGTTTTAGTGATTAATTTTGGACGATAATTAAATTGTCAATCAAAGGTAAACTATAGATTACCTTTAATATTATTTTAAATAATTACTTGCGAACCTAAGAGTTTAAACAGTCTTGGACTTTGTTTAAACAAGATGAGTGTTTTTTATAGTCATTTTTATTGTTTAAACCCTTTAAAATATTGGTTTTTAGCAAAATCAATCATCCAAAATGAGTTTCAGAAAACAACAATTTAAAAAAGAAAACTGATCAATATCAGTTTGATAATAAAAAATAGTTGGCAAACTATAGATTGTTTGAATGCATCTCTCAGATGATTTACCGTTTTAATCTTAGTTTGATTTATTGAAATTTTATATAAATTCGTCACTACAATAAACTTTAATATAAAATTATGAGTAAAGAAAGAATTCAAGAGTTAAAAACTTCAATTGAGAGAGTTAAAGCCAAAGCCGCTAGTCACAAAGCTGGTCAAATGAGGTTTATTAGTGTATTACAAGATCGTAAAAAAATATCAGGTTTGAGTAAAGATCAAAAAGAGAGAATCAATAGAGAAATAGCTGATAAGAAGGAGGAAACTAAAAGGTGGGCAGATGGCTTCAAAAGAGAAATAGAAGGCCTAAAAGCTCAAATTGCACGACTAAAATAATCACTTCTATTGAAGAAGATAAATCAGAACAGCGGCTGGTAGAATGGCGTCTGTGTTGTATAAAACTGTGCCTGAACTGCTATAGCCTTGACGGATATCGCTGCCGTCGTAATTGTATAAAATGGTGGCAGAGGTACTGTAACCTTGGCGAATGTTTTTACCGTCCCAATTGTAGAGAATATCGCCTGAACTGCTATAGCCTTGTCTGAAGTTTTTGCCATCCCAATTAAAAAGAATATCACCAGAGCTACTATAGCCTTTGCGGATATTTTTACCATCAAAATTGATGAGTATTTCTGCAGATGTGCTGTACCCTTTTCTGAGATTTTTACCATCCCAATTATAAAGGACTTCGCCCGAGCTGCTGTACCCTTTTCTAAGCATGGTATTAGCGCTTAAGTTAAAGCCAAAAAAACATGTTAGCAGCAATAAATAAATGGTTTTCATAGTACTGTCAAATGTAAGCTAAAATGGGAGAAAACACAAATCTGAAAAGCCAATAATAAGCTGGATAAATCCGCTTAATTAAAAATCATAACTAGCTACTTTGGATAATCTTTTAATGTTATTAGGATCTGTGTAGTCGTATAAATACAAGCCATTATCTGCGGCTACAATCAGGGTATTGTTACCTGTAATAACATCAAAGGCATATAAATCAATTTTTTGATAGAGATAACTTAACTTTTTATTGCTTTCATCCCAATTGTATACTGCCATGCCTTTGTTGCCCTGACAGATAAACAATAGATTACCATCAATACCCAATCCTTTTGGTTGATCAAGTGTAAGGTTGAACTCAAGCCTTGGTGCTGTTTTATCAGTTACATCATGAATAAAGAGTGCGCTTTGTCCAAATTGATTGCATACAGTACCTGTTCTGACGGTACTGAACATAAAATTATTTTGAACAACAACAGGATCACAACCTCTAACATTTCTGCTGGCAAAAGATACGAAATGAGGTGTAGCAGGGCTAATGGTATTGTTTAAAATCAAGACACCATCTTCAGTACCTACATACAAATAACCCTGATATGAATAAACAGTTTCAAAATCTGGATAACCAGTGTAACCAACAGGATCTTTAACAACTGGATTGGATGCTTGAGTTAAATCTATAGGTGTTAAAGCATTACCCCGCGCTATGTATAAATAGTTTTCATTTAAGGCGAAGCGTGTTTCACTTCCACCTTTTCCTATGGCAAGTGCAGCGTTGTTCTCTGCTGTTCTATTAGCTGGCGGAATGGTGTCTGAAGGATTATAGCTTTTAAACGTTGATATTTTTTGCTCCTCGTATCCAACAAACACTGAACTGTCTTGCTCATTGAGCCATTTCTCAGTAAAGACATTTTGAATTCTATTGACCAATCTAATTTGATTGAGATCTGAAATATCAATACTCACCAAATCAACACCATTATCTGCAATTAAGACATTGGATTTGACCACCACATGAGAATTGGATGATAACCTTATAAAAGCTTTGTCTATTGGGGATGCTGGGTTGGTAATATCCATTATGCCAATACCCTCATTTTCCTGAAGTAAAAAAAGTAAGTTACCACTTCTGTAAACACCTGCTGGATGGGTTATAGCTCTTGGCGCTTCAACTGAAAAAGAAGCTCTAATATCCTGAACAGATTGCCCCTTTTTAACCCAAATACTTCGTTTAAATTCATCCTTTTTGCAGGCATTAAACATAGGCAATGAAATCATTGCAACAAGAAAAAATGGCAGGCTCTTTTTTAGGTTTAACATGAATGTAAAATATTAGGGAATACTGTCTCAAACGAATCTACGCTTAAATTATTGTTTCTGCAAATTTTAGGTAGATGAGCTTAAAGCTAATTGTTGATTCGTTTTTAATTTAGAAAAATTAAAGAGTAAAGGTGAGTGTGAGTCCGAGTGTGAGGAAAATGACAGAGTGTTCGTGTCCGCTCCGGCTCCCAATGTTTTCTCCGAATCTGTTTTCAATCACCGAAACCTAGGTGAAGGTGATAGAGTAGGAGAACATTCACTCTGTCATTTGTGCCCGGATTGGATAAAGGATAAAGCTGATAAATGACGTTTTAAATAAAATTCTATGAATTTCAATATTCCAATTAATTGAAAAAAATTAAAGTGTGAAGGTGAGTGTGAGTCCGAGTGTGAGGAAAATGACAGAGAATGTGTTCGCATTCGCTTTGTATCCTACGTAACTTTTAATAATGACCGAAACATAAGTGAAGGTGATAGTGAAGTAGGACTCACATTAACTCTGTCATTTGTAGCCCCGGCGGTAATCGAAACCACATTTAGCGTTTAGGAAACGCTCGTTCTATCCGTTGAACTACAGGGCCTAAAGCCAGAGGAAATTAAAACCGTACTATCCTCAATCAAAAATTGAGCAAATAAATAAAATAATTCCTTTTTCAGTATCAGCTATTACTTCATCTGCATTTACAATTTGTAATAAGTCAGACTTAATTGCTTTTAAATTATCGGCTTCTAAATGTGCTTTTAGCATGTGAGCGACCTCCTCTACCATCAATTTTTCTTGATCGCTATCAAGAGTTTTCCAGTATGAAACAACAAAGTTCAAACAATCGGTTACATCTCCATCCTCTTTCCATTCAGATAACTTAGATTGAACTGTTTCCATTTCAGTAGCATTGATTCCCGAATCAGCTCCTGCAACACATATGTATAAAAAGGCTAATGATGCCAATATATCATTCAAAATGATTGACTTATGGTCATTTGTATTGTCATCAGAGCTAGTATTTTCGTTTTGATTATTGTTGTACCCAAAATCAGCAGGATTAGGCCTAAAAGGATTTTCCCATGACTTAGCTGAAACCATATCTAACGCTGAATTCATTGAAGCAAATCCTTCTCCACCAACACCCTCATACCACATAGGTTGACCTTTACTAGCATTAATAGTAGCTTGTCTTACTTCAATAATTGTAGCCAAAATAGACAAGTAAGATGCTGATTGTATATGTGATTCACTTAAAACAAATTCATCTAAAGTCATGTACCCATCTGCTGTATGGACATAAAGTCTATTGATAAATCTATCATCTTCGTAAGCCCTCTCAAACTCAACCTTTTCAATGCTTTCCATAGAAAATATCATTCTTAACTCTTCTACATTTTCATAAAGGGCAAACAAACCGTTTTTGTTTAAAACGATTAAAGAGGCATTATCATCTCTCCAAATACAATATGGCACAACCCACCATGGTTTATCATTTTGTGCATGAAACTCGGCAGGTAAATAGTCTAGAATTGGAATGATTTTGTTTTCTGAAATTTGATTTGAAATGGCATCAAAATCTTTGCCTGAAAAAACAGGGCATGAATTATCATCAACTAATACATTAACAAAATCAGGTATATAACCATTGATGCCTAATCTACCATCGAATACGCTCGATGGTTTTTGCCATCTTGAAAAGTACTTTCCAATCATTTCCTCAGTTACATTTTCACCTAATGTGAGACTTATTGACGGAAAACCCAAATCATTGTCATCATCATCTTCATCATCTGTTTCCGAGTCAACCGCAGCGTCATCTTCACTATCATTGGCTTGCGAAACTAATTTTTCGCTTAATTGATGATTTATCAATGCCAAATCGGCCATAAAATCGACACATTTAATGTAGTCAGCTTCAACTAAATCAGGGCCTCCCATAGAAATTGAAAAAGCAATTGACAATAAGAATTTATTTTCAGTTTTAACTTCAAATTCAACTTTACTAGATTCTAATTGATGCTTTACAATTAGGTTTGTGATTTCTGAAACTGCCTGGCTAATTGTATCAGTATGTTCTTGAGCAAACTCAGTTGGGTTAGAAGGCCATCTTTGAGGTTGTAAAGTAAAATTGAATTGAACTTTTTTAGCATTTGGTTTAGTCAATAGATAGATGGGTTGTCTCCACCAATGGCCCAAATGGGCTTCATCACTTGCAAATCGAATATCAAATCGTTTGTTAAAGTCCCCTTTGTTCAAACAATTAACTTGTTTTAGCAAAGGACTTGCAAGCCTTTCGGGCAAAGTTGTTGTAAAATAATCATTTAACTTTTGATGAATACTAATTCTTGATTCCATAATTATACGTTTTAAAAATGTAATTTTATTGCATTACGACACCTTACTACCTGGTTTTACCAGATCAGATGGTGATAAGAGTTTCAATTGGCCATTGGCATCTTCAGCCATTAAAACCATCCCTTTAGATTGAATGCCTTTAATTGCTCTTGGGGCTAAATTCACCAAAACACAAACCTGCTTGCCTATCAAATTTTCAGGCTCAAAATGCAAGGCAATACCAGACACTATAGTGCGGGTTTCAAAACCCAAGTCAACTTCTAATTGTAATAATTTGTCAGCTTTCTTAACCTTTTCAGCGGCAATGATCTGACCAATTCTAATGTCCATTTTGCCAAAATCATCAAACTGAATTTCAGACTTTGGTGCTTCAATCTCAGCCTCTACTGTCGGAAGTTTAACCGCCTCTATGGCTGCTTTATTGGCCATCAATTGATCGATTTGTAATTGAATGATCTCATCTTCAATATTGCTGAACAAATGTTCAGGTGCACCCAATGCATGATCAGGATTTAATTGCTCAAATTGCGCCTTCACAAAAGCAGATTTTTGGGTATTTAATTGTTGCTCTAAACGCTTAGCTGTAAATGGCATAAAAGGTTCCATCCACCATGCCAAATGAGCGCAAACTTGTAAGGCATGATACATGATGGTATCAGTTCTAGCCTGGTCTGTTTTAACAGTTTTCCAAGGTTCGTTATCGGCTAAGTACTTATTGCCCATTCTGGCCATGTTCATCAATTCAAACAAAGCCTCTCTGAACTTAAATTGACGGATATTTGCTTCAATGGCCTTATGAGATTGCATAATGCCCTCAATCAGGTCGTATTCAAAAGGTGATGCCTGTTGCGTATGAGGCACTTTGCCATTGTAAAATTTATGGCTTAAGACCATTACCCTATTCACAAAATTGCCAAGAATAGCCACTAATTCACTGTTGTTTCTGGTTTGGAAATCCTTCCAACTAAAATCTGCATCTTTGCTTTCAGGGGCAATGGAACACAATACATAACGCAGAACATCAGCTTGCTCAGGGAAATGTTTAAAATAATCTGCCATCTCAACACTCCACTTTCGGCTGGTACTCATTTTATCACCCTCTAAATTCAAAAACTCATTGGCTGGCACATTGTCTGGCACTATATAAGACCCTTCCGCCTTGAGCATAATTGGAAATATAATGCAATGAAATACGATGTTGTCTTTGCCAATGAAGTGGATTAATCGAGTATCCTCTTGTTTCCACCATTTAGACCAATCAGACTCACTATTGACTTTTACTACTGAATGTTCAGGGTAAGTAAACTCATGCTGACCCGTGCTCATTTCTTTAAAAAACTGTTTGGTGGCTGATATATAACCGATAGGCGCATCAAACCAAACATATAACACTTTGCCCTCTGCATTTGGCAAAGGCACTTTTACGCCCCAATCCAAATCGCGGGTCATGGCACGCGGGGTTAATCCACCATCTATCCAACTCTTGCTCTGCCCGTACACATTGGTTTTCCAATCATTTTGATGGCCTTCTAACAACCATTCTTTTAACCAAGGTTCATAATTTTGAAGGGGTAAATACCAATGTTTGGTTTCCTTTTTAATCGGAACTGAATCAGATAAAGTTGAAACAGGATTGATCAATTCATCAGGACTCAAAGACTTGCCGCATTTTTCACACTGATCACCAAAAGCGCCTGGATATTGACAATTCGGACAAGTCCCTTTAATGTATCTATCTGCTAAAAACGTTTGTTGAGCCTCATCAAAATATTGCTCTGAACGCTCTTCCACAAACAATCCCTTATCGTATAATGTTTTAAAAAACTCTGAGGCTGTTTCATGGTGTGTAGCATGACTGGTTCTATGGTAAACATCAAAAGCAATCCCAAACTGCTCGAAGTTGTGTTTTAACAAAGCGTGGTACCTGTCAATTATGGCCTGAGCAGTGGTGTTTTCCTTTTGCGCCTCAATTGGAATGGCTGTTCCATGCTCATCACTGCCACAAACAAACAAGACTTCCTCACCTGCATTGCGCAAAAAACGGGTGTATATATCAGCGGGTAAATAAGCGCCTGCAATGTGCCCAATATGTTTAGGGCCATTGGCATATGGCAATGCAGCAGTTACGAGGGTTCTTTGAAACGAAGTCATTGATTGTCAATCGAAATTGATGCAAAGATAAGGGCTGAAATCCTGCAAATGAAGATTTTTTAAACTGACCGGGATATTTTTTTGGTAAAAACAAAATCAATTTATACTTTTGCAGTCCTTTAGAAAGATTGCCCGATCGTCTAATGGCAGGACTAGAGTTTTTGGTACTCTGTATGTTGGTTCGAATCCAGCTCGGGCAACTCCTTCCAGGGAAATTAAAATCCATAACGTGTCAGTCCTTAACAAAGTTAAAATCTTCAGCGGCTCTGCATCCAGAGTATTGGCTTCTAAAATTGCCGAATATTATGGTACAACCCTTGGGGACCTGACCCTAAACAAATTCAGCGATGGTGAAATGCAACCAAGCTTTAACGAATCAGTCAGAGGATGTGATTTGTTTTTGGTTCAATCAACCAACCCTCCTGGAGACAATCTTTTAGAATTATTGTTGATGATTGATGCCGCTAAGCGCGCTTCTGCCAATCACATTACTGTAGTGATTCCTTACTACGGTTATGCCAGACAAGACCGTAAAGACAAACCACGTGTATCTATTGGTAGTAAAATGATAGCCGATGTATTGAGCGCTGCTGGTGCCAATCGTGTTATCACTATGGATTTACACGCTCCACAAATTCAAGGTTTCTTTAACATGCCTGTTGACCATTTGGATTCTTCAGTTGTGTTCATTCCATACATTCAATCTTTAAAACTCGAAAAATTAGTGATTGCTGCGCCAGACGTTGGGGCTTCAAACAGAAACAGAGAGTATGCAAAAGTATTGGGCGTCAATATGGTCATCTGTGACAAAGAAAGAAGAAAAGCCAACGAAATTGCCAGCATGACCATCATTGGTGATGTTCAAGACATGGATGTTGTATTGGTTGACGACCTTTGCGACACTGCTGGTACGTTATCAAAAGCGGCCAAATTAATTAAAGACAATGGGGCAAGATCGGTTAGAGCCGTTTGTACACATCCAGTTTTAAGTGGCAAAGCTTATGAAAACATCGAAAGCAGTGTTTTAGAGGAATTAATCGTTTGCGATACCATTCCAATGAAACACACCAGTCCTAAAATCAGAGTCCTATCAGTAGCGCCTTTGATTAGTAAAGCCATCAGAAATATCCACGAACATGGTTCAGTAAGTTCCTTGTTCAAGCTTGATAATAGTTTCCAACCCAATTTAATTTAAAAAGAAAAATGAAAACCGTAGCACTAACAGGTGAGTTAAGGTCCGATTTAGGCACCAAGCACTCAAGGGCAATGAGAAACGAAGGTAAAGTACCATGTGTATTATATGGCGGAGGTGATCACATTCACTTCTACGTATATTCACCAGACTTTAAAGCCCTCGTTTACACGCCGAACACTTACAAAGTTCAATTAACAATCGATGGCAAAAAGTACATGGCAATTTTGCATGACATGCAATTCCACCCAGTGAATGAAGCCATCTTACACGCTGACTTCTTAGCAGTAGACGAGAAAAAACCAGTAACTGTATCAATTCCAGTTCTTATTGAAGGTAATTCTCCAGGTGTAAGAGCCGGTGGTAAATTGATTCAAAAAATTCAAAGATTAAAAGTTAAAGGTTTGATCAGCAACATTCCTGATTCAATCAACGTTAACATTGATCAATTGGATTTAGGTCAATCAATCAAAGTTAAGAACATTGAAGCTTCTAACATCGAATTGTTAGACAACAAAGACAACGCAATCGTTACCGTTAAGATGACAAGAAACGTTGTTAAAGAAGAAGCTGCTGATAAAAAGTAATTAGCACTTTCGCAATAATTTTGAAGACCCCTCAGCAATGAGGGGTTTTTTTATTTGACTTTGAAGGTCTTTACACAATGGTTTTGAGCAAACCAATAAGGCAATTCATTCATATGGTTAAAGGCTTTAGTCACCATTAAATTGGCAGTTTTACCTACTGTAATACTGCCATGGGTCTTTTGTAATCCCATCGCTTTTGCAGCATTAATGGTTAAAGCATTAAAACCTTCTTCAGGCAATAAGCCATTGTACAAACAGGCCAAACTCCAAGTGAAGAACAAATTGTAATGTGGGCTACTTCCAGGATTAAAATCAGAGGCAATTGCCACTGGCAATCCGGCATCAACCATGCGGCGAGCTGGCGTATATGGAATCTTCAAAAAGAAAGAGCTCCCCGGCAATGCAACAGGCATGGTATCACTTTGTAACAAACAATCTATCTCTTGTTCTGATAAGTGTTCTAAATGGTCTACAGACAAAGCTTTATTGGCCACCGCTACTTGCACTCCGCCGGTTAAACCCAATTCATTGCCGTGTATTTTAGCCGGCAAGCCATAGCGCTGTGCCGCGGAAAGTATGGTTTGTGTTTCTTCAGGGGTGTAAAATCCTTTATCACAAAACACATCAATAAAATCTGCCAAGCCCTGTTCTGCAATAACTGGCAACATTTCATTGATGATCAATTGAATATAGGCCTCTCTGTTGTTTTGATAGGCTTTTGGCATGGCATGAGCGCCTAAAAAAGTCGCTTTAATCACTATAGGCATAGCTGCTTTTAAGCGCTTAATCACCCTAAGCATTTTTAATTCGGCTTCAACAGATAAACCATAACCACTCTTGATTTCAAGTGCACCTGTTCCACACAACATGGCTTGTTCAACAAAGCCCTTAGCATAATTGTACAAATCATCTTCAGACATTTCTTGCAAACGAAGTGCAGAATTCAAAATACCACCACCCTCTGAGGCAATATCTTCATAGGTTTTACCCTGCAAACGCATTACATATTCGTTGTGTCTGGAAGCGGCAAAAACCATATGGGTATGAGAATCTACAAAAGCAGGTATTACCCAATGATCACTTAAGTCTATGGTATTGCCCTCATAGTTTGGGCAATCTTGCATTGAACCATATTCGGCAATAAGACCATTTTCAACCTTAATGTAAGCCTTTTCAAGCTTGTTGATTTGTTGCATATTGCTGCCCTTCAGACATTCTACACCTTGGTCTAGAATACCATGAATTTGTGCTATGTTTGTAAGTAGATAGTCCGATTCACTCATGATTAATGCTTCAGAATTAAAATCAATTATAAGCAAAGGTAAAGCAAATTTCATTGCCGAAACAGCCCGTGTATTTGGTAAAGTCCATTTAGGCGATGAGGTAAGCATTTGGTATGGTGCCGTATTGCGCGGTGACGCCGATCATATTCACATTGGCAACCGAAGCAATGTTCAAGACAATGCCACTATTCATGTTGATCCAGGATTTCCAGTAAACATTGGAGAATCTTGTATTATAGGCCATGGCGCGGTAGTGCATGGCGCTACACTGCACAACAATGTTTTAGTGGGCATTCATGCTACAATATTGAATGGGGCTGTGATTGGCGAATACAGTATTATTGGCGCCGGGACGGTGGTCACTGAAGGGGCTTTAATACCGCCCTATTCATTGGTTTTAGGCATACCAGGTAAAGTGGTTAAAACCATATCAGATGCCCAAAAAGAAAAAATCATTAAAAATGCAGATGCCTACGTGGCGCTGAGTAAAATCTATTTAGAAGCTAAATAATCTTACCAAAATGGTGCTGAGCATATTGTTCGAATTTCTCAGGATCTTTGAATTTTTTTGGCTGCAGCACTAGTCCACTCTTGTCTTTATCTGAAAAGCCACTAAATAAGCCTTTTTTATCTTCCTGATGGTGCTCTGATCTGAGCATCAATATGTGCTCATATAAGTCAATATCGTAGGGCAAAAACTGATTTAAGAGCCTTAAACCATAGTTGTGATTGATAAATGACTTGCCTTTATTGGGATCAATAAAAGTAGCCAATAATTGGCTGAGGGTATCTTTTGATTCCCAGCCTACAGATAGGCCACTTAACCTTTGCATTGGGCAAACAGGCGGTAAATCAAAATTCAATAAATTAAACAAGGCTCTGTGCTGGGGTTGTTCCAATAAAGCATGTTTATTGATATCTGTTAGCAAAAGAATCACTTCTGCCTGAAGGCCTTTTAGCTTGCCTGGCTTGGCCAATAGTTCATATGGATAATGCAGGTTGCCTGTTTCATATAAAGCATACAATTGTTTGGCAGCATACAATTCAGATTGTAATGCAATCATGCTGTCTACACCGGCTATAACAATGATTTTTTTGGCTTTTAAAACCTGTTGGTATTCCATAGAATCGGCCAAAACTGAATAAAAACTGCCCGAGTTGGCCATGGTAAACTTAGCACCAATTACCACTACCTCAGGTTGATCTGGTGGCTCTGGTACTGCAATATTAACATACTTAACAAAGTGTTTAACAGCATTGTGTTTGAAGAAGGTAACTTGGTTAAAATTATTGATGTGTTTATTGAGTTGCTCTAGTGCATTTTTGGCATCAGGACACCAAGCTATTTGCCCATTATTCTTTTTAACATTGGTCTCAAACTCAAATAGCAGTTTATCGAGGTTTTCTGACACTTTCCATCTCGAATAGGTCAAACGTTTTTTTAGCAAATCAATATCATTGAATTGTTTCAAATGCATTGCTAATGCTTTTAAATACCTGTCTTGAGCTTGAATGAATGACATACTAAAAAACAATATTATCTATAAGTCTAACCCCTTCAATATGGGCTGCAATTAACACTACATTTTTATGCTTTTTAAACCATTTTTTACCCAAATTTAGGGTATCTGCATGGGCTAAAGTTAAATACTCCACTTCTATGTGTTTTTGAGATAATAAATGCGTGGCGTATTGAAGAGCATCTTTTGCTTCTATGTGTTGCGATAGGCGTTTAATCATATCGAGCATTTTGTATAATTGGCTGGCTAAATCAACGCCTTGTTTACTTAATCTGAGATTGCGTGAGCTCATGGCTAAACCATTACTCAAACGCACCGTATCGCAAAACTCTAAATCTATTTGCGGAAAATAAGCTTCTTTTAGGACTTTAATTACCATGCATTGCTGATAATCCTTTAAGCCAAAATACGCTTTGTTGGGCATTACATAATTAAATAGGCGATTAACCACTTGTACTACTCCATCAAAATGACCTGGTCTGTTAGGGCCTTCTAAAACCGAATTCAAATGCCCAAGATCTAAGCTAATAGGTTCATAGGTTTTAGGATACATACCATCATGATCAGGCATAAACAAAACATCACAACCAGCCTTTTCTAAGAGCTGTATATCATTACTAAGATTCTGAGGGTAGTTGTTGTAATCTTCTAAATTATTGAATTGTTTTTTATTGATAAAAATGGAAACAACAGTGATGTCATTCTCTTGGATAGAAGCTTTCACCAACTGAATATGACCATCGTGCAAAGCGCCCATTGTTGGAACAAAACCTATACTCTGCGACTGCTTGCGCAAAACCGTTAAATGTTCTTTTAGTTCTATTTGGGTTTTAAATAGCTTCAAACCATTACAAAATAAGAGCTTAGATCCTATTTTGCAAAATTAAAGTCTTAACAAAATCCACTACGAAGTAGTCCTGTATCGTTTCAAAAAAAGCTTTGCCCTTACGGTAAATGCAGCGCTAGCATTTGGCAATTCACGTTCTAACTTAAATACCAGATCGGGAATGAGTTCTGGAAAATGCTGTACATATCTTTCTAATATGGTGATTGAAAACGCTCTGAGGGCTGCTTCAGCTTTCAAATCTTCTAGTGTATTGTAGGCCAGTTCCAATACAGTTTCAATTTGCTTTCCCATTAGTTCAACCGATTGAAAGACCTTAAGCACATTGCGCTTTATACCAGATTTAGCCTTAAAAGCATTGGCGGCATGTAATAATAAAGAAGTATACTTTGTTTGGTATAAGTCCGGATGCTCTGTAAAACAATGTGCCAAAATCCAAGAGGCATTATAAGCACTATAATAATCCTTATGACTTAAGGCCTCTACCACGTCTGCTAATAAGACGTTGTCTATGGCGCAAGCATTGGCCATCTGTTTAATCCCCTGAATAGACTTGATATGATCAAATGTTAAGCTCATAAAAAAAGCCCTCAATTGAGGGCTTTCTATTATTTTTAAATAGGATTAATGTCTGATAACAAGTTTCAATACACCGTAGTTGTAACCACCGTTACCAACTGCTGTTACAATGTAAGTACCAGCTTGAAGCGCTTTAGTATCTAGAGCCACTTCATTCGTTGCTGAAGTCATTTTACCAATGATCTTAGTCATTACTGTTTTGCCCGTGAAGTCTAATACTTTAACGGTTACATCTTCAACGTTACCTTTGATATCTATGCTAACATTTACAACATCATCAGATGGGTTAGGATATAACTTCAAGGCATTTGAAGATTTAGTGTTTTGAACATCATTAACATTGGTGAAATACTGTTGGCATTCGAAGAAGCCTCTACCATGCGTACCAGCATATATTGACCCTCTGTTTCTGCCTGGGAATGTGTATTGACGAATTGATAAAGTTGCTACTTTAGGGAATTTATTAGTCGCGTTGGTTTGTGCTGACCAAGTTGCACCGCCATCATCAGAAGCGTATACGCCCAAGTCTGTAGCTAAGAACATTAAATTAGAGCTGCTCAAAGCAATTAAACCATCATACACCGGCATTGCTGGTAAATTATTGGTGATATTAGCAAAGCTTGCAGTTGTACCCAACATGTTTGTGCCTTTGTAAACATAATTACTAGAGCCATATTGACCTAAGGTAATCAAGGCTGAATTGTTATCATTTGGATCTAAGCAAATAGATGAAATAGCTCTTGAGCCATTAGCTGTAAAGCCCAAATCTTTAAAACTTATGCCTGGTGGTACAGCATTGTATGCAGACCATTTGTAATAAGTAGCAGAATTAATACCATCAATGCGGTAGATGCTGTTGCTATTTGTGATGAATAATGAATTACCATCATTGGTTGGTTCTAAATCCCATACTTGACCACCACCAATTGCAGACGTTAACATATACCATTCTGGCTCTTTTTGGAAATCAGTTACTCCAACACCCATCCAGACTGAACCATTGATAGCTAAGAATAATCTTGAAGTATTATTATTTGGATCCGGATGCTCCCACAAACGGAACTTTGCGTTAAATGGTGCATAGTTTGAAGAATGATTGTGTTCGCAATATTTGGCTGTATCTGATAAGCTTAAAAATGTTCTAGCGATTCTTCTGTCCCAAAGACAAGATTGAGTTTTACCAAAGTCTCTTGAACGGGTAACATTAGCATAGTAAGTTTCAGCAAAGATGATTGAGTTATCTTTTACAGATATTTCAGTTTGGAAACCATCACCACCTTTAATTTCAACAGCAGCTTTTTTGGTATTACCTTTTTTGTTGATATACTGAGTGCCGTTGTCTTGAGTACCACCTACAACATTGCCCATATAATCTGCAGCAACTGCATAGAATTGAGTAGCATTAAAGCCTTGGTTTTTAGCTGTAAATGTTCTGGCATTATCTGAGCTGAAGAACAATCCACCATCATTACCACAAATCAAAGTTGGAGGTGTAGTGCTCATATCCCATTGTAATACGTGCTTATCAGCGTGTACATAGGCAGGATTAGCTCCGCCAAAATCATTTAGTGATGCTATGTATTTAGGATTGTTGCCTTCTCTCCATTCAGCTAATGTTACGCCGCCCATTATGATATGGTTTTTATCTAATGGGTTAACAGTAATAACATTATTATAATAACCTTGAGAACTTGCTAATGAAATCAATGGGTCAAAGTAATTCGAACTTGCAGCCACGATTTGCTCCCAGCTACTACCTGCATCTTTAGTTCTGAATACGCCTACTAATTTAGAGTCATTGCCAGATACCATGATGTAAACATAATTTGGATCTTGCGGAGAAATAGCTATAGAAGCTCTTGATATACCAACGTTTGGAGGCGTAATGGTAGTCCAAGTAGTACCTTCATCTGTACTTTTAACGATTGTAGATGCAGACTGTGCAATTACCATACCGTCTACAGCAACTTTAACTTCTTTACTGTTACCAGTTTTGGCCATAGTCCATGTTGCGCCACCATCTAAAGATTTTCTTATACCACCTGAAGTAGAAGCATAAATAATGCTCTTACCTGAGCGCATATCAGCTGCCATTGAATTGATATTACCATAATTGGCAGTAGCTGTCAATCTTGTAAACGATCTGCCACGGTTAGTTGATCTAAAAATGCCTGCACCAGCAAAACCAGGAGTTCCCAAGGCAGTTCCTGTTACAGATACAAATTCTCCCTCACCAGTACCATAACAGATTTCACCTGAAGCAGCTTGTGCAATACATGAAACGTTTAGGTTTTCTTGGTAATCATTAATTGGTGTCCAAGACAAACCTCTTGTAGTTGATTTAAACAATCCGCCACTTACACCACCAACATACATGATATTGGTTGAGTCTTTGTCGATTAAGAAAGCTCTTGTTCTACCACCAACATTGTCTGGTCCTAATTCATTCCAAACAGAGTTAACAGCACGTTTAGTTTGCATCTTCATTGACGCTTCAACTGCTGCCATGTATTCTTCAGGACTAACCATGCCTGTAGCAGGATTATTTCTTAAAGCACCAAAATACTCTGACATACCAGCGGCAATTTTTCCGCCGGCCCTCTGGAAAGTTAACACTTCGTCAATTTTAGAAGAGCTTCTAGGTTTGTAGTCACTCGATTTAAAAGAGAGAGTGCTGATACCATAAGTGGCACCACACACAGCTAAAACAAGTAAGATTTTATTTTTCATAAAATGTCTAAATAACAATTTTTCAAATGTAGCAAAAAATTAGAAGTCAAGCAATATATTTTTATATGTGCTTTTCGGCGTGATAAGAGGACCTAACCATAGGACCGCTTTCAACGATTTTAAAGCCTTTCTCCTCCCCTAAAGTTTTATAAAAAGCAAACTGTTCTGGGGTTATATACTCTGCTACTTCAAGATGCATTTTAGTAGGTTGCAAATACTGGCCTAGGGTTAATACATCACATCCATTAGCCAGCAAATCATCCATAGCTTTCGCCACTTCATCTGCTGTTTCGCCCAAGCCTAGCATTATGCCACTTTTAGTTCTTGCGCCTAAAGCTTTAGTACGTTTAATTTGTTCTAAACTTCTTTCATATTTAGCCTGTGGTCTTACCAAACGGTATAACCTTTCAACTGTTTCCATGTTGTGGCTTATGACTTCTGGTTTTTCATTCACAACCATTTCTAAAAGATCCCATTGCGCTTTGAAATCGGGAATAAGTGTTTCCATGGTCACACCTGGATTTTGAAGTTTAACTTCTCTGATAGTGGCTGCCCAAACGCCTGCGCCTTTATCTTTGAGTTCATCGCGGTTAACAGAAGTAATTACCGCGTGTTTGACTTTCATTAATTTTATTGCTTCTGCAACACGCTTAGGTTCATCTAAATCATATTCATTTGGACGACCTGTAGCAACAGCACAAAATGAGCAACTTCT
>JBIPPH010000069.1:0-5366 GCA_044368575.1 Bacteroidia bacterium
GGTTACTGGGCCATTTACCCCTGCTCCAACGATGGCGCTTCTGAAAGCAGCCCAAGTTTGATAATTAGTGCCTGCAGTTGCTTGCGTATTGTCGATGGTGTAAGAACCAGACATTTGCGCAAACGCAGAGCTCATGAATCCCGTGCAGAGCAGTAAGAATACCATTCTGAGGAATCGTTTTGGTTGGTAAATTTTTCTCATAATGAAATAGAATTTATATTGTATTGTTCTTTGTTTAACCCTCCAAATATAAAAATGATTTTTGAAACACCAAATTTTAACCGAAAAATATTTGCAGTATATCCCCCAAAAAACCACCCTTTGTCGTTAAAATAATATACTTTTAATAAAATCATATATTGTTTTAAAAAATATTAAATTCATAAATGGTAAATCATTTACTATTGATAATCAGTGAGTTAACTTGTTTCGATCAATGGTTTAAAGATGTAGAAAAATTGATTTATCTAAGCGATTGATGAAAATACTAACAGTTTATTCTATGTTTTTTAAAATTGTCAACAAAAGGTCAAATAATAAAACAAAAGCATTTTACAAATTGCCTAAATGGGTAAAACAATTCTCTAAAACCTGTTTCCAGATTAAAAAACCAATTAAAACCGCTAAACCAATTTGCAATACTTTGATTTTTTTTTCTGAGAGGCCAAAGAATATCAATATTGAAATCACATAGAGTAAAGTCAATTCAATAATCGAACTTGAATGAAATGAATATACAGCAAAAGGCCATTGACTTATGATGGTCATAATATAGTTGCCAATTTGAATGATCAAAGTGATGGACTTTGCCAAACATAAAACTATATTCTCAAAATGGATTAGGGGAATACATATTATTAAGGCAACCAATAATATCGAATACAAAGGTACTATTAATAGATTGGCTATAACACTATATACAGGGTATTGAAGGAAGTAGTACCAAGCAATTTCAAAACTTAAATATTGAGCAGAAATACTCATATTGAGACTGTCGAGTAGCCATTTTTTAATGCCTTTGTGATGTGTGTACGAACTTTGTAGCTTGGGAAAAACCAGTAGAATCCCCAAGACGGCCGTGAATGACAATTGAAATCCTATTTCAAATAATGTAAAGGGGTTGCCAATTAACATGATGAGCGCTGTTGCTAATAGGGTATTAATGGCTTGGCCTTTTCTGTTAAATGCTTCAGATAAAATGACTATAGTGCACATAACTGTTGCTCTTAGCACTGAAGCAGAGGCGCCTGTCATAAAACAATACAACCATAAAACACTGATGCATATTATATAGTATATGTTAGCTCCTAAACGGTTTTTTTTTAACCATTTTAAACCGAAACTTAGAAGACTAAAAAGTATGGCAGCATGCATTCCGCTTACTGCTAGTACATGTAAAGTGCCAGTTGTTTGCATAAGCTTTGTAGTTAGTGGGGGGACAAAGTCTTTGGAGCCAATCAATATGGCTGCTACCATGCCTTGCATGTCTTTGTCGAAATAGGGGTTCAATGATTTTAAAACCCATTGACTCATCTGATGCGTAAGATTCAAATGAAGTAACTTATGGTTTAAGGGGCTAATGGCTTTTATCTGAAGCATATCGGCTAAGTTGTTTGGTCTCATCCAAGCATTTAAACTTTTTTTTCGAGACTGCTTAATGCCTTTTGCTTCAATCATGTACCATCGCCCATCAGCGGAAATGTGTTTTAATTTTAATGGGCATTTTATCCTGATTTTCCCCCTGAATCTTTCCCATTGATTGTTTTGCCAAACAGCTTTTACCTCTGCCGTAAGTACTTGTTGATCATCTTTTACTTTTACCCATTCACGCGTTTCAATGACCCAATAGTTGGCTTCGTTAGCTTGAACATAATGTCTGAAAGCCCATTGACTTTGTTTGGATTGAATCAATGTGGCCGCAGATAGTACAATTAACGATTGCCAGCAAACAGATTGCCAAAAAGCTTTTAGAGTGAGTTGTTTTACATAATTTGATAAAACCCACGCAATGAGGGCAAATCCAACAATACTATAAAAGACAGGCCAAGACTCTTGAGCATAATAGCCAACGACAAAACCAAAAGTCAGTGGAATCAATAACCTGGCCATAGGAACACTATGCCAGTTGATCATAAAAAGGAATTAATTTAAATTATAAGAAGCGTCTTCTCACTAGACTGAAAAATTCAGCGGCTAATTTTTCTTGTTCATTCCAATTGAATTGGCCACTGATATTGGCTTCAATATATTGTGTGGCATCATCATAGGATTTAGCCTCTTGTATGGTTTGAATACTGTTTTTGTACAATTCGGCTTGACCATCAAACAAGGCATTGATGAACTCAAATTTTTTACTGATTGAAATGGCTTTGCTTAAGTCAGCAATTGGCGTTTCTTTTTGTTTGTCAACCACATTAACGGCTGCTTCTTTTGCCTTATTGAGCTTCTCAACCAAGGGAACAGGTGTTTCTGTAGTGGTCTCCTTTACAGGGTGAGTGGCTTCAACAATGATTGATTCAGGTATGTCTTGAACAATGTTTTCTTGGACTTCAGGTGCTTGCTCTTCAATGATTGGCTCAGCTACTGTTTCAATGATGGTTTCTGTTACAGGTTCAATAATTGCAGTAGCTTGAATTTCTGTACTAGGTTCTTCCATAATGAGGTTATCCAATCTAAGTCCTGGAATGGCGTAATGACCTTTTTCTAATCCAAGCGATTCGATAGTGTGGAACAAATCTATACAAGATTGTCGCATAATGGCTTTATTGAATTCAATGTTTTCTTTGCTTTCAATTTGTTTGTAAGCCGCTTCAATTTGAGCAATTAGTTGGGGTACAGATCTCATGGTATTGGTCAGAAATATGGATTCAATATTAAGTAATTTTTTATACAGCTTAGAACAAATTATTCAATATTTTTGTAGCTGAACCAAATCCTTGTTGTTATGAGTCAAAGCGGTGAATTAATAGTGTTTTATGGTTGTATGTTTTCTGGTAAAACGACTGCCTTGATTGATTATATCAGCAAACGCCAATTAAAACCCAATGAGTTCATTGTCTTAAAACCAGAAATTGATTTCCGAGCAGGTAAAAATAAAATCTCTACACATGACGGTAAAGTGCACGACTGCATTGCTTATAGTTCTGGCATGGAATTACAAGATTTAATTAGCCCTTTTACCAAGTTAATCGCCATTGATGAAGCTCAATTTTTTGACAAATTAATTTTGAGTGAATTGCGCCGTTACCTTAACAAAGGTATTGATGTGGCTGTGTCAGGATTAGATAAAGATTATAGAGCTAGGCCATTTGGGATTATTCCAAACCTCATTGAGATGGCCCATCACAAGCACCACCTAAAAGCTGTTTGTCAACAATGTGGAGCAGATGCTGAATACAGTTACAGAATGACACAAAACCATGTGCTGGTATTAATTGGGGCAGAGAACCATTACGAACCCCGTTGCGAAAAGTGTTTCAATATTAATCAATAGCCACTACCGAACTTACTTCGGGTAAGGCTTTTTTGATCGCTTCTTCAATGCCAGCTTTCATAGTCATTTGACTCATTGAGCAACCACTGCAGGCGCCTAATAATCTTAAAGTAACTACTTGGTTTTCATCAATGTTCACAAATTCAACATCGCCGCCATCCATTTTTAAGAATGGTCTAACGGTGTTTAAAGCGTCTTCAATTTTAATTAAACGTTCCTTACTCATTGATATTATAATTTGTTGTTGATGGCCAAAGACCTCACTAAATTGCCGGCAATTTCTGTAAAAAATTTTACATTTTCAGAAGTGTAAATGCTTTTTTCTGAATCGTCTTGAGTTCTTATAGGTAAACTACCTAATAGGCTTATCTGATGTTGTTCAAGTAATTGGTTTTTACCGCCCTCTCCAAATAAGTAGTACTGTTTGTCGGGTTGATCATTTGGTGTAAAGAAGGCCATGTTTTCAACCAAGCCAAGAATCGGCACATTCACTGCTGGTAATTCAAACATTGAGCAGGCTCTGGAAGCATCCGCAACAGCTAGTTTTTGTGGTGTACTCACAATAACTGCACCGCTTAATGGAAGGTTTTGAACAAGTGTTAATTGGACGTCTCCGGTACCTGGAGGTAAATCGATTATTAAATAATCTAAAGCACCCCAGTTAACACCATGCATAAATTGTTTGATGGCGGATGATACCATTGGTCCGCGCCAAACGATGGCTTCGTTGGGTTTAGATAAAAAGCCAATTGAAAATAATTTTATGCCGTTGGCTTCAATGGGTCTCATGAGTTCTTTGCCTTCCACTAGATCCATCTCTACTAAAGCGTCTTCTACACCAAATAATAAAGGGATTGAAGGGCCGTAAATATCAGCATCTAAAATACCAACTTTAGCACCACTTTCAGCTAATACTACAGCCAAACCAGCTGCCACAGTTGATTTCCCTACGCCACCTTTGCCACTTGCAATGGCTATGGTGTTTTTAATGCCTGGCAATGTCTCAGCAATTTTGGAATGACCGGTTACTTCTGCAGTCATTTCAATTTGCAGTTGAATATCTGGTCCAATAAAATGTTGAATGGCATTTCTACAAGCCATTTCAATATGCTCTTTCATTGGGCAAGCAGGTGTAGTTAAAAACACTGAAAAACGCAATTGATTATTATCAATCGCTATATTTCTAATCATGCCCAAGCTGACTAAATCCTTTTTTAAATCAGGATCATCTACATGTTTTAAAGCATCTAATACGGCTTGTTCTGTAAGTTTCATTTTGATTTTTTTTTAAAGGGGTTTAGGCGCTTAAAAAAACGCTTCTCGAACTCAAAGAAAAATTTGAATTGACCAAATAGAAAGCCATAGCCTAATAACATTATGTTATATATGGGGAGCACTGCAATGTAGAAAAGCCATCTCTCATTTCCGGGAGATTGATTGCTAATGCCAATTGCATGTTTAAGCAAAATAACGCTGCTGCCAGTGCATGCAAATACTAAAAGTACTAATAGCACTTGTTTTACAGATTTTAGCTGCCAACGTTCTTGTAGTGTTTTAATAAAAGAGGACATTGCTTAAAGGCCTGCGAAATTAATCTAATTGGCTTTTAAAACCTATTGTTTGCTTGTCTTTTCTTTGTCAATATCATATTTCAATGAAAAGATATTGCTGTATAGATTGGCTGATTGGCTGCTTAAGGCCACTAAATTAGTCAATGCATAGTCAATTTGAAAAGGGCCCAGCGCCAAGCCAATGCCAGCGTGAGGCATGGCTGAACTTGTTTGCTGTCCGTTCAATCTATAAGTTTGGTAATTATTACAACCAAAACGCACAAAAAAAGAGTTGACATCGTTGATGTGTTTAGCGATTTCCA
>JBIPPH010000070.1:0-5261 GCA_044368575.1 Bacteroidia bacterium
ACTGCGTTTAAAAACAATGGCTACCAATTTCCGAGAAAAAAAGTAGTGGTTAATATGGCTCCTGCCGACATTAAAAAAGAAGGCAGTGCTTACGATTTAGCTATAGCTATTGGCGTTTTAGCGGCAGATGAACAATTGCCTGTTCATGTTGATTTAGTAGACTGCATCATGATGGGTGAATTGTCTTTAGATGGGTCTGTTTTACCGATCAGAGGAGCCTTGCCAATGACAATTCAAGCACAACAAGAGGGTTACAAAAGTATTTTTATTCCTAAATCAAATGCCAAAGAAGCTTCAGTTGTTGAGGGAATTGAGGTGTATGGTGTTTCACATTTGAATGAGATTATTGAGCATTTAAAAGGCATTCAATTGATTGAAGCAGAACCTAAAAACCACGATCTTGTGTTTAACCGAATAATGGTAAAAGGCGATTTGGATTTTTCTGATGTACAAGGGCAAGACAACATTAAACGCGCCATGGAAATTGCAGCAGCCGGCGGACACAACATTATTTTGATTGGACCGCCTGGTGCAGGGAAAACTATGTTAGCCAAACGTTTGCCGAGCATTTTACCCCCTATGACTTTAGAAGAATCCCTAGAAACCACTAAGATTCATTCCGTGGCTGGGACTATTCATTTATCAAGTGGAATTGTGGCTTTAAGGCCTTTCAGATCGCCGCATCACACCATTTCAGATGTGGCTTTAGTGGGTGGAGGAAACACACCTCAACCGGGTGAAATTTCTTTGGCTCATAATGGGGTTTTGTTTCTTGATGAATTGCCTGAGTTTAAAAGGAATGTATTAGAGGTTTTAAGACAACCGCTTGAAGAGAGAAAAATATCCATTTCAAGAGCAAAATTCTCAGTAGATTATCCTTCAAGTTTTATGTTGGTAGCCAGCATGAATCCTTGCCCCTGCGGATATTTTAATCATCCTGAAAAGTCCTGTGTTTGCGGTAGTAATTTGGTTCAAAAATACTTGAGCCGAATCAGTGGACCATTGCTCGACAGAATTGACATTCACATTGAAGTAACGCCTGTTTCGTTCGAAGAATTGGCTTCGAATAGAACAGCTAGTGAAAAAAGCGATGCTATTAGAGCAAGGGTTATTGCCGCCAGAGAAATTCAATCTAAACGATACGAACACTTGCAAGAGGTGTATTGCAATGCACAAATGCCAAGTAATAAAATCAAACAGATATGCGCCATTGATGAGACCGGCAAACAATTGTTAAAAACAGCTATCAACAAACTGAATTTAAGCGCAAGAGCCTATGATAGAATTTTAAAAGTCTCAAGAACCATAGCGGATTTAGATGCCTCTGAAGAGATTAAAACCCAACACTTAGCAGAAGCCATTCATTACAGAAGCTTAGATAGAGAAAATTGGGGTGGGTAATGGTATCAACGAACCAAGGTGATGGTCCCCCTGAAATATCTTAGATTGTCATCACAACTACGGTATTTAATCTTGAACAAGTATATGTCTTGAGGGCATTCTGAACCATTAAATGTGCCATCCCATTGCTTGTCGATTTCGTAGCTTCTAAAGATTTCTTGACCCCAACGGTTATAGATATTTAACTCATAATCTGAGCCAGGGCTGGTATAATGATTGTCTGGATAGAAGTCGTTTAATTGGTCATTGTTGGGGCTAAACGCAGACGGCATATACATTTCATTTGGCAAGGCATTACCATCTGCAACAATGCGCATACTATCTGAGGCTTCACACCCAACAGGGCTCTTCACAAAAACATAAAACAATCCTTTGTTAAGGGTATGAATGGTTGCTGAGGTTTCTCCTGTATTCCAAAGGTATTGACTCATGCCCGGAATAGCTCTTATGTATACTGAAGATGATATACAAACAGTGGTATCTGGGCCTAAACCAGGATCTAGCACTGGGTATTGAATAATATTGGCTGAATCAGACTCTATGCAACCATTGATGGACACAATGGTCAATTTCTTTTTTCCAGGACTAGTAGCTAAATGTGTTGATGTGCTTGATCCATCCTGCCACAGATAACTTACAAAATTCTGAAGTGGTACATATAACCTTGAAACTGGTCCACAATAGAAGGTGTCAGCACCTAAATCTAAACCTGTAACAAAAAAATCGATGTGGGCGGTGTCTGCGCTTTTGCAATATTTATTGGAAACAATGACATTATAGTAGCCGGTATCATAAACAATAATTGTTGGTGTAGTGGCACCTGTACTCCATAAATACTTGCTCTCAGTCCTTTGATTAACCATTAAATTGGTGCCATTTAACCATTTGCTAGTGCCTCTGCACATGAGGGTATCGTGCAGTTTAACAACGGGTAGATCATAGGCGATAAAGGCAATGGTATCTTTAAACTTGCAGCCATTGGCATTTATAGTTGTAAGATCATATTTTCCAAATTGATTAATAATCGTAAATGCCGTGTCGCTTCCATTACTCCATTGATAGGTTTTATAAATATCAGGAACTGAGAATACAAAAGGTTTAAATTGATCAATACAAATCACTGAATCAGGGCCCAGTGTCATGGTACTCAGATCGTTTAAAATAAACATTGTATCGCGGCTATAACAAGGTGGTTCAGACACTAAAACACTGTAATAACCGCCCTTGTTAACGGTAATGGTTTGAGTGGTATCTGAAGTGTTCCAGCTATACGTTTTATTTGGAATATTAGCTGTTATCTGGTTTTGGAATGGGCCACAAATAATGGTGTCTTTGGGCAGTTTTACTTGAAATGCCTTTTTCACTTCCACATCGTATTCAAAAGTATCGGCACAAACTGATGTTCTGGCTATAAGTTTTACCTTAAAATTACCACTGTTTTGATAGGCATAAGCGGGTACTTTTAAATTGCTAGTATCATTACTGAGCGCAGTATCTCCAAAATCCCATGAAAAACTTGTGCCTCCTTGGCTTAAATTTTGAAAAGGCACTATGGATTCAGAACACAATAATGAAGGGCTAAAAAACGCTGAAACCACTTCAAACATACAACTAATCACATTGAACTGAACATCTCGTTTACTTTCACCAATTAACACGCCATTGCGGTATTGTTTGACCTTTATTCCAATAACATATTGCCCCATTTTAGTTGGCACAACTGTGAGTTTTCCTGTTTTGGGATTGATGGTCATTTTAGGAATACCATCGATCTGATTATTTTGATTGTAACCAGAAGAAGTTAACCAAGAAATATTGGCAAAATTAGCTGGATTGGTTGCGCCAAAAGGCCCAGGAATTGGGGTATTGGAAGTTGCGCCCTTAAATGGCGTTGAAAGCTCATATACCAATGAATCTCCATCTGCATCAGTTGCGCTGTTGTCAAAAGTGAATGGGGCATTGATACAAATGAATGTAGGTGGTAAACTCTTAAATACAGGGCTGTTGTCTTTGTTCACTAAACTACTACCCGGAATAGATGTCCAATAAGTAGCGCCCGTTGAACCTGGATTCTGAATGTTCACTGTAGTTGAATTTCTACAACATCGCTCATAACTTAAAACGTAACCGTTAGAACTTGGCGGCAATGACACATCAACCGTGTAAGTATATTTATCGACGCAGACATCGGGCTTGTTTTTTAAACAACTGTACTTAAAATCAGATACCCTAACAGGACCAGTTCTGGCATTGGTCAAAGCATACGTTTTATAAAGCGTATATCTACTAGAGCCTGTGGTGAATACATTTAAGTACGCTCTTTTATCTTGGTCTATTGAACTTGCAGAACCATTTTTGCAGTCTACAAATAAATAGAATGTTACCCTGTAATTAGTGTTTGATCCTGAGGTACCCGTATAAGCATAATACATTTCTCCGCCCACAATGTGCGATCCTTTTGCTGATAAAAATACCAGAAATAAAAGTGAGCAAAGAAAGCGTTTAAACATCGTTTAGTTAGACATTCATTTAGTAAAACAAGGAAACGCCCTATAAAGTTTTAAGGCCTTAAGTTTTATCATAATTGCCAGTCAAAATGCTAATAAATTACTTACTCCAAACAGGCAATCTTCCCGGAGTGTAAGGAAACTTACTATCGTTCAACAATTGCTCAAGCGCCTTCACTTTTTCATCTAATTGTTTGACTTGTTCATACACTGGTGCAAAGTCGATTTGAATTTGATCAAACTTATTCAAATACGTTGTAGAAGGCGTTTGACTGGTTGACCATAATCCACCTACTATGCCCTCTAATGCGCCAACAAGACCTGGCAATACCTCAAATTCCTTAGAGGCTAAAGCACCGTCTCCATGAAGTTTTAATTGAATGTCATGGGTCAAACGTTCAATCTCAGAAATGTTGTTTAAATAGCTCACAGAAGCCAATTGATTCATGCCTTGTTTAATATAGCTCATCTTGTTGTTTAAGTGTTCCATGTATTGGTTTACGCCTAAAACAACCGCTCTAAAATCAGCTAATTTTTGATTGAATTTAGGATCAGATGAAATAGGGTATAAGCTGCGCAACTCAAAGGTTTGAGATTCGCTATTTGTAAGCACTTTTAAGTCTTTAACAAGCAAGCATTGAATGGTGTATTTACCTGGCATTGCCAAAGCACCTTGATCGTCGCCTTCATAGGGATTGTTTGGGTCAGGAACATAGAATGTAATGGGGCTGGTTTTGTCGTATCGACCGTTCCAAACTAACTTGTTAATGCCTTTGCTAATAGGGCGCTTAAACTGTCTAACCACATTGCCTTGAGCATCTTTAATGATTACCCACATAAATGACTCAAGTTCAGATTGCTCTAGTCTTATGCTGTCTTTACTTGGATAAAAATCATTAATGCTGGTTTTTTCTCTTTCTGATCTTTGGCTTTGAAGGCTTGAATAATCATCGCGCACATGAATGTAAATCGTTGCTCCGATGGCAGGGTTTTCTGCAGTATAGAAGCTTTCCCCTTGGAAGGACTTGCCTTTGTGGCCCAGAGGCGTTGAAGGAATATATACCAACGCCTCTTTGATAGGTAAAATACTAATTGGCGATTGGTTAATGCGTTCAGATTGGGCATCAAATGATTGCAATAATGAATAATCATCTAACACATAAAACCCTCTGCCAAAAGTAGCAAGTACAAGATCATTTTCTCTTTCTTGTATGGCAATTTCTTTTATGGTTGTTGGCGGTAAGCCTGATTTAAAGGCTTGCCAATGTTTGCCGGCATTCACTGATACAAACAAACCAAAATCAGTGCCCACAAACATCAGTTGCTTGTTTTTATGATCTTCTGCTAAGCAGT
>JBIPPH010000040.1:0-16937 GCA_044368575.1 Bacteroidia bacterium
AAGCGCGGGCTCAAATTGATCAGCACGCCAATCATGAACCAAATAGGAATACCAATCGCTATGCTCTTTAAATATAAAACAGCTCTCTGTTTTTGTTTGAATAAGATCCAAAAATTACCGCGGCTAATTGTCTTTTGATTGTGCAAAGCCGAATACATACCAGACTCAAAAGCACCCGCACGCAAAGCCAACAAAGCCAAACCCAAACCACCGCCAATATAATAGGCCGTAGACCAATCAAAATGTTTGCCCACAAAAGCAGCCGCTACAGCACCCAAGGCTCCAAAAGACACAATGATCATGGTACCAATACCGCGTTTGTCTTTGTGCATGGTTTCGCTCACCAAAGTAATACCAGCGCCTAATTCGCCCGCCAAACCTATGCCTGCAATGAATCTGCAAACAATGTATTGATCTATAGACTGTACCAAACCATTGGCAATATTGGCCAAAGAATACATTAGAATAGACCCAAATAAAACCGACACTCGGCCGCGCTTATCGCCTAAAATTCCCCATAATAAACCGCCCAAAAGCATACCAAACATCTGCCAATTAAACAATACAATCTCGTATTGCATAAATGCCTCGCCCACTATGCCTATGCTCTTTAAGCTAGCCTCTTTCACCACATTAAACAAGATCAAATCATAAATGTCTACAAAGTAGCCTAAGGCCGCAATCACTATGATCCAATAACTGTTTTTTTGCATGACAATTCAGATTAAAACGAAGTGCTTAAGGTGAAACGCAAACCACTAAAGGCAGGTTCTACTCTACAAATACCACCAGTACAGTTTACCCCTTGCACCTGCTTGATATAGGCCAAAGTAAACACAGTAGGGCCCTCAGTATAACCTATATAAGAACTGTAATAATGGATGATTTTATCGCTCACTACGCCTTGAGAAAAAGACGATCTGTGAGGATCCACGTTCACCATATCACCCACACTAAAGCTCCAATGTGGGGCGTGGTTCAGTTCTACAATCGCATTGGCAAAACTACCTAAGTCTTGTCCGGTTTGAAGGTATTGCGCCTCCACCCTCAATGAAGTTTTCTTAGTAAACTTATAAGTCAACTCCATAAACGGTGTTAAAGCCTTAACATCTTTGTATGTAGAGTCCTCAATCTTTTGCTCATACCTTGATTGGCAATAAAAAATAGATTGCACCCCTAATTTAGCCTTTAATTTTTTGGAAAATTTATGTTGGATTTCGCCATAGTATTCGCTGAACAAATGCTTGGCATTGCCCAATGAATCACCATTCTCTTTTAAGCTGTTCACTTTGCTGGCATTCAAGGTAATAGTTGTGCCTCGCTTAGGTGTAATTATCAATTCGCCTTGGTAAGCCTCTTCGCCTAAAAATTGAGTGACTGCGTTGTAACGGGCCAATAAACGGTATGTATTCTGACGGGTAATAGACGGAATATATGACACTAAACCATTGTTCAGCTGCTCCAATGGAGAGGTTCTGAAACTGAAATTTTCTATGCGTTTGAATTGGGTATTGACGCCAAAAGACATCTGCTTGTTTTTACCCAAACCAGCCTTTGAAAAGTTCAAAGTGGAGAAGTAGATGCGACCATCACGATTGATCAATTTACTAGCGTCTTGGTTGGCAATGGCCTCCTTGGTTTTGTAGTTGTATTCGCCATACCATGACAAATTCCCCATGCTTACACGGGCGTAACCATTCAAAGCAACGGTGTTGTATTTTGGATCGAAACGTTCAGACACTGGCAAGGCGTTAATTTGCGATGCCACTGCATTCATTGTAGCTTGATCGAGGGTACGGTTCACAGCTGAAGTACCGGTTAAGAAACGCATGCCTCTGTATCGAAACTGGTATTCGGCATTGGCGCCTTTTAAGGCCTGAGGCGAAGTACTGAAACGATCGCCAGTAAAAATATTGCCTTTCTGATCACCCGCAAAAGCCTTTAAAGCCAAATTTTTATAATTGTATTTTACACGAACACCTTGTACCGCGTAATCTAAGCCCAGCAAGCGTTCTTCGTAGGCTCTGAAAATCATACCAGAAGCGAACTGGTCGTAAAAATAACCAACGGTGATGTTCAAGTTTTTAATGTCTCTTGAAGCTTGCCAAAAACCAATACCTTGTTTGTTATATACACTCTGAGGATTCAACAATGGTGAGTTATTGAAAACGTCATAACGCAACGAAAAACTGTAATTCTTGATGTCATAATTCATGTACAAAAAGGCATCAGCACTGCTCTTGTATTTATTATACACCTCAGTGGTAGCACCAATCTCTTTATCGCGATCGTAAAACTGAGCATTGCTCATAAAATTACCCGAAAAAGTCCCCTTATCGTTGCTCTGTGCAAACCCTGTAGCGGCGGCAACAAAACTCAAAACAGTAAGCGTAAATCTAGTCATATCGAATTGCGAATATAGGGAAAAAGGGGGGAGATTGCTCCTAAAGTCGCAAGTGTGATTGCAACTGTCGTTGCAAGTCCGCCGAACCAGATGCTAATCAATCACATTTAGTTGTCATTTAGTTTATAGGAAGTGATCAAATTTAGAAAGTCAAAATAGGGGTAATTATATTTATAAGAAGCTGCTGAACTCCACTTATAATTTTCTTGCTTATCGCAATTTACTTTAGTACTATGGACTGGATTCATATGAATATAATTTAGTTTTTCGTTTAATTTATATTGTGAATTAATTTCAACCCATAAAGGTCTTCTTTCCCAAAATTGATACTTTCTATCTTTTTGTGTAGATGCAACACATTGAATCAATTCTTCACTTTGCTTTAACATCATTTCTATAGACTTATGTGCAGTGAAACTCATAAAATCTTTTTGAAAGAGTTTAATATCATTAGGGTTGATTGTCATTAATAAATGAATATGATTTGGCATGATAACAAATGCGTGTATTTTACATCTTTTCAATTTAACATAAAATGACATAGCATCAACGACAATCTGTTTATATATATCATTTTCCATTAATTTAAACCAATTCAAGTTAGTTGCAGTAAAGAACCACTTTTTAGAACTAAGGAGATGCACTAACGCAACATAAATTAAAAACCAATTGATAATCAATTGAATTTATAGACGGAACAAATCTATTTAATATGACATGTGATTTAATTAGTAAAACTGACTATAATAACGATTGGTTCGGCGTCCTCGCCAACCAATCAAAGCCATATCACTACTTATATTAGAAACACTTGTGAATGCTATATGAAGCGCTTATCAGACTATTGGCTAACATTAAGTTTATCTGGTTGGCGAGGACGCCAAACCAGATGTCAACAACTCCCAATTATTTGTATCATATCGATCTTAACAATCATCTAACCATTAACCAATCCCCGAACTTCCGAACAAAGTGAGGAACCAGACTTCTGAGCGCAGCGAAGAATCTCTCTTCCGAATGAAATGAGGAATCAATCTTCCGAACAAAATGAGGAACCCATCTTCCGAGCCTGCGAGGAACCGGACTTCCGAGCTTGCGAGGAATCTTACTTTCGAATGCAATGAGAAATCTATCTTCTGAGCGCAGCGAAGAATCTCTCTTCCGAATGCAATGAGGAATCAATCTTCCGAACAAAGTGAGGAACCCATCTTCCGAGCCTGCGAGGAACCCTTCACATCACCTCAACATTTTCCTTACCACTATCCCGATATGCGCTAATAGGTTAGGGAGGAAGCCGTAGTGTTTTTGGAGGACTTTGTAGCGTTCTTTGTTGCTGTTGTTGCGGTGAGTTGAAGAGAAGCCATCGACTGTGAAGTTGGCTAAGATGCCTGGGAGTAAATGGATGGTTTGACAAGCTTTCAAGCAAGAGATCATCCAATCGATATCGGCAACGTAACGATAAGTTTCATTATAGGGTAAGGCCAAGCTGCGCTTAATCACAAAGCTTTGGTGGCAGACCGTCATGCCCATGCGCAAAGATTGCCAAGTTAATTGTTTAGGCAAAACCTGAGTGCTGTATTGTGAGCGAATGCCTAAATGTTTGCCCTGGGCATCCACCATCATGGTTTCTGCATAAACGGCATCAGGTGCAGTAGCAATAGCCGTTAGCAATTGTTCAACTGAAGCCCATTGCTCCACATAATCACCCGCATTTAAAAACCAAACATACTCTCCCTTGGCCATTTGCAGGCCTTTGTTCATCGCATTGTAAATGCCTTTATCAGGTTCACTCACCCATTGTTGAATGCCTTTTTGCTCCGCCAAATAAGCGGCAGTTTGATCTTTAGAACCACCATCAACCACCACCAATTCAATGGCTGAATTCGGGTGCTGCAAGAACAGATCCAAAGTCTTTTTAAGACCTTCGAGATTGTTGTAAGTGATACTAATAACAGACAGCTTCATGGGCATATTGTATGAAGGCAAATATACTTATTTAAGCTGTATTCGCTGCAGAACTAATAGCCGCTAATGCTTCTTTAGGCGAAAAAACCGGCAAAACACTTGGCTTAAAATCCTTTTGATTGCGGGTAATAATGCCTTGAATTTTGTTTTGTGAATGGGCAGTGTAAAACTGAACCGCATCCTCAAAATCTTTAAATTCAGAGTGCAGGGCTTTGTGAATGTGTTGGGCATCCACTTCAATTGTATGCACCCATTCGTGTAATTGTTTTAAAAGCTCAATGGTTTTCTTGTGTGAACCTGCTTGTTTTAAGACATAATAACAATTGTTGAAAGACAAAGCAGACACATATAAATGCAATTGCTTTTTACTCGCCATGTCAAATAAGATGGCTGCATCATAGGCAAAGGGTTGTCGACCAGCAAAAAAATCAATAACAATATTGGTATCCAAAAACAGATGCTTCATGGTTGGTATTGTTTGCTCAGTGCCTCAGACAAAGCCTGTTTATAATTGCTCGTTTTAGGCAACTTCACTGCCCCCATTTGCGCTAATACCTGTGGCGAAACACTTGGCGTTTCTGAAGCTTTTGATTTCAAGCTGCGCAAATAATGTTCAACCAATTCAGAAACACTTTTGCCTTTTTGCTTAGCGTATGCCTTGGCAGACTTGATAACAGACTGCTCAACTGAGAGGGTAAGTTTAGTTAACATTATACGTATATTATTGACTGCAAATATACGTATATTATTCATTTCATTCATATTTATTTTTTGTGCTTTAGCCTTTGAACCACAAACATAAAAAACCCCAGTACCAAAAGCCATTGCAATTGATACTGGGGCTAATTGAATGAATTGTCCTTTACGCTTGTTCTGACTTATAGCCTTTTAACCAAAAGCCCATTAACAAAAGCATGCTCAACAAAATGGCCCATGACAAATATTGTTCTAAGTGGGTAATATTGGCTAGGCCTTTATCAAATACCAATTCGATTTTGTGTTGACCTGCTGGCACTTGTATACCTCTTAATGTGTAATCCACTTTATTGACATCAACTGGCTTGCCATCTATGCTGGCTTTCCAGTTATCATACCAGATTTCAGAGAAGACCAAATAACCCGGATTGGCATTATTCACTTCATAGCGCATGGTGTCAGGATGGTAAGTCATGAGCTTAGCTGAAGCCGCGCTGTCGAGCACAAATGTTTGAGGTTTTAAGTTTGCATTCTGAGCGAACTCAGCATTGTATGTAGCTTCTACTTTTGGATTGCTCGCACGCAAGGCTTTCATTTCTTCAGCTGCGTTAGCTGAGGCCTTTACTTGCGACACAAACCAAGCATTGCCATTGGCCGTAAATCTTGGAATAACCCCTCTTCTATTGCCTGAATCCAAACCAATCATGTATTTGCAATTCAACATATCAAGGCCTTTGTCTCTGGTATCTTCTTTAACCAATACTTCAGCAATAATGTCTTGGTAACGGCTCAATTTAGCTGGGTCATAACCACCAATCATTTTATGGAAAGCTGCTCCTTCATTGTCATTGAATGGATCATTGGTTAAATCAAACACACGGTAGTGTAAATCTTTGTCTGCCATGATTTGCAAATCCGCTTGATCAGGTGCTCTGTCAGTAACGGTACCTTTTTGGAAAGTAAAATCAGACCAATTCAAGTAGCGCACGTCAACACCTATTAAATCTACTGCAGCCAAAATACCAATACAAGCTATGGCAATTTGTTTAGATACTTTTTGCTTGAACCAAGCCCATAAAAGACCAAAACTCAATGCAATGAAAATGAAAGAACGCATAGCATCTTTTTGCAACATGCTGCCGCGGTCTTCCTTCAAAACAGAAATTAAATTGTTGTTGCCACCCTCTTTTAATTGCTCATCAACAACACCACCCATGTCTACAAAAGATGGTCCCATTAAAGCCATTAACAAAGTAAAACCACCAACAGCATAAAAGGCCCAAGTGATGTGTTTCCACATAACAGCATCGTCTGCACTGGCTTGAACTTTGCCTTTTACAGATTGTTGCAACCAATTGTTATACAAGGTTTGTAAACCTAAAAAGCCTACGAGCGGCATACTGACTTGAGCAATACAGAAGCCCATCATTGGCGTCCTGAATTTATTGAAGTAAGGCAAGTGATCGAACAAGAAATTGTTAACCACAGCAAAGTGTTTACCCCAGCCTAAAATGAATGACACCAAGGTTAAAGCCAACAAGGCCCATTTGATTGGTTGTTTGACCACAAACATGCCCAATACAAATAAGAAAACAATAATAGCCCCCACATAGATCGGACCAGAAGTAAAGGCCAAATCGCCATGGTACATTGGCAAGCCTTGATCTAATGCTTCATCGTTCTGAGTAGCTTCGTAAAATTTAGAATCACGGCCTAACTTTTCGTTGCTACTGCCCCCGTAAAAATTCGGGATAAGCAATGTAAAAGTTTCCCCTTTGCCATAACTCCAATCAAAAGCGTAATCGCGTTTAAGGCCGTTCTTACCTGTTTCTTTAGAGTCTTTGCTGGCATCTGCTTTTACCATGTCGTTACCCCCACGCATGGTATTGTCTGCAAACTGTGCGGTCGATTGGATTTTCGCAATATTGGTTAAGGCCCCTGCACCGACTGCAACAACTGAAATCAGTGTGGCAATTAAGGCTTGTTTGATCAGGCCTTTTTTACTTAAATCGATGACGTAATAAATGCCCATCACCAACAAACAAATGAGGGTATAGAAAGTGATTTGATAGTGGAAATAATATACCTGAATGGCCATATTGAAAGCCAAGGTTGAACCCCCTTTTAGATACTCCCCTTGGAACAACCAATGGAAAGACGCTAAGACCGCAGGCATCATAGCCATGGCCAAAACTTTGGTGTAGTGAGCGGCTTCAACACTGCTGATGCTATAGGTAGCAAAACCATAAGCAATAGCGCCTAAAGCGGCATATAAGGGTTTGACCTTAAAGGCACTCAACAATAAATAGAAGCCTATGAAGGATAAAAACAAAATTTGAAAAGGGTAACTGGTATGACTGAAAGGCGTCAAATAATTGATGCTTTTCATTTCATTGCCTGACACTTTACCTTTGATCAAGGTGCTTGGCATCCCTGAAAAAATCGCGTTGGTCCAGCCCGGAAAACTACCGTCTTTGTTGGTGTATTTTACAATCTCAGTGCCTTTTAACAAGCCTTGAGTAACGTCGTCTTCTTTGTGACTATAACCATTAAAGGTGCGCAAATAGTACACATAGCCAACTAAAAAAAAGGCCAACAGCACCAATGCATGTGGCTTAATATCTTGTAGAAGCTTTTTAAAGTTCATATCGCAAATATAGGGTGCTACGCCCAAGAAAGGTATACCTTCAAATCATTTTTTTCATGTAAATTGCCCAACAATTGTGTCAGACAAAGCAGCCAAAATACTGCACTTAAATGCGAGCGACTCGGGCGGTGCCTTTGTGTTTGCGGAAAACCTCATTAAGGGTTTAAACGCATGCTCACCTTATGTTGGCCATCATGCCTTGTACAGTGGGGCAGCTCAGAACATTAATTTGTTTAATAGCCCTCGCTTGCACAAAAGCTTTGCTTTCGGACAACACGCCGCTGAAAAATTCAAACTCTTATGGCATGAAAAAGACAGCAGTGTGCGGTTCAAGTTTTCAATGTCAGAATCAGGTATGCCATTAAAGGCCCTTAAGGCATTGTGCGAACCTTATGACCTTATCCATTTACATTGGATCAATAAAGGCTTCATTCGTTTAGAAGATTTAAAGGCGTTGAATAAACCATTGGTATGGACTTGCCATGATGCTTGGCCTTTTACAGGCGGTTGCCATTTGCCCAATACTTGCAAGCAGTATGAGCAATCTTGCGGCCATTGCCCAATGCTCAAGCACCCCAATGCGAATGATTTATCTGCCAAGGTTTTTATGCGCAAACAAGCGCTGTATCCGCAATTGAATTTACATTTGGTGAGTCCGAGTCTATTCATGCAATCGCAAATTGAACGTTCTAGCCTTGGTAAAGCACTTCCACATACTTGCATTCCTAACGGCATAGACACTGCGCTTTTTACACCTGATTTAGAGCGTTCTTCAGAAAGATTTACCATTGGTTTTGTTGCGGCCAATTTAAATGACCCTAATAAAGCATTACGCCGTTTGATTGAAGCACTGTCCTATTTACCAGCAGATTTTGATTACCAATTATTACTGGTAGGACAACAAAAACAAGCCTTTGATTTTAGCTTGCCTGAGCATTGCGAAATCATACAAAATGCCAACAGCAAAACCGCTATGATAAATGCGTATCAGCGCATGGATGCTTTGGTCTGCAGTTCTAGCATTGAAACCTATCCGACTACCTTGATGGAAGGCTTTAGTTGTGGGGTGATGGGTTTTGGATTCGAAGTGGGTGGCGTGCCTGAAATACTTAATGCGATGCAAACAAAAGCCATAGCAGCATTTGACACCAAAGCCATGGCGGCGGCCCTTTTAGACTATGCTAACAGCAAGTGCAACAAAATGGCATTGCATGAAAAAGCCCGAACAGTTTTTGATGCACAAATAACCGCCCGGGCCTATTCAAAAATCTATGATCAATTATTGAACCACTAAGGTTTTGACTGTGGTGTTATCAGCGTTAATCAATACTTGGTAAACACCTGGGTTCAAAGCTGGCAAAATCAATGCATGTTGTATTTGACCGGCCAAATCATTTTGACTGTATACCATTTGACCCAAGGCATTGATGAAACTGATATTTGAAATGGCAGTTGGACTGTACACATTTAACACTTGGTTTGAGGCTATCGGGTTAGGGTATAATAAACCCACTTGAGCAGCGGCTAAATCTGAATGGATACTTGAGCCACCACAAGCTGATACAGACACTTTAATTAAACCTGAACGGGTTGAAGCCGCGCCAGAATTGGTTCTACCGCAAGCAACTATGCCGTTGTTACCATGCAATGCCATGCCTTCAATAAACTCATCGTAACTCGCATTCAAACGGGTTACAAATTGGCCGTTGCTGGCAAAGTTAGCATCGAATTGCCCATTGCTTGAAAACTTAGCAATGTAAAATGACTTCATCGCATTGTACAACAAATGACCGCCAAGGTATAAGCTCCCTTGACAATCTTCATCAATCTGATTGAAACTGCTTAAGGTAGATAGATTGTCTGTGTATACACCAGAGCTTGCGAATCCATTTAAGGGATTACCCGATAAATCAAAAGCAGCCATGAGGGCGTTATTATTGGCGCCGTTCAAATGGAAACCACAAACCACTAGAGATTGATTGCGCAAACAAACATCATACAAAGTGGTTGGATTAGCGGATTGAGCAATTGTTTTATACCCAATAGTATTAAATGAAGTTTTAAGTTGACCAGTGGTATCCAACAAGGCGATTAACCCTTCTGGAGTACTCACGTTGGTACTCACGCCTGTAACGGCTAATAAATGATTATTTTCATTGTAATCTATACTGAAAAGTCTATCGTTATAAATAGAGCTGTTAACATTAGAAGTACCCAATGTGCCAAAATTCTGATCAAGTACACCATTAGCAGAGATTTTCCAAACAGCTGCTTTAACAAAAGAACTCACTGAAATATAACCAGCTGCATAAATCGTCCCATTACTGGCCACATCCATGCTCCAAATATCTAAATTGGTTTGAATGGGATCAATGATCAACTTACCTGAGGTGCCAAAGCTTAAATCTAAAGTACCATTGGCATTTAATCTGGCTATATAGCCTCTGAAATAGGAGCCAACAGAATTCTGACCACAAATTAAATATTTGCCATTAGGCAAAGCTTTTATGCAACGGCCATAATCGTAATCAGTGTTTAAATCAAACGTAACCGCACCAGCAACGCCAAAAGTATTATCCAATTGGCCACTGCTGTTATACCTGTATACGTAAACATTTTTAGTGGATGAATTTCTATCGTGACCACATACAACAGTATTGCCCGAAGGATCAACTGCAATAGCATTGGCTGAGCCAACAGCATTATTGACTATGCCTGTTGAATTAAAATTGGCATCTAAAACCCCATTTTGTGCGAAGGCATTAGCAAAAGCAAAAGCCAATCCGAGTGTAAGAAAAAATTGTTTCATTGCATTAATAGCTTAACGCAAAAGTACCTATCAAAAACGAGGTTTACAAATACGCTGCAGCGAATCGCCAATGACCTTGCTCAAGGTGCTAGCAGAGGCGCCAGCCAAATGACTGCCATCGTAACTGTGATAAAGCCCAATGGGTAAATGCAAATACGTCAAACCGTGAGATTGCGCTTGAGCCAGCCAGCGATCTATAAACCCTTTGCTTAAGCGGTCTTCCAATTGGCGCATAGCCCATGAACTTGGCATTCGTGTAAGGACTACTGTTAAACCTTTAGCTTGAAGATTTTCCAATGTCTTGATTAAGTTGTATGCCTGAGCGGTATCAATGGTATTTTTGCTCAATTGCGTTTGGTATTGGTACAAGGCTGCACTTGAATCGTATGGTAAATGATTGGAGTAGACAAATCCGTTGTCTAAATGAAAGGTTTCATAGTAAGCCTCTCCGGCTCTCCATTTGACAAAATCCGAAATGGCATAAGCATGCAGGGTTTGCAAGCTTGGATAGAGTTTGGCTTGCAGGTAACGATCAACTGTTGGCTGCCGCATGAGTTGATGGTAATGGCCATTGTTATGGGTTGAAAACAACAACGCATTGGGCGAAACTGCAATCAACAAACAACGCGCGCCTTTAGCAGACAAATGCTGTTGGCCTATTTGAATGATCTCTGCACTTAAGCCCGCAGAACTAAACCCAAAATTCAAACCTTTAAATTGGGTTTGTTTGAAAACCAGTTCAGGATCTATGCCTCTGTACACCCTTGAATCACCAATGTAAACTATATCATAACTTGAATCGGCATCAACCTTTTTAGACCAAAAAGCTTCTTTCAACATGGGGTTAGAAGGCAAACTTGGCAAGGCCCATTTGAACACTACAAACAACAAGGGCATTAATAGAATTATGCCTATGAGTTGTTGGCGAGCGCTATGTAGTCTTTGGTGCATCAAAACTGAAAATAAATAAAGGATTGAACAGGGCCCCTAAACAAGATACAAGCGCAAGCAATACTTGCCCAAAAACCAATTTGAATCCATGGCAGATTGCGCCATTTAAAGTAGCTTTTATACCATGGAAAAGTTTCAATGCACAAGCCAATGACAATCCAAACAGTTGCTGAGTTTTTAAGCACTTCAAAGACTTTGGCTTGAGGATGGTAAGTGAACATTTGCTCAAGGATATAAGCAGCATCTGACACTTGTTCTGCTCTAAAAAACACCCAAGCTAAGAGGGCACCAATACTCACGACTATTGGGTATTTGAAACGCTTGACTTTGAACAACAAAGATTCGAGACTCAAGAAGGCGGCATGCAATCCACCCCATACTAAAAAGGTTAAATTAGCGCCATGCCATAAGCCACTTAACAACATGGTGATCCATCTGTTTAAGAGATTGCGCAATGGACTGCAACGATTACCCCCCAAAGGAATGTATACATAATCTCTAAAAAAACTTGACAATGATCGGTGCCATCGTTGCCAAAATTCGCTGAAACTTGCTGCTAAATATGGATGGTTAAAATTCCATTTAAAATGTATGCCACACCATTTAGCCAAGCCTCTGGCAATGGTACTGTAACCATTAAAATCAAAATAGATTTGCAAAGAAAATCCGAGCATGGTATACCACCAAGAAAAGGCACTTGCGTGGGTCGTCACAGCAGTAAATTGATCATTCACCATTATGGCAATATTGTCTGCCAAAACCATTTTTTGAAACAAGCCCCACAAGATCAACTTCAAACCATTCACTTGCTCAAGCCTATTGATAGCCGGCACTTTGAGCAATTGGTTTAACACCTCTTTGGCTCTAATGATGGGGCCCGCCACTAAGTGAGGAAAAAAGGCAATAAAGGCCATAAAATGCAAAAGATTCTTGGCAGGTTGGGCTTTGTTGCGGTAAATATCTATGGTGTAACTTAAAGAATTGAAAGTGTAAAAACTGATGCCCACAGGTAAGACCAAGGTAAAGGCAGGAATGTGTTGACTTAAATGCGCGTTGATGCCCAATTGTTGCAAGCCTAAATCCAATAACTCCGCTAACCATAGAGAGTATTTAAACACTATAAGAGATGCCAAATTGGTAAGCACAGACAAGTACAAAAAAACAGCCTTGGCTTTAGGCCATCTCAACATGGCTTTGCCACAAAAATAATCTAAGCTCCCTGTGCCAATTAACAGAAATAAAAACCGCCAATCCCACCATGCGTAAAACACAAAAGACATGAGGGTAATCCATAACCAACGCGCTGTATTTTGCTGCTTAAGTAGTGGCCATAAGCCAAAAAACAAAAACGCAAAAACAACAAATGGTATGGAGTTAAACAGCATGCTTTACAAGTATTGAATGTGTGAATCAACTGAAGGCCGCTTGGCTTCTGTGCGTTTCTGATCAAGCATGCCTACTATAAAATAGCCCAACATGGTTTCTGAAGCGCTCAATTGTAAATGCTGTTTCATTTCTGGGTGATTGTTACATAGGCCAGTACTCCAATAACCGCCCACTTGCTCGTAATCACTTAAACCCAAATACATATTTTGCACCCCTGCGGCAATAGACAAAGCATCTTCAAACGCATTGGCTTTAGGGTGCTCTGTGGTGGTTTGCACCAAGACAATCGCGTGTGAAATGCGCTGTTTGAAGAGTGCTATTTTTTGAAATTTTTGAGGATGCGAAGCTTCGTCAACCCCTTCTATCAAGAGCACTTGCTGCAACCAAGCATTTAAAGACGCCCCTTGTAAAACCACAAATCGCCATGGCAAATTCATGTAGTGATTGGGCGCCCAATGCGCATCTTCAAGCAATTGCTTAATGATGTTATCGGCTACAATGTTGCCATTGAATTCGTGCGGATAGCTACTCCTTCTCTCGCGAATGATTTTATGAATGTTGTTTTGCACGGGTTTTTATATAGGCATGGATTAAAACACAACTCAAAATCAAAGCCGCTCCAATGTAAAATCCGGGCGTTAATTGATCATGTTCGTTAAAAATTAAAGCGGCCAATACAATGCCATACACTGGCTCTAAGTTAATCGCTAAATTAGCCGTAAATGCAGACACGCGTTTCATCGCATTTAAATTCATCACAAAAGCAATATTGGTACACACCCAAGCTAACAAAGCAATCCAAATAAAGTCTGCGTAAATAGAGGGAATAAATTGTGGGTGCTCTGTAGTTGGCCAACTCAAAAATTGTTTGGTCGGTAGAATATCATCTATATGCCACCCAAATGCTAGAATGAGAACTAAGAATAAAAACCCACCTAACAACTCTGAGAAAGACATCACTTTGGTATTAACACTATTGGTTAAGGTTGAATTGATTGTTGAGAACAAAGCCGCCACAAAAGTAGAAAAGACCCCTACAACAACGGCTAGCATATAATTCAGTTGATTTTGATCTGATAAATTAGGCGCTGAGTTTGCTATAATGATGATGCCTACTAAAGCCAACAAGCCCAATAACACATCTTGTAGAATCATTTTTCTGCGGTAAATCAAGGGTTCAAGGACTGAAGTAAAAGTCGATGTTAAGCCAAAACAGCCAAGGGTTAATGAAGCAGAATGGCCAATCTTAATGGAGCCATAAAAGGTTAACCAGTGTATGGCCACTAATACCCCAATGCCCAATAATTGCATGAGGTGTTTGATGGACGTTTCGCGAAGCGCCTTAACAAAACCAGGTATAAAGAAAAATCCCAAAGCCGCTAGCCACATGCGGTGAAAGACCAAGGTAAAATGGTCTGCACTGATGAGCTTGCCTAAGATGGCGGTAAAACCAAATAGAAAAACGGCTATATGTAATTGAGCAAATGCGCTCTTATCTTCGGCCTGCATGGGTAGGCGAAAATATGAAAATTATATGGTTTTATAAACACCAACGAAAGCCCTAATATTGCAGTATGGAAGCCTTAGACACAGATGCCTTATTCATGCACAAAGCTTTAGAACAAGCCCAAAGGGCCTTTGATGAAGATGAAGTGCCGATTGGTGCCGTAGTGGTTTGCAACAATAAAATCATTGGCAAAGGCTATAACCAAACCGAGAAATTGAAAGACATTACGGCCCATGCTGAAATGCTCGCCATTACTGCGGCCTCTGCTCACCTCAACAGCAAATACCTTGACGAATGCACTTTGTATGTCACCATTGAACCTTGTGTAATGTGCGCAGGCGCAATCAAACATGCGCGTTTTAAGTCTATTGTGATTGGTGCCATGGAACCTAAAACTGGCTTTTCTAATTATGTGCAATCACATTTCAATTCAAAGACAACACTTAAACAAGGTGTTTTAGAAACTGAATGCAAAACATTAATGCAATCTTTTTTTGCCGCTAAACGCAAAAACTAAGCCTTTGATTGGTAGGCTTTACAAGCTTCCTCAATAACGGTTTCAATGGGTGTAAAATACGCCCCCGTTTCCAATATTTTTTGCGCATCGTATTGATGCTGTTTGACGGCGGTAGATAAGGTTTCTGCAGATACACTTGATTGCGGGTTGATGGCTTTATAAAGGTGCAATAGCCATTTAATAAAAGGCACCCAGCCTGCTTTAATGTGAATAGATGGTGCTTTAACTTGTAAGCCTTGCGCCATATGATTGAACAAAGTCTGATAACTTATATTGTCTGCGACTAAAACGTAACGCTGATTGATGGTATTAGAATCAGCCAATTCAACGAGTATTCTGGCCACATCTTTTACGCCAACAAAACCATTGATACCAGTGGTGTAATAGGGCCATTTATTGGCAATTTTTTGAAACAATTGTGAGGAACCTTTATGCCAAAAACCAGGTCCTAAAATGATACCAGGATTCACAATAACGGCTGGCAGACCTTCTTCAACACCTCGCCATACTTCTAATTCCGCCAAGTGTTTGCTTTCCGCATACAGGGTATTGTTGCGGTCATCGACCCATTGTGTTTCTTCGTTGATCAAATGCTTGGAATCTGTTCTGCCAAGGGCTGCAGTTGAGCTCACATACGCCAATTTTTTAACGCCTAATCTTAAGCAAGCGTTCACCACATTGGCAGTGCCCTCCTGATTGGTTTTAAACAAGCGTTGTGTGTGGCCATTGAAACTGACATCGGCTGCACAATGGTAAACTATATGAGCACCTTCAAAGGCTTGCTCTAAAGCCATTACATCTAAAATATCTGCCTCTATCCAAGTGAGATGGCTTAATGCCTCTTGCGCATTATTGCCTAAAAAATGATGGGCTACCCATTCAAAGTCTTGTAAATTGGATTGGGCTCTGCGAATGGCTCTAACCGTCTTGCCTTGTTGCAAGAGCGTGCAGACAACATATGCGCCCAAAAAACCACTGCCTCCAGTTACCAAATACATGTTGATACTTTGAGTTGGCAATATTCGGTTTTTTATTGGAATATTGAAGCATGTTGTTAGAGGCATTTTTTACGCCAGTTAATTCGGCCATAGTGAAGGCTTTTGTGAAGCAAAAAAATTGTTTGGGTGCTGCCATTCAAATCAATGCTCAAAAATTTCCATCGCTCAAATCTGTTGATATAGCCTTGATTGGATTGGGCAAAAATGCCAATGCCTTAAGAAAGGAATTGTATGCTTTAAGCCCTGCTTTTGACAGCATCAATATTGTTGATTTAGGCACGCTCAATCACAATGGCAAAAATGTGCAAGCCGCTTTAAGGGAATGTCTACTCGCCTTGTTTGAGTTGGGCATTAAGCCGATCATAATTGGCGAAAACCACCGCTATGCAGAGGCTTTACTTAAAAGTTTGCCCTATCAAAAAGCAGACTTAGCCATAGTTTCACCGCGCATTGCTTATAATGAAGATGACTTAGCCTTTTTAATGGCTAAGAAAAAACGGTTGTTTCACGTGTCGTTTATCGCCAATCAAACTTTTTTGAATCCTCAAGATTTGGTTCAAAACAGCCAAGAGGTATTTTCAGAAGCTTTGAGATTGGGAGCAATGAAGCAGTCTATTCAAGCAGTAGAACCTTTGCTCAGACAAGCCGATGTTTTCGAGTTTGATTTGAGTGCCATCAAATACAGTGAATTCCGCTCTGCTACAGAGGCGCTTCCCAATGGATTAGACAATCAAGAAGCTTGTGCAATTTGTCGCTATGCAGGCATTTCAAATAGCATTGAAGTATTTCTATTTAACCAGATGGATTTGAGCAAAAAAGATGCGACAGATGCCAAGCAATTGGCGCAAATGGTTTGGTATTGTTTAGATGGTTTAAACAACCGTTTCAATGATGTGCCGCAAATCAATAACAGAAATTTCACAGTCTATAAATGCCATGCCAATAGCGGCGAAGACATGTTGTTTTTATACAGCGAAGTAAGTGGTCGCTGGTGGTTGCAAATCCCTCAAGCAGAAGGCAAAAAGAAAACCGCTGCAAAATTCATTGGCTGCACAGA
>JBIPPH010000071.1:0-4946 GCA_044368575.1 Bacteroidia bacterium
TTACTACCAAATGGTAGCTATATGTTTATTTAGTTTAAAAGACGATATAGTCTGGTTGGTGACAACACCAACCAGATGGTAGCTCATTTTCTTCTAGACCTATATACTGTAACTTTTACTACCAAATGGTAGCTATATGATTATTTAGTTCGAAAGATGATATAATATGGTTGGTGTTGTCACCAACCATAAAAACTATTACCGAATATCCCCTAAATTTGCATTAAAATTTTAAAATCTTATGGCACATACACTCCCTGAATTACCATACGCATACAATGCGTTGGAAAGCGTTATTGACGCACGTACGATGGAAATACACCACAGCAAACACCACAATGCTTATGTTACCAATTTAAATGCAGCAATTGCTGGCACAGAGGCAGAACAATTAAGCCTTGAAGCCCTTTGCCAAAACATTAGCAAATACCCAGCTGCAGTTAGAAACAATGGTGGTGGACATTTCAACCACAGTTTGTTTTGGACCATTTTGAACCCAACACAAAACACCATGCCACAAGGTGCATTAGCAGAAGCTATTGAGCGCGACTTAGGTGGGTTTGATGCTTTCAAAGAGGCTTTTAGCAAAGCTGCTGCAACGCGTTTCGGCAGTGGTTGGGCTTGGTTATCGGTTGCCAATGGCAAGTTATTTGTGAGCAGCACAGCCAACCAAGACAATCCATTAATGGACATTGAAGGCATAGAAAAAGGCAGCCCAATTTTAGGTTTAGATGTTTGGGAACATGCTTATTACTTGCATTACCAAAACCGCAGACCTGATTACATTTCTGCTTTCTTTCACATTATCAATTGGGAAGAAGTAAGCAAGCGTTACCAAGCTTGTTTATAAGCCTAATAAGACCAAGCTAGTGGTTGCAAACCCTAGCAAAAATCCAGTATAGACTTCTTTTTCAGTGTGGGCTTGTAAATACAAACGGGCCCACATGACTATACCAGACACCAATACAAAACCAATTAAGAGTAGTTTAAAGAGCAGCAAATGCTCTGTGTAACTAATATAGGCATATAAAGCCACAAGACCACCTGTACCAATACCATGGGTACTGATGGTGAATTTCAGATTGATCAAAACATTGGCCATTAAACTGATGGCACAAGCGCCCATAAACCACATCGGCAAACCTGCATAATCAATTTTATACAATTGAAACATGGTTAATCCTACTATGCCAATCATGATGCTATAAGGCAACAAACGCTGTTTGGGATTGCTCATAGCAAAATCATCAATGAGCCCAAATCGTTTGAGCAAATACACACTCAACATGGGTAAGATTAAAGTATTAATCGACACAAACATCGAGATGGTGTAGAATTGTGTCTCGTAAAATTTGCTAACAAAATAAGGGTGCCAAAACATAATTGAGAACAATCCAAAGTTCATTAACAACAGTGGATGACACAATACAGAAGTCAGTTTGGCAAAAGACTTTAACATGGCTTAAACAGTTAATTGAGGCAATTCTCTAGGGGCGTATTGTTTGGCCTTTTCGGCTATGGCTTTAATGTGCGCTGGTGTGGTACCGCAACAGCCTCCCACCATATTCACCATACCATCTGCCATCATGGATTCAATCACTTTGGCCATGGCTTCAGGCGACTCATCGTATTGCCCAAACTCATTTGGTAAACCGGCATTCGGGTAAGCTGTTACATACACCCAAGCCAGTTCATGTAAGCTGTGAATGTATGGGATCATGTCTTTGGCGCCCAAGGCACAATTAAACCCTATGCTCAGAATATCGCCATGGGCTAGAGAATGCCAAAAGGCTTCAGGGGTTTGACCACTTAAGGTTCTGCCTGAGGCATCAGTTATTGTGCCTGATATCATGACCGGCAAATCCAATTGGCGCTCTGCTTTAATGGTATTCACCGCAAACAAAGCGGCTTTAGCATTCAAGGTATCAAAAATGGTTTCAATTAATATGAGATCAACGCCCCCTTCAATCAGGGCCAATATTTGCGCTGAATAGGCTTGGCACAATTGCTCAAAGGTAACGGCTCTAAAGCCTGGGTTGTTAACGTCAGGGCTCATAGACGCTGTGCGATTGGTTGGCCCCAACGCGCCTGCTACAAACCTTGGTTTATCTGGTGTTTTAGCGGTGTACTCATCTGCAGCTTGACGCGCAATTTGAGCAGCCTTTAAATTGATTTCATGCACAAGGTCTTGCATGCGGTAGTCTTCCATAGAAATGGCTTGCGCATTAAAGGTATTGGTTTCAATAATGTCTGCACCCGCTTCTAAAAAGGCTTTGTGAATGTCTGATATGATTTGAGGTTGAGTTAAGACCAACAAATCGTTGTTGCCTTTAACCAATTGTTGAATGTCTTTAAATCGCTCTCCGCGGTATTGGGCTTCATCTAAACCATAGGTTTGAATCATGGTTCCCATGGCGCCATCAATAATGAGTATACGCTCTTTGAGTAATTGTTGGAGGGTGGAGGTTGTGTTCATGAACAGAGCAAAGATACACTCGACAGCGGGTGTAAAAAAACAAAACCCCGTGTATTTTGTACACAGGGTTTTAGTCTATAGTTTATACTTGGCTTACAAGTGTATGCACTCATTGTAGGCTTGAGCAACTGCTTCCATAATGGCTTCACTCATGGTTGGATGCGGGTGCACAGATTTGATGATCTCATGACCTGTGGTTTCTAGGTTACGAGCCACCACGGCTTCTGCAATCATGTCTGTAACGCCTTCACCAATCATATGACAACCTAACCATTCGCCGTATTTCGCATCAAAAATCACTTTTACAAAACCATCTTTATGGCCTGATGCTGATGCTTTACCACTGGCTGAGAATGGGAATTTACCTACTTTAATGTCATAGCCTTTTTCTTTGGCTTGAGCTTCAGTTAAACCTACTGAGGCTACTTCAGGATGGGTATAAGTACAACCTGGGATATTGTTGTAGTTTAAAGCATGTGGTTTTAAACCAGCAATGGCTTCAACACAAATAATACCTTCTGCACTGGCCACGTGGGCTAAAGCAGGGCCGTGTACAATATCACCAATAGCATATACACCGGCTACATTGGTTTTGTAGTGGTCATCTACCACAATTTTACCTTTATCGGTTTTAACGCCTAAGGTTTCTAAACCTAAGTTTTCTAAGTTGGTAACAACACCTGCAGCAGACAATACGATGTCAGCTTCTAAAGTAACATTACCTGTTTTGGTTTTAACGTTGACTTTGCAACCTGCACCGGCAGTATCTACGTTCTCAACAGCGCTTTCAGTCATGATTTCAACGCCGTTCTTTTTGTAGATCTTTTCCATAGCCTTTGATACTTCTTCGTCTTCAACAGGCAATATGCGGTTCATGAATTCTACTATAGTGACTTTAGTACCTAATGTGCTGTAGAAATAAGCGAACTCCATACCGATGGCACCAGAACCAATGATCACCATTGATTTAGGTTGTTTTGGCATCACCATGGCTTCGCGGTAGCCTATGATTTTCTTACCGTCTTGTTTAACACCTGGTAATTCACGGCTGCGAGCACCAGTCGCTAAAATGATATGATCAGCTTCGTGGATCTCTTTTTTACCGTCGGTATCAACCTCTACTTTTTTAGGAGCGGTTAATTTAGCTGCGCCTTTGATTACAGTGATTTTGTTCTTCTTCATTAAGAACTCAATGCCTTTGCTCATGTTAGACGCTACACCACGGCTGCGTTTAACAATGGCTTCAAAGTCAGCAGAGCTGTCTTTAACAGTAATACCGTAATCGGCACTGTGCTTCAAATATTCAAATACTTGAGCAGACTTTAAAAGGGCTTTGGTAGGTATACAACCCCAATTTAAGCAAATGCCACCCAATTCTGCCTTTTCAACAATGGCAACATTTTTACCCAATTGAGAGGCACGGATTGCAGCTACATAGCCACCTGGTCCACTGCCAACAACGATGATATCGAATTTCATATTCTAAAGATTTTTACGTGGGGCGAAATTAAGTGAATTGCTTGGCAATGACAATTTTTTTTGAACAAAGATTTGAGCTACCTATCCTTAAAAGCTAATGTGTTGTTTAACAAGTATCTATATTGTTTTTCAAATGCATTGGCCTTACCTTTGAAACAAGAATCACTATGAATTTACATACCATCAATACCGGCTTTTTTAAACTCGATGGCGGCGCTATGTATGGCGTTGTGCCTAAGAGTATATGGAACAAACTCAATCCTGCTGACGACAACAACCTCTGCAATTGGGCCATGCGTTGTTTATTGATTGAGGACGGCAATAGATTGATTTTAATTGACAATGGTATTGGCGATAAACAGTCTGATAAATTCTTTTCGTTTTACCACTTGAATGGCAACGATACCTTAGACCAGTCTCTACAAGCCCTGGGCTTCCATAGAGACGACATAACAGATGTGGTTTTAAGCCATTTGCACTTTGACCATTGCGGCGGCAGTATAGCTTGGAATAAAGATAGAACGAAATACCAAACTGCTTTTAAAAACGCCCATTACTGGAGCAATGAAACACATTGGGCCCATGCCTTGAACAGCAACCCAAGAGAGAAAGCCAGTTTCTTAAACGAGAACATAGTCCCCATTCAAGAAAGCGGTCAATTAAAGTTTATCAAAGACCATTATGACCTACACCCTGGGGTGTTTATGCGCCAAGTAAGCGGACATACCGAGGCCATGATGCTGCCTCAAATCCATTACAAAGGCAAAACCGTTGTTTTTTGTGCAGACCTCATTCCCTCTCTTAGCCACCTGCCAGTGAATTATGTAATGGCCTATGACATCAAACCCTTAGAAAGCATGCGCGACCGCCAATTGTTTTTGGAAGAAGCTGTTGAAAAAGAATTTGTATTGTTTTTTGAGCACGATCCTAAGCATGAATGTTGCACAGTAACCCGCAACGAGAAAGGTGTTTTTGTACCCAAAGACAGCTT
>JBIPPH010000041.1:0-15942 GCA_044368575.1 Bacteroidia bacterium
TGAATACTATCAGATTGAGGATAAATGTTATGCTTTACATTGGGGTCGTAAAACCTTACAAAAGCACCCATCTGATGTAAATAATCTGCAAGAATAGCACCAACTCTTCCCAAACCAATAATGCCAATTGTATTCCCGTAAATTTCATCGCCTTTAAAGGCATCTCTGTTCCAGTCTTCTGCCTTTTGAATAAATGCGTGGGCATAATTTCTAAGCAAAGCTATTATCAAACCTAATGTGTGTTCTGGTGTGGCGCGTATGGTGTTTAAAAAGCTTGTTTCGCCCTTTAAAGATATGACTTGAATCTCGTTTGATTCGCAATAATTCAAATCAATGTGGTTTAAACCTGTTGTTGGCGAACACAAATATTTTAAAGCTTTTGCTTTTGATAAAACAGCGTTATTCCATTCTACAGACAATCGAATAAATAGACAGTCTTTATCAGCAATAAATTGGTCTAAATCTTTGCCATCCCATAATTGAACTTCTGCGAATTTTGATAATTCACTGAGCGCAATTGCTGAAAAGTCTTTGGGTTCAATGATACCGATTTTCATAAGTAAGCTTTAATTAATTCAAGATCATCCATGTTGTCTATATTGATGGATTGCTTTTTATCCATGACATACATCAACGGTTGATCGCCTATAATAAGTCCGTTTTGAATCAGGGCAACTTTACTTAAATAGATGCAGCCATTTCTAACATAAACATGTCCGTGGTCTTGTCTTCTAACCCCTTGATTGTGTTGTTTATTTAATGGTATTGTAGTTACACCATCTGACGCTAAATGGTATAATACCAAGTCATTAATGTATTCTTCTTTATAGCCGCTTATTAAGCTATCAGCTGCTTGATGTTTAAAAAGTTCTATGGCCTTTTGTATGTCGAGTGTTGTTCTTAAAGGTGAGGTTGGTTGCAACAATAAAACCGCATCAAACGTACGATTTTGAGCCGCGTAATATTGAATAGCGTGTTGAATTAAGTCAATGGATTTAGATTGATCCGCTGCTAAATCAGCTGGTCTAATAAAAGGCACATTGGCCCCTAATGACTTTGCCACTTCAGCAATTTCATCAGAATCAGTTGATACAATTAATTCTTGAATAAAGCCTTGTTGTAATGCCGTTAAAGCTGGCTCAATGGTATAGGCTATGAGTGGTTTACCTAAGACATCAATGATGTTTTTTTTAGGAATGCCTTTTGATCCGCCTCTAGCTGGAATAATGGCTAAAATATTCATGTTAATCTTATAAAATTGCGCAAGAGCTGTAAGCCCATTTCACCGCTTTTCTCAGGATGAAACTGAGTGCCCATAATGTTGTTTTTGGCAATGACAGAACTAAACATCAATGAACCAAAAGCTGTTTGGCCAATATTGTTTTCTGTGAAGTTTGTTTGCGCATAATAAGAATGCACAAAGTAGAACATTTCATTATTGGGAATTGAATTAAACAACGGGTGATCCGATAATTGTGAAACTGGATGCCAATTGATATTGGGTACTTTTAAATGCGCTTGATCTTTTGGCAAGGCTAAGACTTTGCCTGGTATTAATTCCAAACCTTTTACTTCATGCATTTCAGTGCCAATGTCAAGTAATAATTGCATGCCCAAACAAATACCCAAAAGTGGTTTACCAGCAGTAGCATGCTGATGGATGGCTTTGTCAAAACCTGCATTCACTAATGCCTCCATGCCATCTGGAAAGGCGCCAACACCAGGTAAAACCAAATGACCTGCATTAGAAATATCGGAAGCCTTTTGAACCATTACCACATTAGCGCCTATGTGTTCAAATGCCCTTGCAATACTTAATAAATTGCTAGAGCCATAATCTATTATGTGAATTGTTTTAGCGCTCATCTGACAATTATCTGATGGTCTTTAGCGTATTGTTTGATTTGCTGCACATTGGTTTTACCATAATGCAGTGACTTAGCTACAGCAATGGCATCTGCCCCTGAGTTAGCGGCATCCACAAAATCTTGAGGTTTTGAAAAACCGCCGCTTGCGATCACCGGAATATTAACAGCTTTTGATACTTGCTCTATTAGGTCTGTATCCATACCCCTTTCCATGCCTTCTGCATCTATGGAGGTTAAGAGGATTTCACCGGCGCCTAGTTGTGCAGCTTTAACAGCCCATTCTACAACATCTATTTCAGTTTTTTCTCTGGCAACATCGTACCATACCTCGTAATTTCCTTTGGCATTTCGCTTAGCTTGAATTGACAAGACCACACATTGCTGACCAAATTTATTCGCCAATTCAGATATGATTTCTGGGGTTTTAACTGCTTGTGTGCAAATCGCCACCTTATCTGCACCTGATCTTAAGATCTCTTGTGCATCCTTTAAAGTTCTTATACCTCCACCAACTGTAATTGGAACAAATACATTTTCAGTGGTTTTTTGTATGATGTCTTTGATGCTATCTCTATTGTATAAACTGGCTACCGCATCAACATAAATGATTTCATCAATCCCTTGTAAATAGTATTGATGACAATACTCATTGGGGTGATTTGGCAAGGCTCTCCAACCTTCTAGGTGAATGCCTTTAACCAAAGCGTTGCCTTTAATATCAAGTCTGGCTATAAGCCTTTTCATTGTCTACTGCACTTTGTGTTTAAGCTGCCATTCACCATTTATCTTTTCCCATAAATGAGGTGATCGCGCAGCATCAATTACTTGCCAATACCTTTCTTCGCTTATGCCCATATAATCTAATACTTCTTGAAAGTACTTTTTAGGAAATTCGCCATCGTATTTATTAATCAATTCAACACCTTCTTCTCTTGATATAAAACCATCTCTGATGTCTCTGTTGACATCATTCATCGCTCTGCCTTGGCCAAACTTGATGAACATGGTGTAGTAATGTTGACCATCGATTTTATCATCCAAACTGGCAAACTTTGTATAAGTGCCTTCGCTTCTGCCATCAGGATTTGATAAAAAATTCGAATGCTCCATGGCATAATAATAGTTTTCTTGAGGCGACCAATTTTTGTAGAAACTATAGAAATGCACTTCAACGCCAGCGTCTCTAACAGCTTGTTCATCGAGCGGTTTGTATAAATACATGTCTTTGTCTTCGATACCGTGTTGATGCAAATCATTGATGTGAACACCTCCAAAATATAGCTCTTCTCCTGGCTTCTTACAAAAATGTGAAATGTCCATTAGTGGCGAGTAATTTTCCTCGAGCTTATTATGGGCCTCAGCTTGATTTTCGCCGTACATAATGAGCTGAACACCGTATTGTAATGCTGCTCTTGGTGCTACATTTTTCTGGCCAATAATAAATGGTTGAAAGGGATTGACTAAGTTTTCGAATGCTAATTTTGTGAGGGTTCTATGAACTTTGCCATTGGGTGTAACCAGTATGTTATCAAATCCAGCATCAATCATACTCTCGAAATTTTTCCAACCAATTTCAGTGTATTGATGAGGCGCCCAAGTAACTGTTAATGGATTCATGCCATATTTATACTTGAGCTGATGGGCCACATAAAAACTGTCTTTACCTCCACTTGAGGGCACTATAACATCATAAGAACCATCGTTTCTTCTAAATCTGTTGCACAATGCTTCAAGTGCTTTTTCGCGCGCTTGCCAATCAATTTGTTGTTTTTGTTCAAACCATTTGCAGGTATCGCAGATGCCATCATCACCAAATCCTACGGTATCAGTATCATTTGTGGTTTTCTTAGAAAATTCTCTTTTGGTGCTTGGTCTTTGATTCGAAATACAACATTTCTTGCAAAAAATAACTTCTTTTGGAAGTCCGTGTAAGGTGTCTGACATATTCAATAATTGATAACTTTTTTAATATTTACTTCTGCTTTGGCTAATACCGAAGCGATTAATTGACCGGCATCTCCATTGCCATAGATGTTTTCTGATGGATAGATACCATGGGTAATTTGTTGTTGAATGGCATTTTCTATTGCTGCTGTTTCAAACTCAACATCTATCACATTTGAGCCTCTTAAACGCTTGTTTTGTCTGCTGCCAATATTCACTACTGGTACACCCAAATAAGCTGATTCTCTAATGCCTACACTGCTATTACCAATAAGGCATTTAGATTGTTTTAAGAGTTTTAAGAAGTCCAAGCCTTCGAGGTTTTTGAAGAACCTAATGTTGGCATTGGGGTGTTCTTCTCTATAGGTTCTTATAGCACTGCTAGTGCCATCGCTTCCTGCATCAGGATTTGGCCAAAACCAGAACACTGGTAAGCCAATGTTTTCTATGGCTTTTAATAAGATCTCTGCTTGTTGTTTGGATTGATTGTATTCAGTTGTAACTGGGTGTTGCATAACCACCAAATAGGGTTGGTTGATGTCAATTTGAGCGCCCACACCGCCATATTTTAAACAGGGATCAAAATCCAATGGCATTTGAGCATTGGCTTGAAGTGCTAAATCAATACTAGGGCAACCTGTAATGTGAATAGCATCTGCATGCTCCCCCATTTTAATTAGTCTTGCTTTGGCATCAGCATTAGACACCAAATGAAGGTCTGATAATTTACTGACTGCGTGCCTAACCTTTTCATCAATATTACCTGTTACTTCACCCCCTTGAATATGAACCAAAGGTATATTCATATAGCTCGCTGCAATAGCTGTAGCCATGGTTTCATATCTGTCGCCTATGGTGCACACCATGTCTGGTTTTAAGTTGTCAAACGCAGTGGCTAATTCTATTATGCCTATGCCAGTTGTTTTAGCAGCACTGGCCAAATTACTACCTTCAATTACCATGTATACTTTTTCTGAAATACTAAATCCATCGGCTTCAATGTAATTGACGGTAGAACCAAATCGATCTAAAAGTGCAGAAGCAGCTACCACTAACTGTAGTTCTAGGTTTGGGTGCTCTTTTATGGCTTGAAGCGCGGTTTTAAATCGGCTGTAGCTCGGACGAGCTGTTATGATTACACATATTTTTTTCATGAATTGAAATCCTTTAATTGAACAAAATCGCGTTTTGAAACGGATTGATTGAGTGTTTTTCCTATAATTGTTTGGACGTCTTTAGCCGCAATACCCATATTGCCTGGCTTGGTCGTTTCTAAATCATCAAGCCCTATTGTATGACCTTTTTGTAAATCTTTATTATAGCTTAAAGATTTGCCAAATACTATTTGTAATGCGGTTGTTTGATCTTGATCGGTATGAGCTTGTTGCATTGCCGTTTCAATGGCTCTAACACCTTTTACTAAAGTTTTGAATTGATCTATAGTTAGTGAAGAACTGGCATCGGGCCCGAACATGTTTTTATCAAACACAACATGGGTTTCTAGGTATTTGATGCCCATGGCAACTGCTGCTATTCCGGCATATATTTCACCTGAGTGATCGCTTAAACCAATTGGTTTTGAAGTAATGTTTTGTAGGGCTTTTAGGCGGTTTAATCCGTAGTTTTCTGGTGGAGTGGGGTACATGGTTGTGCAATGAAATAATGCGTCCACTTGACCACCTTTTTCTTCGCAAAATGCGAGGCTATTTTGAAGGTCACTGATAGAACTTAAGCCACTTGAAATCAGCATTGGTTTTTTAGTGGCTGAGATTTTATCAAGCAATAAAAAATTACTGACTTCGCCACTGGCAATTTTGTATCTATCAACTTGTAATTGTTCTAACTGATGAAAGGCTTGAATTGAAAACGGCGAACACAAAAACCTCAGACCTTTGTCTTCACAATGCGCTTTTAAACCAGCCCATTCTTCAAGGCTAAATTCCATGCGTTTCCAATAGTCGTATCTAGTAGCATCTTCGTAACTAAAGGGTACTCTAAATTGTTCGTGAATGCTGCTTTCAGCCTCAGCAATATGCATTTGAAACTTTACGGTATTGACCCCTGTTTGAGATAAGGCATCAATGTATGAATGGGCAATGCCTAAACTGCCATCATGGGCTTGAGCAATTTCTGCAATAATTTCAATTGAGCTCATTGATTGATTGTATGAATTGTAAATGGTTGGTTTGTAAATTAAAATGCTGTTCCCAATAGCGCCTTACACCTTGTCTAAAGTCCGCTGACTGGCTTTTGGGTAATAGTGCCATTATGCAATCGGCAATTTGATTGGGTTTTACATCTGCTGGCATTAGTAGTCCTGTTGCTGAGTTAACTAATTCATTACAGGCACCAACATCTGTAGCCAATATAGGTAGACCAAAACTCATGGCTTCCATAATACTAATTGGTAATCCTTCTGCAGATGATGTGCTAATAAATATTGATACAGCTTGTGATTGATAAAAATCAAATACTTGCTGATGAGTGTATTGACCCATTGCTTTAAACTGAATATTTGGTTTCTGTTTTAATGCTTCGATTGCGATTTGATATTGTTGGATTGTTGGATCATTTTTAGTAGCTAAATTTTGATCGCCTATATGGTACCAAGTAACTGGAATGTTGATGTGTTGAAGGGCCTCTGCAACTAAATACACACGCTTAACATCTCTTATGTTAGAACAAGATACTAATACAACTGATTGTGGAAGTTGTGGTATGTAATCGTGCATCTGACTACCGATGTATTGGCACTTGATTTTATGTGCATATTGAGGGTACAATTGCTTTAAATATTGACTGCCATTTTGAGATACTGTATACAAAGCATCTAATGCATTTAATTGCGTCTTTCTGAACAATGGTCTGTTATTTATTGAACTGCGGTATTCATATAAATCGCCTCCATGGGCTCTTGCAATCAATTGACTGCCTTTAAACTGAGATTTTAGAATAGAAAAATAGCTTAAATCATAAAACCAAAAGGCATATACTAAATCAGGCGCAATTGATTGGTTTTTACAAAATTTAATGATCGCATTGGCTTTTATTTGATTGTATTTAAGTATGCCGATAGCTTGTTTTAAGTGGGTTATCCATTTGGTGAATACAAGCTCTTTCAATAAACAATTGAATAACCATAAAATTGGTTGTAAACCCCATTTATAAGCCGCTAACTGTAATTCATGTATTTCAACATTTTGTGGCCAATTAAATGCCTTCTGAACTGGCTCCTGCACCATTACAACAACCCTGTTATTATCTGCTGCGAACAAACAAATATCATCGTATACAAAACTCTGATCAATGTTCTCTGTTAGGTACAGTACGGTCATTGTTTTGAAATAAGTTGGTATAGATATTTCATTTTTGTTTTATAAGATAATTTAGATTGAACTATAGAATCAAACTGACTTGAAAGATTTTTAAAATCTAAATGTTTATACCATTCAATTATCGACCTTAAATCAATTGATGTTTCATCGGAAAGTAATTGTTTGAAAAAACTATATTCTGATTCTAAAAAATCAATATCTGCATGTGCAAAAATGAATGGTATACTATATTTACAATATTCTCTATTCTTAATTGTAGTTGTAGATTTGATACCTTTTCTATGAAGTGCAAGTGTGCCTATTCCAATATGAAATTGATTCAATAGTTGAGACAATTCAGCTTGAGACTGATAGGGCCAGCAAAAAACAGACTCATTGACGCCAATGGTTTTAGCTAAATTGGTTTCATAAAGCAGATCTTTACCATATATATGTAATTCTGTAGCATATTCGCCTGAATAGGCTTTCATGCCTTTCATTAAACGATCTAAACCATTGTATTCAGCTTGACCATTGGCGCCTTTCAAAAACACCATTTTAAAGACTTTATCAAGCTTAGGCGTTGTCCTTATAACAAACGAATCTGCATCTATACCATCTCCAATAATATACAAAGGATATTCAGGTAATATCCGCTGTTGATACTTTACAATATCTTCAGAATTACACAAGCCAAAACGCACAGATTGTCTGATGCGTTTGCCGTACCATTTTTCCTGAAACCATGGCCAAACATAAAACTCAATTGTTCTCAAAAAATCGCTGCTATTGTGTATGGGTTTATTCTGGGTCAAAGCTAATTCTGGAAGTTCTGCTGTAATGTGTTCAATAAAAATCAACTTGGTATTAAGTGCTTTTAAAGTTTTGAGTAATAACCCATGTGCGCCCGGATAACGAACGTATAATACATCAAATGTTTTTAACAGATCAAGGCTATTCCATAAGGCCCTAAAATATGCTTGTCTTTGCTTGGTTTTCACAAACCATTTAGCATCTGTTTGACTGACTTTTATTGGTAAAATATGTTCAGGAAAGTTCTGCAATTCATCTGTGCTAAAAAACAAACCCTTGCAATCTATACCTATGGCATTTAACGCTTTTATTTGATTCAAAACTTTGTCTTGTACAGAACTCCCTGCATTTGAAGCAGACATAAAAACATATGCCATTCGGGTGCTCATTTATTGAATCAATTGTAGGTTAATTTGTTGCCATACTTTCTGAGCGGTTGTATGCGATAACTCACCAGATTGATATTCAGATAAAGCCTGATGCTTTAATGGACTATGCGAAAGCGTATCAATGGCCCAAACCTTTAAATCATGATTTAACCAATGATGAATTGGGCTGCTTATTCCCACCTTAAATGTTCTGGTTCTAATCTGTTCAGACATTTTATTGACCATGGCTTGCCTTAAAATGCGTTTGGTATAACCTTCCCCTATTTTACTTTCTATTGGCAAGGAGGCGCAAAATGCGACTAAGCGCCAATCTAAAAATGGCATTCTTATTTCAACACCGTTTATCATACTTGCCTTATCAAAATTTCTCAGTAAACTGGGTAAGGTATGCGTCATTGTTTCATATAAGCACAAATCCTTTTCCTGGCTATTTTGTCTGTATGATTTAATCCATCGCTTAATAAATGATTGGGCTTCGACTGATTGTATATTTTGACTTAGTTCTTTGTTGATTTTTTCTTGAGCATGCAAAGGGTACATTTGAACCAAAACCTGAGCTATTTTGCGCATGGCTGATGTATTGCCTTGATGATAATATTGATTGTATAAATCATATACCATATCTCTATAGCCAAACAACATTTCATCGACTCCATGACCATCAAGTGACACAGTAAACCCTTTTTGTTTCATTCCAGCATAAATATTAGCAATTGATGAAATTGGTGAGGTATGAATAAAATCAGCCGCTATGGTATCGCTTTGAATGGTATTTATCAAATCTGCTTGATTAGACTCAATCCACTCAATAGGCCCTTTTGTGTAATCAATGGCCTTTTGGGCAAAGGCTTGTTCATCATTAGGCATACCCCTAAAAATAGCCGAAAAAGCAGTTTGAGCATTTTGAGGCACCCGATCCAATTGTTCATGTTGAATAATATCAAATATGGTTGAGTAGACAGCTGACGAGTCTAGTCCGCCACTTAAAGCTGTTGCTACTGGCACATCACTAATGAGTCTTATTCTACAAGCATCTCTGAATAAGTCGTAAAACATGGCTGCTTGTTCTTCAATACTATTTGGAACTTGATGTAAATGTTGTTCCAAATCAAACCATTTCTGAATGCTAATGCCTTTCTGTTCTGACCATTCTAAATAATGCGCAGCTGGCAAGAGTTGAATGTCATTGAACAAACTTAGCCCCTGGCCTTCTAAAGCATAAGTATCATCTAAAACCAATTGCAAATGCGCCGAATTAATAGATCGATTAAAGCCTTTTAAAGCCTTAAAGGCATTGGTTTCAGAGGCAAATGCGAATAATGCCCCTGGTTTAAATGAATAATAAACTGGTTTTATTCCGAATCGATCGCGGGCTAAAAACAAATGTTTTTTGGTATCGTCCCAAATAGCAAATGCAAACATACCATTGAACTTTTGTAAACTGCCCTTACCCCATTCAACATAGGCAGCTAAAATCACTTCAGTATCGGTATGGCTATGGAATGAATGGCCTTTGATGCTTAATTCCTTTTTAATCTCATTAAAATTATAAACTTCGCCATTATAGGTAATCCAATAACGCTTATTGGCATAGGCCATTGGTTGCTTGGCAGAATCAGTTAGATCTAAAATAGACAATCGTCTGTGCCCTAATGCTACGGTTTGATTGTTTAATACCTCATAGCCAGCACCATCAGGTCCTCTATGCGACATAGCATCTGTAAACCGCATAATGTCCATCATGCCAATGGCTTGTCCATTAAGATCAATTATACCAGCTATTCCGCACATTTGATTTTTTCAAATTTTCTTAGACTATTCCATAGCCCAAATTCATATTTAGCTGCTAAAAAAGAGAGAAGTAATCCTCTTAGACCATCTTTATATCCTCTTCTTGTTTTATAAGAATAATAGAACTTTACTATCGTGTCTTTAAATTGTGACTTAAAAGAATATTTCTTGCCTTGATTAAATTGAGCAATACCCTCCTTGTCTATGTATCTTTTATGTTTATTGTATAAATGTTTCCAACTATGTGACCAAAGATGAACATCATAATTGTCTCCATTAAAAGGGATTTTGATTCTATCAAAACCAGGTTTCATGATGATTCCTGTATGAATATTTTCACTCAAAATAATCCCTGATTTTCTATACAACAATCTAAAATAAATCAATCCACCATAGACTGAATGTTCCAGTTTTTTGCCTTTAAAATGATTGAACATGGGCACTCTTACCGCTGCAATAGTGTCTGGCAGCTCAAATATGGTGTTAACGATATCATCCTTCAGGGCAGGGGTCAATCGTTCATCTGGATCAATCACCATTATCCAATCATGCTTTAATTGTGGGATATAAATTGGGTGTATTAGCTCAACTATTGGCACTCGTTTATGTTCCTCGTAACGCGTACAATATTGCTGCATAAGGGCCTTAGTATTATCTGATGATTCAAGATTTACACCTACAATTTCATCACAAAACTGCAATGATTTTAAACAATCTTCCAATAAATACCCCTCATCACAGGAAGCTATTAAAACGGAAATGGGGTACTTTTTCATGTGTTATGCAAATCGACTTTGCGCTTGTTCAAAGTCCTTTAAACTTCCAACATCAGACCAATAGCCCGTATGTCTATAAGACACCACTTTATGCCCATTCGCAATCAATTCTTGAATCAAATCAGTTGCATTAAAGGCTGTGTTATAAGGTACAAATTGTTTGAGCAATTTTGTTTTTATTAAATAGACACCACCACTTGAAAAATAAGTGTATGAAGGCTTTTCTTCAAAACCAATTACTCTATCTTGATCAAATTCTAAAACAGCATAAGGTACTGAAATCGAATAAGGAATTGACAGTACAGCCATGTCAGCAGAACTATTGTTAAATTCTGAATAAAATGCCTCGTAATCAACGTCAGATAAAATATCGCCATTCACTATTAAAGTGGTTTCATGTGCAAAATCATCAACCAATCCTGCAGATCCTATTGTGCCCAATGCTTGTTCTTCTTGAACGAACGATATATGCTGTAATTGGTAATGGTTTTGTATGTGTTGCTTAATTTGATCGCCTAAATAATTAATTGATATCCAATAGTGTTGGATGCCATATTCCCTGAGGTGATGAATGATTCTATCAATTATACTTTGTCCTTGTATCTTCAATAAAGGTTTAGGGATATTATTGGTTAATGGGTATAATCTACTGCCCTTTCCTCCAGCCATGATCATTGCATTAATGGGTAAATATGATCTCTGTTGTCTTAGACTGATCACATCTATAATACAATGATTAGCATCAACAACAGGCAATACCATTACATTGCGTTGTCTATAAGATTGTATTTTGGCAATATCAACTTGGTTAGACAATAAAAAAGCGGGATGCTGTTGAATGATTTGATCCACTTTATCATGCATATCAATGCCCTTTAACAATGCCCTTCTAATATCGCCATCGGTTAAAGAACCAATTAATTTTTGATCCTGATTGACAACAAAAGCAATGGGCTCAGAACCTAATTTATTAAGCGTTTCTAGTGCATCAATTATACTAGAACCAGTGCTGATAAGTCTATCTTTATAAGGTATAGTCATTGCCTTTATAATGAATTAAATGTTCTGGTTGTTTAAACCATTCTATAGTTTGTTGGAGGCCTGCTTCAAGAGAAGTTTGAGGCGCCCAATTCGTAATGGTTTTTAACAACTCGTTAGAGCCAAGCAATTGATCTACTTCACTCGATTCTGGCCTAAGCCTATGCTTATCTGTTTGAATGCTAGCATTAGGTTCAATCAATTGAATAATGGTTTGTGCTAATTGCTCCATACTAATTTCTTGGCTAGTAGCGATGTTCACAGACTGACCGATGGAACGGTCTGATTCTGCTAACTTAAGGAAACCCTCTACAGTGTCTTTAACAAAAACAAAATCACGGGTTGGATGCAGAGCGCCAAGCTGTATTTGTTTCTCACCATTAAGCAATTGAGTGATAATGGTAGGAATAATGGCTCGCTTTGATTGTCTTGGGCCATAAGTGTTGAATGGTCTTACAGTAACTACTGGTAAATCATAGGTTTTATAAAACGATTCTGTTAAGGCATCTATTGCAATTTTAGTAGCCGAATAAGGGGATTGCCCTTGTTTAGGATGTTGCTCATCAATTGGGGTGTATCTGGCAGTGCCGTATACCTCAGAAGTTGAGGTCATCAATACTTTTTGAACTCCATGGTCTAAAGCGGCTTGCAAAATATTATGACCACCAATAATATTGGTATCAATATATGATCTAGAGGCCTGATAACTGTATGGAATCGCAATTAATGAGGCTAAATGAAATACCACATCTACCTGCTTTAGGGCATTGTTGACAAATGCATGGTCTCTTACATCGCCCATTAAACATTCATACGCTCTTTGTTTTTCTAAATGTAAATCTTCAAGCCATCCTCTGCTATTAAAAGAATTGTAATAACAAAAGGCTTTTACTTCAGCGCCGGTATCAATCAGTCTCTCTACCAAGTGACTACCAATAAAGCCATCTGCGCCCGTTATTAGAACCTTTTTGCCTGCTAAATTCATGTGGTATAATATTTCAATATTGTTTTTATGTTGTTGCTTGTTGAGCCTATATTACAATCTGATTGGATTGAAATTAATAAGTCCCTGAAGCTAATATGCTTGTATACTTGTTCAAAATTTGGCAACCAATAATTCAAGTAAATAAATGACTTCAATTTGCGCTGGTTGAATAACTGTTTTGGCGCATTATGTCTGATCAAATCCTGTAAAAGCGCATTGACATGCATCCAATTATTTTGATCAATACTTTGATTGTGCAACATCATTGTATTAACAAATAGCAAAGCTTGTTCTTTGCGCCATTCAATGTCTAAGTCGTTCAAGTTTTTAGATAAAATCAAAAGCAAAGAAGCTCTAATAATCTCTGTATTTTTGGTATTGGTAACTTGATTAGAATGGGTTCTGTACAAATACAGAAATTCAGGATAAACATGGGTTCTAAATTGTTTTAAAATTCGATACCACAAATTATAATCCTCGGCATATACGTAGCCTTGAACATACTTCAAAGACTGTAGTACATTCGCTTTAAAAATTGAACCTGCGTGCGACAATGGAGAATAAAATAAAGTTGTTATTTTTTGCATATCCATGTCTTCTCTGTAGGTAACATCTTTAGTCTGAAATTGCTCATCAAAAATCCGCATAAAACAACTCACTACATCAATATCTGGATGAGACAACAAATAGTGCATTTGCTTTTCAAACCTGAAGGGATGAATTAAATCATCTAAATCCATCCTGGCTATGTAATCAGACTCGCAATAATTCAAACCAATATTGAAACAATCAATAATCCCTTTATGCTCTTGATTTTGAACCAAAGTAATATTAGGATACTTTGCACAATAGGATTCAATAATAGCAATGGTATTGTCTGTACAAGGATCTGTTACAATTACCAAATGAATATTGGGGTAAGATTGCCATAAAATGCTTTCAATAGCATGTGCCACAAAAGCTTCTGCATTGTAAACGCAAGTCAATACATCAAGTTTTGGCAAAGCTTGATCATCTAATTTCAAGGCAGTTAAATTGGCTTGCCACAATGCCATAGCATTATTTTCATTAGCAATTAACTGCGCATAAATGGTCTCTGCTATTTCTATTCTATTTGCCTTGTTTTCCAAAATATTAAACTCTTTACTAAGAATGAAATGATTGACATTTGCCCTGCTTTTAAAGCGCTTCTAATATCAGACTTCAACAATAAAATGCTGTAAAATGGATGATATTGTTGAATACGCTTACAAAGTGATAGTAGGCAGTCTTGCCTTTTTGCCTTTATACTGCTTGGCGAAAAAAAAGCTTGAGCTGAAGCAGATTGAGTGAGGTAATCAAACCATTGATTGGTCTTAATTATATTCTTAAAAGTAGCCAATTCAGAATTGGTAAGTGTTTGATTAATCCAATCGATTTGAAACCATTTTGGACTACCAATTGACGCACAAAAAGCGGCTTGACTGGCTTTAAAATGATCTGCTTGAATAGCTTGTTTACTAGAACTTTCCTGTGCAGGATGAATTCTATACTCAAGCAATACTTCAGGCAAATTGCCTAAACGGGTATGATAGGCAAAACGCCACCACATATCGTAATCTTCAGCTACATAGGCCTCTTTTCTAAAACAAAGTTGTGTATTTAAAAGTGCTTCTCTTTTAAGCATTACGGTTGGATGCGAAAATGGTGTTGATTTGAAAATCCACCACCTTAATTCTGCATCGTTAAGTGGTTTATGAATGATTTCGTCTGTGCCCAAGATGCGCATTTGGGTTCCACAAATACCACAATCTGTATGTTGATTTAAAAAGTCAACCTGTTTTGACAAACGGTCTGGAAAAGCCACATCATCTGCATCCATTCTGGCCCAATAGTCGCCTTTTGCATCTACTAATGATTGGTTTAAAATGTCAATTAGTCCGATATTGCTTGGTAAATTGATCAATCGAATTCTAGCATCTGAAAAACCATTTACAACAGCTAAACTATTATCTGTTGAACCATCATTGTACAAAAGCAATTCAAAATCAGTATAAGTCTGATCTAATATACTCTGAATGGCTAAGCCAATGGTCTTTTCAGCATTGTAAAAAGGAAGAATAACTGAAACTATCTTCATTATATCTTATGCCAGGTGTTGGGAATTAAATCGAATGGTTCAATGCTTTGATTCAACCATTTTTGGGGTGCGATGATTTGCTTATCAGCAAAATTATTCAACCAAGCTGCCCACCAACTAAAACTGCTATTGGCTATGATATTGTGTTTGCATTTGCTCATCAATTGCAAACTTTCCCGATCATTTAAACCATCAATAAACGTTACTTTACCCCAATCAGTGAATTGATTTTCGCACCACTCAATATCATCTGAAAAAATAAACAATGGTTTATCTTGTATGCCCAATTGCGCTAATTTTTGCATGGCATTTACATAGTATTCCATGCCACAAACACCATGAAAGGCGTTCGTTTTTTGGTCTTGTACATAATCCCCTCTTCTCACATGAATAGCGATAGAATTGGATTGTTGAACCAAGGGTAAATACTTATTATAAGTGGCTGAAGTTGTTTTTAAAACCAGTTGATTTAAAATCTCCTTGCGATAGTTGTCAAAGTATTTTGGGCATTGCCAATACCCCTTTAAAATCAAGTCTCTTTGAGCATATTGATGGATATCAAATACATTAAAAGTAAACTCTTTTTCTTCTTTCAATTCTATACCACCATTTTGTAAACCCCTCCAAAAAAGACCCAAACGACTCATCTCTGCATAGGGTGTTTTGATGCACTTAAAATCAGTCTGATAATCAATAATATTGAAGGAGCGTTTATGGTCTTGCTCGTTCAAAGCAATGTCTAAAATTAATCGTCTTGATGTGGCCTTTGCAATAGCTAAACCATGGGCCCATTGAAACAATTGATTCCCTAATCCACCATTTAAAACACTGATTACATTGTTCATGCTTTTTGCACCAAGAACCCTTCTATCATCATAAAATCCAAGTTGGTATCTAAAAAATCT
>JBIPPH010000072.1:0-4926 GCA_044368575.1 Bacteroidia bacterium
TTTGAGCCTCCAATTGTGGGAGTTTTAGGTCAATTTGTTCCAGTTCTCTTTGTTCTTTGTAACTGAGTTTCTTTTTAGGACTATTGATGACTGTTTCTTCAATGGGCAGCTTTGCGGTTTCAACTGGGTTTTCTGCAGGTTTTTCCAAATTGGCATATTGGAGTTTATAGTCAGAATAGTTGCCGTAAAAATCTCTGATAAAGCCTTTGTCTTCGAACACAAATAAATGTTCAACCAATTGGTCCATAAAGTACCTATCATGTGACACCAATACAATGCAACCATCATAGTCTTGGAGAAAATCTTCCAAAACGTTTAAGGTATCAATGTCGAGGTCATTGGTTGGTTCGTCTAAGATTAAAAAATTGGGGTGCTCAATAAGCACTTTTAACAATTGCAAGCGCCTGCGCTCACCGCCACTTAACTTGGCAATTGGTGTGTGTTGAACAGCAGGTGGAAATAAGAACATATCAAGCAGTTTTGCCACAGTAACTTGTTGCCCTCCGCCTAGGGTTACATAGTCTGCAATTTCACTCAACTCTTGATGCAGAGTATTGCTGTCTGTGAGGGTATTGCTGTGTTGGGTATAATACCCGATTTTCAAAGTAGGACCATGCACCACAGTGCCTTTGTCAGGTTGTATGGTTTGGGTTAATATGTTCAGTAAAGTTGATTTGCCCACACCGTTTTTGCCAATAATGCCTATGCGGTCATGCTTTTTAAACAAATAGGTAAAGTCACTGATCAAACAACGGTCTTGAAATGATTTATTGATGTGTTCAAGCTCTATGATTTTATTGCCTAAGCGCGCAGACTTAACAGATAGATCTATTTGTTGATTGTTGTGCTCCGAATTGACTTTGTCTTCGAGTTGGTGATAAGCCTGAATTCTACTTTTTGATTTAGTGCCTCGGGCTTTCGGCATGCGGCGCATCCATTCTAATTCCTTTGATAACAACTGTTTGGCCTTAGCCATTTCAGTGGCTTCAATAGTGGCCCTTGATTGCTTTTTCTCCAAATAATAGGCGTAGTTGCCATGGTGAATGTATACTTTGGCTCTATCCAATTCTATGATTTGAGTGGCAACAGCATCTAGGAAATAACGGTCGTGTGTAACCATTATTAAAGAAATGTTGTGAGACTTTAAATGGTTTTCAAGCCATTCAATGGCCTCTAAATCTAAATGGTTAGTGGGTTCGTCCAATAGTAAAACATCCGGATTTTGTAAGAGCAATTGAGCCAATGCAACCCGTTTTTTTTGCCCGCCACTTAATTGTTTAGTTGGTGTTTTTAATTGGTGTATGCCGAGTTTGCCTAAAATTTGCTCAGCCTTTTTTTCAAAATCCCATGCATTGTATTGGTCCATTTGCTCCAATAGGCGGCTCATTTCAGCATCAGAAACTGTATCAGATTGCAAAGCTTGTTCGTAGGCTTTAACCACTTTAAACATTGGGTTATCGTGGTTGAATATGCTCTCTTCAATCGTGCTGTTAGGGTCTAAATCCGGCTCTTGTGCTAAATAGCCAATGCTGCAACCAGTATGCAAAGCCACATGTCCGTGGTCAGGGATAATATTGCCATTGAGCACCTTTAATAAAGTGGATTTGCCGGTACCATTGCTGCCCACCAAGGCTAATTTTTGGCCTGTTTCAAGCCCAAAGCTAATTTGATTGAATAACCACTTCTCTGAAAAAGCTTTTGAAATTTGATCAGCCGATAACAAGTTCATAATACCCTACAAATTTAACTGATTAATCGTTGATAATCTGAATTTAGCTTTGGTTTTAAGCCATAAACCATTGATTTTTGTAGTATGGTTATTTATAATCCAAAGGATTGGTGGCATTTAATTTTTAGTTTTCATAAAAGTGACACATTCAGAATCACGCTGCCTGGTATAATTGGCATAGCGATTTATACAGCAATCATTGTTTATCTGGAGCTAGACTGTTTTCATTTATCCTTTAAGAACACAACCAATATCCATGCTTTAGTGGGTTTTGCGCTCTCAATGTTACTTGTTTTCAGAACCAATTCTGCCTATGACAGATGGTGGGAAGGCCGAAAGTTATGGGGCGGTTTCGTAAACAGTTCGCGTAATTTTGCATTCAAAATCAGCACCTATTTGAATAACGAAGAGCAAAAACAATACATTCATTTTTTGCTTCAAAATTACTTTATTGCAGCCAAAGAACATTTGCGAGATGGTGTTCAAAGCAATGAATTACTTGCTCATGGCCAATACAGCCCTGAAGTGTTAATGCATGAAGGGCATATCCCCAACAACATAATGCATATGCTGTTTAAAGCGCTTCAAGCGTCTCATCAAAAAGGTGAATTATCGGATCAACAACTGTTGTTAATGAATTCAGAATTACAATCGTTTACAGATAATTTAGGGGCATGTGAAAGGATTAAGAAAACACCAATTCCTTATTCATACAATTTGTTTCTCAAAAAAATGATTTTTATTTACATTGCTTCAATGCCATTTGGTTTTGCTATGGATTTTGGTTATTGGTCAATACTCATTATTTCCTTTTTGTTTTATGTTTTCGCCAGTATTGAATTGCTTGCAGAGGAAATAGAAGATCCTTTTGGTAACGATGCCAATGATCTGCCAACAGATGATATCACTCAGACTATCTGTAAGAATTTAAAACAAATCCTACCCTAAGATTTTTGCATTTGAAACGCTTCTATTATCTAATTGTTATTTGTGCATTTTTTATCTTAGCCTTCGAAGCTTCAAGATTGTATTTTGTATTATATCATTTAAGCGCATTTGATGAAGGTTTCTTTATGAGTTTTTTGCGTTCTGCCTGGCATGGCTTCAGTATGGACTTGTCTGCTACAGCCTATTGTTTATTGCCCTTATTTTTATTGTTTATTGCAGAATACATACTTAAAAAACCCTTGTCTATTAAGTGGTATCAATTCATCATTGGATTTGAATTAGCCTTCATAGCCCTTTTAACCATTATTGATGCTGAATTGTATTTGCATTGGGGTAATCGTTTTAATAATCAGGTATTGGTTTATATAAGCCATCCTAAAGAGATGTTATTGTCTGCTGGATCAGCCAATTGGTTTAAAAGTATTCTTATGGGAATAGCTTTAGGATTCAGCTATTGGATAATTTTTAAATTGCTTATTAAAACCATTCAAAGACCTTTAGCTTATTCTTGGCAGTATACAGTGGTTACTGTGTTTTGTATGGGGTTAAACTTTATTGCTCTAAGAGGTGGAATAGGGGTGAGTACTATGAGTCCTTCAAGAGCTATTTATGACCAGAAATCCATTAACAATGCAGCGGCTTTGAATGCATTTTGGAATGCCTTGTATTATTGTTTTAATGATGCCAATACCTTGTATGGAGATGGTTTTAAATATGCCTCTGATTTGCTTGCCAAACAATACCTTGATTCTGCTTGTTCATCAGGGTCAGATTCTCTAAGTATTAGCAATGTAGCTAAACCAAATATTTTGGTGATAGTACTTGAAAGTTTTACAGCATCTGCTAGTCAGTTGTATACTGGTCACAACCGACTTACGCCCAATCTAGATGCTTATGCCAAACAACATTTGGGCTTTATGAATTGCTATGCGTCTGGCGATCGAACCGATAAAGGATTAGTAGCCATTAATAGTGGTTATCCTGCTCAGCCATTGTCGTCTATCATTATCTTTCCTGATAAAGTTGCTAAACTGAATAGTTTGTCAAAACAGCTGCAAGGGATAGGCTATAGCACTGCTTTTATATATGGTGGAGATGCTGATTTTGCTTCCATGAAATCGTATTGTGTCATGCAGGGCTTCAAAACCGTTATTGATAAAAAAGACTTTGCTTCAGATGAGTTAAATAGCAAATGGGGAGCACACGATGGGGTTATGTTTTCAAAAACTTTAAAAGTCATCAATGGTTTGCCAAAACCATTTTACACTCTAGGTTTAACCTTGAGTAGTCATGAGCCATTTGATGTGCCCTACACTTCAAAATCACTTCAAAAAGGAACTGATCAATATGCATTTAAAAATGCCATTGAATACACTGATTATGAATTAGGATTGTTTTTGAAAGCCTGTGAACAAGCCTCATGGTATGATTCTACTTTAATCGTTTTGGTGGCAGATCATGGACACGACATTGGCGTGCCTAATGTTGAGTTTTTTGGCAAAGAGAAATTTCATATTCCAATGGTAATTGGTGGTGGGGCATTGAATCCTATATACAAAGGCAAGTCCCATTTACAAATCGTGTCTCAAACAATTTTACCTAGTCTTTTATTGAAGTCAATGCATCAATCGGTAAAGGGTTTTGAGTGGCAAACAACCGCTACAGATCCTAATGGGTTTGCTCAGTTTCATTATAACAATGGATTCGGAAGAATAAGTCAATCAGGTTTTTTGTCCTACTACAATGACAATCATACTTTTGGCTATAAGGGAGATTCTTCACAATTACATGCCATCGTAAGACAGGGCGTTTTGTACCAACAAGCTTTGATTGATGATTTCATGCAAAAATAATATCTTTGAGTAAGTATGATAGGTCAACGTTGGGTGCAAAAAAAATGGTTTCCATGGGCTTTTGTGGTCTTATTACTGTGCTTGAACATAGTGGCTTTTCAATTTACTCAAGCGTATTTTACCCAGGTGTCCGAATTGACTGAAGAGGTAAAAGTGGAGCAGAGTGTTTTGGGAGAGCAGGGAAACATTATCGAGTGGGCCAAACAAATCCTTAGATTTTTAAGAAATCCATAATGCACCAAGCCATTAGTGATACCGTCAAAACACTGTACAAGTATAGAATTCACCATTTGGTGTTTTGGGTCTTGTATTTGTTGATGTGGATGGCCTTGATTGGCCCTGAACCTTCATGGAGAAGCACTTTCGTGAGTACTTTTGTGGTGTTGTTTTTTCACA
>JBIPPH010000013.1:0-48147 GCA_044368575.1 Bacteroidia bacterium
ATACCAAGCATTTCGGCAATTTCTTCATGAGTATAACCTTCAATCGCAAACAAGTTAAAAACTGTTCGGTAGCCTGTTGGCAAACGATTGACCAAAGCCATTAGGTCCGCTTGTTTAAGCAAAGCTATGGTATGGCTTTCAATTCCAACATCTGGCAACTGCTCAATGTTATCTAAAACCGAATGTTTGAGGTTTCTTCTGTAAAACTCGATGCTGGTATTCACAAAAATGCGCTTTACCCAACCTTCAAAAGCCCCTTTGTTTTCAAAAGTAGCAAGGTGTTTAAACACCCTTATAAAGCTCTCCTGCAAAACATCTTTGGCTTCGTCTGGATCTTTGGCATAGCGCAAACAGACAGCATACATTTTTGGCGCGAGTAAGTCAAATAACTGTTTTTGTGCTTTAGGCTGACCCTCTAAACAATGAGCAATGAGCTCGCTCCACTTGTTTGTCTGATTGTCTGCCATTGACACCTTGAATTATCTTCAATTACCCCTATGATGCAAATTATAACAACTGGGTTGCCTGTCCTTTTAAAAAAAAATTAAGAATTTTGTTCTGGCTCTATTTTGCCAATATTGTAGCGGTCTTGCAAGGCTTTGAAAGTGGACTCAGAATAGTAACCGGTGCTTTCGATGGCCTCAATAATCTCCTCTTGGGTCAAGCCTTTTGAAGGCCTTCTGTATTTGATGGCCAACATGTTTTGGTCGCGGTTGATGATATAAGAAGTATAGAACATATTCAAATTGTTGTGCAACAACTCTTCAAATAGCTGATCTAATTTTTCAGTAGGTAAAAAACAAACCGGCGATACAACCTGAAAGGCATACACTGGTTCATCAGTTTCGTAGTACAACCAGGCATTGTCTTGGTCTATCTCCCATAAATCAATATAAATTTCTGTGTCGCCATTGTAGATGATCCATTGGCCTTTATCAGCTGCACGTGTCTCTGCCGGATTAAGTCCTAAAAAGGCAAAAGTTGATTCAATTAATTGACTGGTTTTTTCGAAATCCATGGTGATTTTATTACTGAATGCAAAACTAAATATTAAATATTGATTTTTTTAGAGATTTTAGGCTATTTTTGCAGCCAAATTAATTTAAAATGTCAGTTTTAGTAGGAAAAGATTCAAAAGTGATTGTACAAGGATTTACTGGTAAAGAAGGTACATTTCACGCCACTCAAATGATTGAATACGGCACCAACGTGGTTGGTGGTGTTACACCAGGTAAAGGCGGTACCATGCACCCGGATTTAAACAAACCAATTTTTAATACTGTACAAGAGGCAGTGAATGCAACAGCCGCTAACGTGAGCATTATCTTTGTTCCGCCAGCATTTGCTGCAGACGCCATTCTTGAATCAGCTGATGCTGGTATTGCTGTAATCGTTTGTATTACTGAAGGCATCCCTACTAAAGACATGGTAAAAGTAAAAGAGTATTTAAAATCTAAAACTTGTACCTTAATTGGCCCTAACTGCCCAGGTGTAATGACTCCAGGTGGTGCTAAAGTTGGTATCATGCCGGGCTTTATTTTCAAACCAGGTAGAATTGGCATCGTTTCTAAGTCAGGCACTTTGACTTACGAAGCGGTTGACCAAATCACTAAAGCTGGTCTAGGCCAAAGCACAGCTATTGGTATTGGCGGTGACCCTATCATCGGCACAAGCACCAAGCAAGCTGTAGAAATGTTAATGAATGACCCTGATACAGATGGTATCATCATGATAGGTGAAATCGGCGGTGGCATGGAAGCAGAAGCTGCAAGATGGATCAAAGCCCACGGCACTAAACCAGTAGTTGGTTTTATTGCTGGTCAAACTGCCCCTGCTGGTAGAAGAATGGGACACGCTGGTGCGATTGTTGGTGGCAAAGACGATACTGCTGCTGCTAAGATGGCGATCATGCGCGAGTGTGGTATCCACGTAGTTGAATCACCTGCAGAAATTGGTGCTAAGATGGTTGAAGTTTTAGGTGCAAAAGCCAAAGCTTAATCAAAACAAATTTTAACCAGATATACATTATTAAAGGGACCTTGAGTCCCTTTTTTATTTATCTTTGCAAGGCATGAATACTTCCAACATTTCACAACATCATATTGACCTTGAAGACCGCTACAATGCCCATAACTACCATCCTTTACCGGTAGTGATTGAACGCGGACAAGGTATACACGTTTGGGATGTCGATGGCAAACAATACTTTGATTGTTTGAGCGCTTACAGTGCTGTTAATCAAGGGCATTGTCATCCAAGGATTATTCAAGCCTTAAAAGACCAAGCCTCTAAATTAACCTTAACCTCAAGAGCCTTTCATAACAACTTATTAGGCGAATATGCCGAATACATTTGTCATTATTTCGGATTCGAAAAAATGTTACCTATGAATACAGGTGTTGAGGGTGGCGAAACGGCTCTTAAGCTTTGTCGCAAATGGGCTTATGAAGTGAAAGGCATTCCGAAAAATCAAGCTAAAATCATTTTTGTTGAAGACAATTTTTGGGGTAGAACCTTAGCCGCTGTTAGCTCGAGTACTGACCCAAAATCTTATAGTGGATTTGGGCCCTTTATGCCAGGCTTTGAGATCATTCCTTACAATGATTTATCAGCAATAGAAACAGCCTTTCAAGATGCCAATGTAGCAGGATTTATGTTTGAACCTATTCAAGGCGAAGCTGGTGTGGTTGTGCCTGATGAAGGCTATTTAAAATCAGTTAGAGCGCTTTGCACAAAATACAATGTACTGATGATTGCAGATGAAGTTCAAACCGGCATTGCCCGAACAGGTAAACTTTTAGCCTGCGATCATGAACAAGTCAAACCAGATATTTTAATTTTAGGCAAAGCCCTTGGTGGTGGTGTCTTACCTGTTTCTGCGGTACTTAGCTCAGCAGAAGTCATGAATACCTTAAAACCCGGCGAACACGGCAGCACCTTTGGTGGCAACCCATTAGCCTGTGCGGTGGCGCTTGAGTCATTAAAAGTCATACAAGATGAAGGCTTAGCAGAAAATGCCCATCAAATGGGCAGCTTGTTTAGACAACGTTTAAGTCAAATCAAACATCCTAACATTACAGAAGTAAGAGGCAAAGGCTTATTGAACGCAATGGTGGTTCAACCTTGGGGCAATGGCAAAACAGCCTATGATCTTTGTTTAGCGCTCTTGAACAATGGCTTATTGGCCAAACAAACCCACGAACACATTATTCGCTTTGCGCCTCCATTGATCATTCAAGCCAATGAAGTGAATCAATGTTGTGACATTATTGAAAAGACGATTTTTGAGACCATTGCTTAACGCAATAACAAGACTTGCCCAAAGGCATTGCTCTTTTTAATGTAAGGTCCATTTTTGGTGGTGTAAAACAACTTCCAAATGTATAAGCCTTCTTGAACCAATTCCCCTTTGTAAGTACCGTTCCAACCAGTGTTGTTCTGATTGGTTTCAAACACCATTTCTCCCCAACGGTTAAAGATTTGGAACAGTTGTACATCGATGTTACGACCACGAGGCATAAAGACTTCATTCACCCAGTCATTACCTGGCGAAAAAGCATTGGCCATAAACAAATCACAATACTCGCCTTGGAAATTAACATTGATGGAATCTTTTACACTGCCACAAGGATTCGAAACAGTTACTACATATTTACCTGCATTGTAGGCATAAATACTGCTGTCAGTGCTTCCAGTGCTCCATAAATAAGTTGATTTTGGGAAGTAAGCACTCAACCACAAACCGCCTCCTTTACACAAGACTGTATCATTGCCTAATTTCACTTGAGGTTTAGTGCTGAATACAATATTGGTGCTGTCATAAGCAGTGCATTTACCCTGGGTCACAAAAACGCCATAAGTACCGGTAGCAGCTACTGTAATGGAAGAAGTGGTTTGCCCAGTTGTCCATAAATAAGTACCGGTTTCATTTGCTTTCAGTGTATAACTTATAGCCGAACATATAGCCGTATCATTCCCAATGTTTGGTTTTGGGGTTGGCGCTATTCTAAAAGCTTGACTAGCGGTATCAGAGCAATAAGCATCTTTGACAACATAAGTCAAGGTGTGTGAACCAACAGTATTTGAAATTAGAGTATCCCCTATAGTTGGGTAGCCATAAAATGTGCCTCCTTTAACATTGGGAACCAATGTAGTTATAGCATTACTAGAACAATAGAAGGTATCTAATCCTGAAAAACCACTGTTTAAATTGGGCAAAACAGTTACGTCTATAGTATCTCTGCCCTTGCAGCCTGTATTGGCAAAAGCCACGTGCATAACCTTGTAAGTGCCTGTATTTTTATAAACATGCGAATCAATGCGCGATGCACTGGAATCATTATCTCCAAAATACCATTTGTAATACGTTAAGGTATTATCAGGATTAGTGAAAACAAATTTGTTGTGCTTCAAACATTGGAAAGTATCGTTGATAGTAACATTTCCTACAGGGCTTGGCAAGACAGTTAAAATAAATCGAACAGTGTCTTTACAATTGGTAGGTTGAGAATAGCTCATTACCGTGAGCTCCAATCCAGCATTAAAAATGCCACTAACTTTATACTTCTTTTTAACTTTAGGAAAGGTCGTGCTATCGCCATCTGCAAACCACCATTTATAAGTACAACTTAGAGGGAATTGACCAATGATTGGTTTAGTTTGTAAGGTATATAAATTATTCTCAAGACACTGAGTATCCTTGAATAAACTGTAATCAATAAAGGCTATTTTCTTTTGAAAAATTTTAACATTCTTTACAATCACACTCGGACAACCAGTCAAACTAGTAATCGCATACAAATAGGTATTAACATATCCAGCAGAATTGAAGTGGTGCACAACATTGGTGTCTGTAGAAGTGCCATTTCCAAAATCAAATTTGTAGCTAATACCAGGAATCGAAGAACTTGATAAATTTCTGAAACGAAAACTATTGGTCATCTGGCAACTATCAATAGGATATGATTTAAAATCCAACTCTACATTGTGGGTTGTTATTGCAATTGAGGGGGCCCCAGTTGTATAATACTCTGTAGCATTGCCATTGTTATCATGTTCGTAAATAACGAAGTAATAGGTTTTACCTGGCAATAAACTGGTAACGATAACAAAGTTAGTGCCTGTGCCGTTGTAGACAATGAAATTTTTATTGGGGGCATCGTATTCGATTGATCCGCCAAACTTAGGATCCGCACTAAAAGTTTCCCCATCTGGTGGCACATAGGTTGGCATTGAGCCTTCGTGGGCTACAATGACACGCATATTGCCATTGCCTTGGGTCCAATTCAACTGAACCTTGTCGCAATTGAGGTTAGTATAGCTCAAACCACTGCTATGCATAGTTGGTCTTGTAGCATGCAACATAAATGCATTGCACAGAAACAACATGAGGGTATAATATATTTTCTTAAAAAAGTTCAAAGCGCAGTGGGCTTTAAAGAATAAGACAAAAATAATCGAAAAAGGTTGTATTTACTCAGAAATTTTTATAAATGACTCAGGAATGACATCCATTTGTTTGTATTTCATAAATATCTGAGCAGTCGTAATAATGTCTTTCTTGCAATAATTAGCAATGCGTTCAAGATCTTTGTGTTGCCAATAAATAGGGCCAACTAAACTACCATCTAAGTCTTCTTTTGGGGATGGGATACCAAAACATTTGGCCAACACATTTAAGGAGGTATAACTCTTATAGTCACCAAATTTCCATAATTCCATGGTATCTAAATGCTGAACTTCCCATGGTTTTTTACCGGCTGTATCAAGTATTTTTGGCAGGGCAATGCCATTGATCAACAAGCGTCTACTTAAATACGGAAAGTCGAATTCTTTGCCGTTGTGGGCCAATAGTTTATGCTTCTCTGTTTGATTAAAGTGTTTATTAAGCAATTCAGCAAATTCGAGCAGTAAAGCTTTCTCGTCATGCCCATGAATGGTTTTAACTTTCAGGTGAACCTGACCGTCAATCACATGATAAATCCCCAAGCCAATGCAAATGATCTTGCCAAATTCAGCATAAATCGCCGCTCTATCATACATTAATGCAGGATTGTCGTCGGCATGCTGCAAATGCGCAGATTTCTTTGCCCATAATTCTTGCCAATCCGCGTCTAAATCCGCAAACTGCGCTTGCTGAGAGACGGTCTCAATATCTAAGACCAAAACATCTTGTAATTGTACATTTTCTAGCATAACTACCAACTTCCGCCTGAACCACCGCCACCAAATCCACCTCCACCGAAACCTCCAAATCCGCCACTATCCGATCCGCGACCAAATCCTCCTCCGAAACCTCCACCTATGAAAGGACCAATAAATACACCTCGTCGACCAATGGAAGTACCACCACCATTTGATTTACTGGCCAAGTAAATAATAATCAAAATTATGATGATGAATTTGATCAACAAAGAGGTTTTGATACCCGGTCTGTTTTGCTTATAATTTTGATGATGTATTTCACCATTGGCTAAACCCATGATGACAGAACAAGCCTTTTGAATCCCCAAATAGTATTGACCTTGCTTAAATTGAGGCAACAATTCTTGCTCTACAATTTGTTTTGCTGTTAAATCAGGAATAACAGCAGATAAGCCATACCCAACAGCTATAAACGTTTTGCGACCGATGCCTTCTTTCGTTGGTTTAATCAGTATAACAACACCATTGTCTTCTTTGGCTTGCCCTACCCCCCAAGCTTGCCCTAACTCTGTGGCGTATTGCCAAGGCTCTAAGCCTTGTAAATCATCAACAATAACCACTACAATTTGATTGGAAGTAGAATCTGAAAAGGCCACTAAACTTTTTTCCAACTTGGCCATTTCTTCCGCACTTAACAAATCAGGAAAGGCAGCTGAAAAATTATTAACCAATCGAGGTGGTTGGCTTTGTTGAGGGAATTGAACTTCTGCCATTAGCAGGTTAGACACCAAGCAAAGACCAAGTGTAATCACATAAATGAAACGTTTTATGATCCTGTGTTTAGTCCCCATAGCTAATGGTGTTGCTCAATTCATTTTGATCATCTTCTTGAATAGGAAAATGAGTTTGCAAAGCTTTTCCTACAGACAAAACAGCTGTTTGTAAACCTTCACAATACTGCTCTTTTGCAAAGTCGGTTTTCATTTGAAGGTAAATGTTATCCCAAAAATCTTGACCAACTTTTTCATGTATACCCACATCGCCAATAATGGCCATGAGTTTTTGTTTAGGCACTAAATAAATCAAAACCCCATTGCGCAATTGAGTTGATTCCATGCCCAATTTTGTAAATACCGCTTGGGCTTTATCAAGCACATTTCCTTTGCAATTACGGTCAATGTGTACACGGATTTCGCCACTGCATAAGCGTTCAGCCTCAACAATACTTTGTTGAATGGCCTCTGCTTCTTGAGGGCTAAAAAAAGGTTTATTGAATAGGCTCATTATTGAGCAGACTTCATGGCTTTAATATCAGGGGCTTGTTCTGCACCTTGAGCAGCTTCAAAGTAAGCGCGTTTTTCGAAATGGAACATACCGGCCCAAACATTGCTTGGGAATCTTCTGATGCTGGTATTGAAGTTCTGGGCAGCTTCGTTGAAACGTCTACGCTCAGTTTCTATGCGGTTTTCCATGCCTTCGTATTGCGCTTGAAAATCTCTGAAAGCTTGAACAGCCTGCAATTGAGGGTAATTTTCCGCCACTGCCATTAAACGACCTAATGATGAGCTAAAAGCATCTTGAGCTTTTTGGAACTCGGCTAATTTTTCAGGGGTCAATTGACTGGCATCAATTTGAATTGAAGTGGCTTTGCTTCTGGCAGCCATTACATCTGCTAAGGTTTGCTTTTCAAAATCAGCTGCACTTTGAACAATCTCAAATAGATTTTTGGTTTTGTCCATACGAGCCTGATACGCTACTTCAACTTGTTGCCATTGACCAGTTACTGCTTCGTCTGAAGTCGATAAACTATTGTAGGTATTACATCCGTTAAAGCCAATTAATAAAAAGATGGCAAGGATAGACAATAGAATAATGTTAGAGGTTTTCATTGTTGTATAAAAATTGTAATTCGAAGATACGGCTAAAGGCATCCACCATCTGATTTTTTATATCAGACATCGGAATTTCACGACCAATTTCTTTGGCCAAACTGCTTACGCCTTTGTCTACTATTCCGCAAGGAATAATTTGATTAAACAAACTCAAATCGGTGTTGATGTTAAAGGCCAAACCATGCATAGTCATATGCCTGCTGCACTTAATGCCTATGGCCGCAATTTTGCGTTCATTGGGCAGGTCTTTATCTATCCAAATCCCTATTCTATTCGGGATGCGCTCTGCAACAATACCATAGAGTTGTAACACATCAATAATGCATTGCTCAACCTTTTCAACAAAGGCTTTTACACCAATGCCCAATTGTTCTAAATCAAATATGGGGTATACCACTAATTGACCAGGACCATGATAAGTAATATCGCCGCCCCTTTCAATATCAAATACATCGATGTTTTGTTCCGCTAAATCAGCTTTGCTGATCAATAGATTTTGAGCATCTGCACTTTTACCTAAGGTATACACATGCGGGTGTTCGCACAAAAGCAAGTGATGAACCGGCAGTTCTTGCTTTAATTTTTGATTAATGCCCGCATGAAACAAAGACTTTTGTAACGCCCATGCTTCTGCATAGGGAATATGCCCCAAATCCTTCACAACACCTTTAAACATCTTGCAAAGTTAACCTTTTGATTTGGACTCTGACAGATGAAAACAAATAGGACAATTCTCAATTTGATGACCTCTTGCCGGACAATACATTCTGCCATAAAAGATGATCTGCAAATGGACTTTATTCCAGAGTGCTTCTGGCACTAGTCGTTTCAAATCATATTCGGTTTGCTCTACATTTTTACCAGAACTTAAACCCCATCTTTGCGCCAATCTATGGATGTGTGTATCTACCGGAAAAGCCGGCACACCAAAGGCTTGAGACATTACTACAGAAGCTGTTTTATGCCCTACACCAGGCAAGGACTCTAATGCTTCAAAGGTATTAGGCACTTGTCCGTTGTAATCATCCATAATGATTTTACTAAGCCCCCAAATGGCTTTAGATTTAGCAGGAGACAATCCACATGGTTTAATGATCTCTCTGATTTGCTCAACACTGAGCTTTAACATATCCGTTGGATTATCTGCTTTGGCAAATAAGCCCGGCGTAATTTCATTGACACGCTTATCTGTACATTGCGCAGACAAAAGCACCGCAATCAGTAAGGTATAAGCATCTTTATGATCTAATGGAATAGGCACCTCCGGATACAATTGTTCTAAGGTGTCTAATATGTATTGGACTTTCTCTTTTTTCTTCATTTGAATTCAATTTCATCAATAAAAATAAAGGATTCCCCATTGGCTCCAGGGTGCCAAGCAGGCAACTTGCCTGCATTCCATAATTTAATTTTGTAATACCTGTAATGATAGTTTTTAGAGTTGGATGTAAAAGGCATAACTACCCGCTCAACTTCCAAATCAGTAAGAGGATAAGTAAAATCACCTGCCGTTAAATTTGTAAAATTGATGCCATCATTAGAGCCATCTAATTCAACCATTGGCAAGCATATCCATGCCCTAACATCTTTTAACAACCCAATGGAAATGGTATCAAACTTAGGGTTTGATTTCAAATCAACTATAAATTCTACATTTTGACCTTGAAAACCTTGCCAACGGCCCTTACGCCAATCTTTGTCACCCTTTAAACCATCAATCACTGCGTTGTTGCCTCCACCGGAATACTGCGGATTGTATTGCCCTTTTATACTGACGCTATAATCATGATTATACTGATACAAATGCGCTGAGGCAATAGGACTTTTGGCCAAAACAGCACCTGATTGATCAACAACAAACTCACGTGCTTTCAAGGTGGTGGTTTGTTGAATGCTAATGCTTTGAGCAGTCAAATACTTGTAGGAGCTCAATTGTGGTTCTGAGCCATCTGTAGTATAGCTTATAATAGTTTTGTAATTGCCCAACTCAGAGGCAATATTGTTGCTAAGCAGCTGAACATTGATGCTGTCTTTAAAGACCTCCTTGGCCCCTAAAATAACCGGGGCAGATAAGCTAAACGCAGGCGAAACCCTGTCTGGAACACAGAATTGAATTGCTTTAGGTTGTTCTAAATCGTAGCCATGGTAAATGACTGAATGACTGCTTAAATGGGATATACTTCTTGCTTTTTGGTATTGACAAGACTTTAGCGCTGTTTGTGGTGGCGCTTGTTTATATAAAATGCAAGTTCCGTTTTCTAAATTCAATCTTACACTATCAAACAACATATGACCAAACACCAACTCGGTTGAAGCCGGATTGGCAGGATAAAGCCCCATGGCACTGAACACATACCAGGCACTCATTTGCCCACAATCTTCATTGCCGCTTAGGCCATCAGGACTTGGGCTGTACATGGTCTCTAATATGCGCTTAACATACTTAGCAGTGGAATCCATGTCGGTAAACAAATAAGCAAAATGATGACTAGGTTCGTTGCCATGGGCGTATTGCCCGATTAAGCCAGTAATATCGGCCTGTTCTCTGCCTGAAGTCTTGGATGCTGTATTGAACAATCTACTCAATAACGTATCGTTTTGTATAGCCTTGGCTTGGTGTTGAACCGCAAAAGTATATTGCCAAGCATTGGCTTCAGTGTAATGGTTATTAACTTGTTTGGGGTCAAATTGTTCAAGCCAATTGCCATTAGCTCTTGGGGTCATAAATCCTGTTCGAGCATCTCTAAGATTTCGCCATGCATTGGCATAACTCATAAATTGTTCTGCATCATCTTTTAGTTTGAGCGCTGTTTGACAACCTTCTATTTCAGCATAACTTAAGACTTCGGCCATTTTAGACACACAATACATGTTAAAACTGTACTCCAAGGTTTTGGAAACACTTTCACTTTCATCTTCTACAGACAAATACCCCTTTTGTCTTAACAGATCCAAGCCGGTTCTATTGTTCATCGCTTCTGCATATACCGCAGGGTAAAGCGCTGATAGTTCAGTGATAGAAATCACATTTTTTAAATAGGCATTCCAAATTACACTCACACTGTGAAAGCCAATCATGCAATTGGTTTCATTGGCCCATAGCTCCCACATGGGCAAGCGCCCTGATTGTTCAAATTGGGCTTTGAAAGTCATCATAAAATCATGGGAACGTTGTTTATCTATAATATTTAACAAGGGGTGTAGTGCCCTATAGGTATCCCATAATGAAAACACTGTATAATGGTTATTCAAACTGTCTTTGTAGACTTTATTATCTCGGCCACGGTAACGGCCATCAACATCATTCATCACATTGGGATGCATCATACAATGGTAAAGTGCGGTATAAAAATTCTGTTGTTCAGCAAGTGTGCCACCATAAACCTGAATGACCCCTAATGCTGTTTGCCATTGAGCTGCTGCTTTCTCTTTTGTTTTATTGAAATTCCAATCAGACAACTCAGTTTGAAGATTGTTCTCTGCACCTTGTTCATTCACAGAAGACAAAGCTGTTTTAATGAGTATACTTTCGCCTTTTTTAACCGTGTAACCCAAATGCAAACTATACTCCCCTTTGGCATTCTGCTGAATTTCAACTTTATCAGCCTCTCTATTGATTTGAAAATAATAATATACCCATTGGTCTTGAGCCCAAGCCTTTGAGCGCCTTAAACCAGAAAAAGTTTGAGCATCTATTTGATTGATTTTGCCTTCGAGCAATTCATCGCGGTGTTCTAAATCGAGGCTGATCCAAGTAAAACCATCTTTATCATAGGTGTATTTCTGAAACCCAACGCGATTGGTACTGGTTAATTCAACTTGAATACCATTACTGAGTTTTACAGCATAATAACCAGGCTCTGCTTTTTCTGATGCGTGATGAAAAGTAACAGGTGCATTCCCTGAGGGCACATAAGTTCTGAGCGGATATGCTGAAAACGTCGGCAGAAAACTAATATCGCCGTAATCACTACAACCTGTACCACTCAAATGGGTATGTGAAAAACCATAAATGATGCTATCACTGTAGTGGTAACCACTGCAACCATCCCAGGAACCGTCTATGCGGGTATCAGGACTTAATTGCACCATAGCAAAGGGCAAAGTAGCGCCAGGAAAAGTATGCCCGTGAGCAGATGTCCCAACCATAGGTAAGGCCATTTGCCTGAAATCATATACAGGCTTAATGGTTTTAGACAAAAGCGCTTGTGAATAACATAAGACGAGCACAAAAGCCAATAAATGATTCCTACTAACAAACATAGCACGAAGGTATTTATAAGTCAGCAGAATGCATAAAAAAAGGCACCCAAAGGCGCCTTTCATATTATGGTAATAGATTAGAATTATTCATTGATTATACCAGCAGACAAGTATTCTCTGTTCATGCGCGCAATATTGCTTAAACTGATTTCTTTAGGACATTCAGCAGAACAAGCACCAGTGTTAGTACATGCGCCAAAGCCTTCAGCATCCATTTGATTCACCATCGCTAATACACGTTTTCTGGCTTCAGGTTGTCCTTGTGGCAATAAAGCCAACTGAGATACTTTAGCAGAAACAAATAGCATAGCACTGGCGTTTTTACAAGCTGCAACACAAGCACCACATCCAATACAAGCAGCACTCATAAAGGCTTCATCAGCTACTTCTTTACCAATTGGTAAATTGTTGGCGTCTTGAGCATTACCAGTATTGACGCTAACGAATCCACCGGCAGACATAATGCGATCAAATGCAGAACGGTCTACAGATAAATCTTTTAATACAGGGAAGGCAGCTGCTCTCCAAGGCTCTACCACAATGATATCGCCATCTTTGAATGAACGCATATGCAATTGACAGGTAGTTACACCATGCTTAGGGCCATGCGGTCTGCCATTGATGTACATGCTGCACATACCACAAATACCTTCGCGGCAATCATGATCAAACACAACTGGCTCTTTACCTTCGTTGATTAACTGCTCATTCAATACATCAAACATTTCTAAGAATGACATATCTTCAGAAACATGGTCTAATTTATAAGTTTCAAACTGGCCTCTTGTTGAGGTGTTTTTTTGTCTCCAAACTTTTAATGTAATTTTCATCTTGGTATTCAGTTATTGGTTAATGGTTATTAGTTAATGGTTTTGGTATTCAGTTATTGGTTATTAATTTGTGACACTAGATATTTAATGTATCCATTTAAAATTTTAGTGCAATTTTCTATTTTAATCTTAAGTTCTCTATATTTTATTTCATCTAAATACTTTTCGTCTAATGCAATGCTTAAATGATCAAGTAATTCATATAAAGACCCTCTACTTTGTCTGCAAAATTGTGCATTTTCTTTAAAGTGAAATCTTCCATATCCTTCTGCAATATTATTAGTTATTGATCTTGAACATCTTATCATTTGGTCTACAAGTCTAAATTTTTCAATAGTATCAATTGATTTTGTTAAATCGCTGATTTCTTGTCTCAATGATTTACAAACTTTATAACATTCTAAGTCTTCAAAATTATTGACCTCTGCCATTCAACCAAATAACTATTAACTAATAACTATTAACTCTACTTATAGCTTCTTGCGGCAATTTTAATGTTCTCGTATTTTAATTCTTCTTTGTGCAAATGCCATTGGTTGTCTGCGGTCATTTCCCAGGCTGAAACAAAGCTGAAATTGGCATCATCTCTTAAAGCTTCACCTTCTTCAGTTTGAAACTCTTCTCTAAAGTGACCGCCACAACTTTCATTTCTTTCTAAAGCATCTTTACACATTAACTCACCTAATTCAAGGAAGTCTGCAACTCTCGATGCCTTCTCAAGCTCTTGGTTCAATTCATTAGCTGTACCAGGCACTCTCACATCTTTCCAGAACTCTGCTCTTAAAGCTTGAATATCAGCTATAGATTGCTTTAAACCTTCAGCGTTTCTAGCCATACCACAGTTGTCCCACATGATTTTACCTAAACGTTTGTGGAAGTAGTCAACTGATTTGGTGCCTTTAATATTAATAAAATGCTCCAAGGTTGATTTTACCTTTTGCTCTGCAGCTACGAAAGCCTCATGATCAGTTGGAATGGCTTTAGTTCTGATTTCAGTGCTTAAGTAAGCGCCTATGGTATATGGTAATACAAAATAACCATCGGCCAAACCTTGCATTAATGCAGATGCACCTAAACGGTTAGCACCATGGTCAGAGAAATTAGCCTCACCAATTGCATACATACCAGGAACAGTCGTCATTAAGTTGTAATCTACCCACAAACCACCCATGGTGTAATGCACCGCAGGGTAAATTTGCATTGGTTCGTTGTATGGATTTACACCCGTGATTTGGGCGTACATATCAAACAAGTTACCGTACTTTTCTTTAACCACTGCTTTACCTAATTTGATAATAGTGGCTTTATCAGGGTTGTGTAAGTTGTTTTTGTTGGCTTCGATTTTACCGTAGCGTTCAATGGCTGCTGCATAATCTAAATACACCGCTTGGCCTGTTGAGTTAACACCAAAACCAGCATCACATCTTTCTTTAGCCGCTCTAGAAGCTACGTCACGTGGCACTAAGTTACCAAAGGCCGGATAACGTCTTTCCAAATAGTAGTCGCGGTGTTCTTCAGCAATATCATTTGGTTTTAATTTACCTGCTCTTACAGCCTCTGCATCTTCTTTGCGAGCTGGTACCCATATTCTACCATCATTTCTGAGTGATTCAGACATCAAAGTTAATTTTGATTGGTGATCGCCTGAAACTGGTATACAAGTTGGGTGAATTTGAGTGAAACAAGGATTGCCAAAATAAGCACCTTTTTTATGCGCTTTCCATGCAGCTGTTACGTTACTACCCATAGCATTGGTTGACAAGAAGAACACGTTGCCGTATCCACCCGAAGCCAATACAACAGCGTGTCCGAAATGTCTTTCTAATTCACCAGTAATTAAGTTTCTAGCGATGATACCTCTAGCCTTACCATCAATGGTAACAACATCCATCATTTCATGACGAGCGAACATTTGTACATTACCCATACCAACTTGTCTTTGTAAAGCACTGTAAGCACCTAACAACAATTGTTGACCTGTTTGACCAGCCGCATAAAATGTTCTTTGAACTTGAGTACCACCAAATGAACGGTTGCTCAACAAGCCGCCATATTCTCTGGCAAATGGCACACCTTGAGCCACACATTGGTCAATGATGCTACCACTCACTTCAGCCAAACGGTGAACGTTGGCTTCACGTGCTCTGTAATCACCTCCTTTAATGGTATCATAGAATAGACGGTAAACACTGTCGCCGTCGTTTTGGTAGTTCTTTGCAGCATTAATACCCCCTTGAGCGGCAATAGAGTGCGCTCTTCTTGGAGAATCCTGAAAACAAAATGCTTTTACTTTGTAGCCCATTTCTGCTAAAGTTGCAGCAGCAGATGCGCCTGCTAAACCGGTTCCCACAACAATAACTTCAATGCTTCTTTTATTGGCAGGATTAACCAGAGGTATAGTTGACTTATACTTAGTCCATTTTTGGTCCAATGAACCTTCTGGAATTTTGGCGTCTAAAATTGTATTTGACATATCTGATTAATTGAAGGTGTTAAGCGTTTAAGAAAAAATAAATTGGCATGGCAGCAAAAAGGATTGGCACAATGATACCAAACACATAGATGCCTATGAATCTGATCAGACCATTGTACTTAGAATGATTGAAACCCATGGTTTGGAATGCACTTTTAAAACCGTGTACTAAGTGGAATGAAATGGCAATCATAGCCACCACATACAATGCCACTAACCACCATTCTTTAAAGGCTTCTACCACTTCTTTGTTAAGGTCTTTCACTATGGTATACTCAACATTGTTAGAAGTAAATTGAATCATCTTAGAATCAATGGCATCAGTTGGCACACAAGTTACATCAAGTGTATTTAAATCTTGTTGGTACTGAACATAAGGCACTTCGCCAAATTTGTATTCAGCCCAAAAATCAGCCATGTGGGTAACAATGAAAGCTAAAATGATAGTCCCTAATAAACCCATTGAACGACTGGCCCAAGAGCTATTGGCTTTACCATCTACCATGGCATAGGTTTGAGGTCTGGCTTTCTTATTTAAGTATACCAAATACAATCCCCAAAAAGCGTGGAAGATAATGGTTGCATACAAACCATAAGAAGTGAATTTAATGAAGGGATTTGAGGTCATGAACACAGCATAGGTATTAAACGCTAAACCATGGTCGTGTTTAAACAATTGTAGGTTCCCAATTAAGTGAACCAATAAAAACGCACAAAGAAACAAGCCTGTTAGAGCCATCAGTAACTTTCTGCCAATGCTTGATTGAAGGAAGGATGTTAACCAATTCATGTATATAGTAGTTTATGTATTAACGGTTTAAGTATTTCGAAACAGGCAGTCAAGGAGACATCTTTTTCAGCGGCAAATTTATCTTTTTATTTCATTAATTTCCAAGTTTAAAAATTATTTAAACTCATTATAATTAACAAGGTTTGCACCCTAATGTTTGTTGAAGATTTTTAACGCAAGTTGAACAAACACTCAGCAAGGCATATTAAATACAGCTACCAAGCCAACCCCATTATAGCTTAATATGGCCCATAGTCCTTATATTTGCAAGCCTTGGGCCAAGTTAAAACCAAAATATGCCATTTGAGTTCTGTGCATTTTGCGCTTGACACCCGCATTTTTTACCGAGAATGCCTGAGTTTAAGCCAATGGTATAAGGTCAGCTTGATTGCTATTCACCCAAAAGCAGAGCGTATTCAGGGGGTAGACATTATCCCTTTTAAACGTTTCCATAGCATACGCTGGCGAATTATCTTAGGGTGGCTCATTATGTTTTTTAAGGCCTTGAAGGTGAATGCAAAGGTGTACCATTTTCACGACCCCGAATTGATCCCTACAGGACTTCTGCTCAAATGCTTGGGTAAAAAGGTCATTTTCGACATTCACGAAAACATAGCCGAAGACCTATTTGATAAACCATGGATCAAACAGCCCAAACGCATTTACCGCTTGTTTGCTGTGTTTGAGTCTTTGGCTTGTAAGCTATTCAGCATAATCCTGGCTGAAAACTCATACGAAAAACGCTACGCCCAAAAGGCCAAACGCTGGGCAACTGTTCTAAATTATTGCGACACCGACTTTTTCAAACCTTATAAGAAAACGGTTTACCAGCACCAACTCAATCTGTTTTACAGCGGCATAGTTTTAGAAAACCGAGGCATGTTACAGGTGGCAGAAGCCGTCTACCTGCTGCAAGAGGAAGGCTACGATGCCCATTTTCATTGTGTAGGAGAATTGTATTCCGACCTTAATAATAAGCTTGAAGCTTTACCTTATTGGTCCAAAATCAACAGCAAGATGCACTTTTATGGCCGCTTGCCTCTTGAACAAAGTTACGCCATGGCGCCTCAAATGGATATTGGTCTTTGTGTGATCTGGCCAATGAGTAATTCTATAGAAAGCCTTCCGACCAAATGGTTTGAATACATGGCTTGCGGATTGCCAATTATTACCTCTGATTTTCCATTTTATCAGCAAATGATGCAAAAATCAGGCGCGGGAATTTGCATCAATCCGAAAGATGCTTTGGCACTTAAAAATGCCATCCTTGAACTTCACCTAGATGTCAAAAAAACTGAACTCATGGTGGAAAACGGACAAAATGCCGTTTTGAACAATTACCAATGGAATAGCCAAATCCCTTTGTTAGCAAAGGTTTACACAGAAGCCCTTGGGTAAAATGAAGAAAAATTTCAGAATGGCTTGGTTATTCCAATATGATTGACTAATTTTGCCGTCCCAAATTTTTATCAACACTTAAAGACGTGGACTCAATTAGTTATAAAACCATTTACGCGAACAAATCTACCATCAACAAGAAATTCTATGTGGTAGACGCGAGCGACAAAGTGCTAGGCCGTTTGGCTTCACAAATCGCTGCAACTTTAATTGGCAAAACCAAAACCGACTACACCCCTCATGCCGATAACGGTGACTGTGTAATCGTTTTGAACGCTGGTAAAGTTAAATTATCAGGAAGCAAATTACTCTCTAAAGAGTACATTACTTACTCTGGTTACCCAGGTGGTCAAAAACGCATTTCTGCCTCTGACTTAGTAAACAAAAAGCCAATTGCTTTAATTGAAGAAGCAGTTAAAGGCATGTTGCCTAAGAACAGATTGGGCAGTGAAATGTTCAGAAACTTGTATGTGTACGAAGGTGACCAACACCCACATCAAGCTCAACAACCAACAGAATTAAAGCTTAAATAATCCATTTAAAATTCATGGAAGTATTAAATACATCAGGTAGAAGAAAAACAGCAGTTGCCAGAATTTACATGCAAGCTGGTAATGGCAACATCGTTATTAACAACAAGCCATACGATCAATATTTCACCACATTGGTGAACCAATTCAAAGTGGTACAACCTTTACAAGTTACTGACAACGTTGGTAAATTAGACATCAAAATTAACGTTGATGGTGGTGGTATAACTGGTCAGGCAGAAGCTGTTCGTTTAGCTATCTCTAAATCTTTGTGCGACATGAACACTGAAAACCGCACTTTGTTAAAGCCATTGGGTCTATTAAAAAGAGACGACAGAATGGTTGAAAGAAAGAAACCAGGTCAAAAGAAAGCAAGAAAAAGATTTCAATTCAGCAAACGCTAATACTATATTCAAATGTCTTCAGTATCACAAGAACAATTATTGGAAGCAGGTTGTCATTTCGGACACCTTACCCGCAAATGGAATCCAAAAATGGCTCCTTACATTTTCATGGAGCAAGATGGCATTCACATCATAGACCTTAACAAGACTTCAGCTAAATTAGACGAAGCTTCTTCTGCGGTTAGAAACATGGTGAAAGCAGGTCGTAAGATCTTATTCGTAGCCACTAAAAAACAAGCAAAAGAAATCATTAAAGAAGCTGCTGCTCAAACCAACATGCCTCACGCTTGTGAGAGATGGTTAGGTGGTATGTTAACCAACTTTGCTACAGTTCGTAAGTCAATTAAGAAGATGCAAACTATCGACAAAATGGCTACTGACGGTACTTATGCCAACATCAACAAAAAAGAAAAATTGATGTTAGAGCGTGAAAAAGCTAAGTTAGCTAAAGTTTTAGGCGGTATCGCTGATATGTCTCGTTTACCATCTGCATTGTTTATTGTAGACGTTAAAAGAGAGCACTTAGCAGTTGCTGAAGCTATCAAATTAAACATCCCAACCATTGCTATGGTTGATACTAACAGTGATCCTACTAATATTGACTTCCCTATCCCAGCTAACGATGATTCATCTAAATCAATCAAATTGATCGTTGATGTAATTGTTAAAGCCATCGAAGAAGGTCAATTGGATCGCAAAAAAGAGAAAGATTCAGCTGAAATAGAGAAATCTAAAGCAGACAAAGAAGCTGCTGAAGCTTAATCTTCATTACATTTTTTAACACACATAATTAATTCAAATAGTATGTCAACTATTAGTGCTTCAGACGTAAATAAATTGCGCCAGATGACTGGTGCAGGTATGATGGATTGTAAGAAAGCCCTTGTTGAAAGCAATGGAGATTTCGATGCTGCCATCGACAACCTTAGAAAAAAAGGTCAAAAAATATCCCTAAACAGAGCTGATCGTGCTGCTCAAGAAGGTGCAGTAATTGCATTGACTTCAGAAGATCGCAAAACTGGTATTGTTATCGAATTGAATTGCGAAACTGACTTTGTTGCTAAAAACGAAGACTTCGTGAAATTTGCTAACGAAATTGCTCATTTAGCCTTGACTCAAAAACCAAGCAACCTTGAAGCTTTAAAAGCATTACAAATTGGTGGCTTAAGCTTAGAGCAACGCATGATGGATGAAATGGGTAAAACTGGCGAAAAAATGGATGTTTCTAAATATGAAATCATCCAAGGTGAAAACGTAGTAGCTTATATCCACGCTGGCAACAGAATGGGTGTATTAGTTCAAATGAACAATGCTCCAAGCGAAGCGAACTTAACAGCTGGTAAAGACACTGCAATGCAAATTGCGGCTATGAACCCTATCGCTTTGAATGAATCTGAAGTACCTGCCGATACCATTGCAAGAGAAATTGAAGTAGGTAAAGAACAAGCAATCGCTGAAGGCAAACCTGCTGAAATGGCTGAGAAAATTGCTCAAGGCAGATTGAATAAATTCTACAAAGAATACACCTTGTTAAACCAAGAGTTTGTTAAAGATGGTAGCAAAACCATTGCTAAAATGTTAACTGACACAGAAGCTGGTTTAACGGTATTAAGCTTCAAGCGTATCGCTCTTGGTGCTTAATTAAAGCTAACAATATTTAAAAAAATCCGATTAGATTACTAATCGGATTTTTTTATGCTTAGTATTTATTTGTTCTTCTTCTTGTAATTAAAGAACATATTAATTAAAATCAATTCGTCTTGGGTTACTTGTGTTTCACCCAAATTATTTTCATGTTTTTTATTGGCAAACCTGAACTCATAGTTCGATAGTTGTTCTGATGTGAAATCTGGTATCACCTCCTTACCTTTTACAGTATCTGTATGGCATTTAGCGCAACTTATTCTATATAAGGCTAAACCTTTCTCTACATTAACTTGATTCGCATTTTTTAAAGTTTCAGACATGTTTTCAGGAAACTCAAACTGGATCGACTTTTTATTAGCACACATACTAAAGATGCTAATGGTTAAAATTAAAATTAAACTGTATTTTATCATTAATATATTCCTCCTATAACTCTGTTGTTAAATTTTTTTTGTTTTGATTTTGGCAATTCAATAGCTTGTTTATCTATTGAGTAATTTTCATTCAATGTACCCAGAAAAACTAAAATTTCTGAAATTTCCTGCTCCGTTAATTCTAATTTATCAGAAGAAAGTGTCTGGTTGCTTAGAGTCAATCCTCTTCCATTTCCTCCACCCTCATTGTAAAAAACCACTACTTCTCTTAATGTTTTATAGATTCCATTGTGCATATAAGGCGAGGTTCTGTGGATGTTTTTCAAGGTACCGGTTCTGAATGCATAAAGTGTTTCAATACTTGGGTTGATTAAATACCGTCCTGAATCTGCCCCAAATTTTGTAAATGAAGTATCGTCAGGAACGCCCAAAACCTCAAATTCGGAACCTACAAATGGTGGCTTTACACCATTAAAAAGTGGTAAAAAATGACAGGTCGCACATTGGGCTTTCGACATAAAAAGATTAAACCCACGCTTTGCCTCTATCGGCAAGTCTGATTTCAATTCCATTGCATCGTCAAAAGTTGATTTGGCAGCACTGAATTTAGAATAGTAATACGTTAAAGCAGACAATATATGCATTATAGATGGCACAGGTTCTTGTGGGGTCAATGTGCTTAAATCTGTAAGCATTACTTTGTAGGTCTTACATGATAAAATCCTTTTCATTATGAATGATTCAGGACAATTCATCTCGTTTGTATTGGTAATTACTGAAAGTGCTTGTTCTTGAAGCGTTAAATGTTTTCCATCCTGCATAATTAAATGGTTGTATTCTGCATTTAACAAACTAGGCGCGTTGCGTTTAAGTTTGCCTTTATAATTAAATGCTAAAGCTGTAGTCTGTGTGGTGTCAGTAAATCCTTGTTCAGGTTTGTGGCAAGACGCACAACTCCTTTGAAGATTTCCAGACAACAAGGGCTCATTGAATAATAGTCGACCTAAGTGCTCAATTTTGCTTAAATCATTTTGATTGTTTACCCTTAAAAACACACCTTTCGTGTTTTGGCCTTTATATATTTCTTTATCAAAAATTGATTGTGCTTCTTTGTTTATGGTATAATCAAGCATGCTTCTGGACCTAAAGTCATTTTTAAGCATCCAATTTGCTTGCAAACGGTACAATGGATTGACGTATTGAGAAATAAATGTAAAATGGTCAAACAATTGAGGATTCATTGATTGGTTTTCAACCCAACGGATACAATCATCGTATTTGTTTAAATATTCTTCATTCAGTGGGTTTTGTGTATAGGTGTTTGTGTACGCTGAGTAAATAGTCTTCACCGCTTTTAGCATACTTAATAATTCAGGTATGATTTGACCTTGGTCAGGACATTCAAAACCAGTAGTATAAAGAGTCGATAAATTAAGTATATACAATCTGTTGCAAAAAGCAAAATGATCTGCTGTTTTAAATAGATCTAACATCGAATCTGGTTTAAAATGATTCAATGCTGTATGAATAGATCCAATGTATTTTAATACATCCTGAGTGTCCTTATCATTTAATGCAATTTCTGCAAGTGTTAAGCCGCTGCCTATTCTTTTATATGGTTTTTCATATTTTTCAAAAACTTCGGTTTCCCACTCAATAGGCAATGGCCCATTAATCAATTTGTATTCAATGGGATTTGCATATCGAAACCAAAAATCAAGAGGCTTTAAATCCATGCGGGCTTGATGAATCAAGGCCCTCAAACTGTCTTCATTACCTTCACCTGAACTAGCATAACGTTGCATGCGTTCACTAGAATTCTCAAAAACATTTAAAAAATGTGAATAGGTTGATTTATAAACATTGGAATCATCGTCATTGCGGAAAGCAGCCATAAAAATAAGTCCGAATATGGTGGCGAATATGGTAAAAAATTTAATTTTCATAGGTCTTCAAATAAAAAAAGTCAGTGTGCCTTCGAAAAAGCACACTGACTTACTATAGAACTTTAAATGGATTAATGCATTACAGTCATTTTCAAACGACTGGTTTGTCCGTTTATGCTCACTTCAACTAAATAAACACCTGCGTTTAAGTTAGCTGTGTTCATTTTAATTGATTGTTTGCCTGACTCAAGTGTTTGCTCAAATCCTTCCATTACTTCTTGGCCATTCATGCTGAAAACCTTAACTGATACCGAACCAGCTTCTTTGATTTCCATACTTAAAACAGCTGATGAATTGCTTGGATTCGGATACAACTTAACACCATTCTCATTAGCCAATTGATCAATTGAAGTTGAAAGACTAGCTAAACCTTGGATGTTAAAGCTATATGCAGCCTCATCAAAGTCATTGCTTACTACATTCAATACTGCAGTTTTCAAGCCAGCACTGTTTGGAGTGAATCTAACAGTGATTGTTTGAACTGAACCTGAAGCAATAGTTAATGGGAAAGTTGGTAAACCTTCAAGAACAAATTCAGCAGCATTTACGCCTGATACGCTGATTCCAGTAATTTTCAAAGCACCCACTGCAGTGTTTTTAATTTCGAAAGTTTTAACAACATTGCTACCTTTTACTACACTACCGAAATCGGTATTATCGTAATTGACAGGGTATTTGTCACCATTCTTAATTTCTTCATCGTTACCGCTGATCATGATTTCTGGACTAGAATTGTAAGTTTCTGGGTTATAGAATGCTAATAATTGTCCACCTTCCATTTGCTCACCTGCTACTGCATAGTGTGCTTGATCGTACATTAAGAACATACCAGCACCTAAGATACCTTGAACATCAATTATACCTGATGACTCTTCGTCTTGGGTCAAGTAGTTTGAACCACCTGCTAAGAATCTAGTTGCATCATGTTCAGCTATAGCAACAACTGCATCTGTAGCAATTGTATACTGCCAAATTCTAGCTAAATATGATTGGTTTCCTGGATCTTCTTGGATTAAGATATGACCGTAATTGTCGATGGTTAAATTGTCCATCATCTTTGGACCTTCTGTTCCATCCAATACGGCAGTGATTGTTCCGCCTAATTCTGGGTTTGTAACATCTGTAAAACGCAATCTCCACATTCTGCTTGGGCTTGTGAATGAGTTGGTTGTTACAAAATAGAAGTCATTTGGATTGCTTGGATCAAATGCGCCATCTTCTGGTCTTAAGAAGTTGGTTACACCTGCTGTATTACTTGCGGTATTCAAAGCAGAACCTGTCATGTTTTGAACTTTACCCAAATCAACTAAAGAGAAATTAGTGTTTGCGGCTGGTATACTTGAACTTGATTCTAATGTTAAACCTGATACTGCTACACCATATAATTTACCATTGCTTAATCCTGCTTTTTCAATTTCGTTACCAGTATTTGTTTTAGTACCGATATAGAAATATACTTGACCTGGAGTAGCATCGTCTGTTCCAGCAACAATTGTCTTATTGCTTGCAACAGGGCTTGCTACTGCATTTTCCCATGAGAATTTACCTAAATATGGTAACTCGTAAGTTGTACCTGCATTAACACCTGTAGCAATATGAGCAAATGCTCTACCTTCACTACCAATTTCTTCACCACACATGAATATACGCTCTTGAGTTCCTAAGCCTGTAGCTGCATTATAAAATGCTGATACTGCTGGTAGATCTGCTGAACAAAAACGGCCAAAACCTACTGCTGCCGGACTTGCTGCATTGTATTTGGTATAAGCAGTTCCGTTCCATAAGTAATAATCTTTAATTAAATCTGAACCACTTACAATTGATAAGTTTGATTTATTGATTACCCACTTAGATACAAATGCACCTGTATTACCATGTGCACGAACTGCGCCAGCTGTGCTTCCAGCTTCGTGAACCATCAACATTGTAAATGTGCCATTTCCATTGTCATAGGCACCCATACCATCGCCCAATCCGGCCATCTTGTATGAACCCACTGCGTCTCCGGCTGTAATCAATGATGTAAATGCGCCTCCTGGAGTTAATGGTAATAAATAAGGTGATTGTGAACTATTCGCGCCAGTAACTCCTGGAACTAAAACTGTCATTGGCGCTTTATATGCTTTTAATTTATTAGCACCTTGTAAACCGTAAACAAAAACATGACCTGTAATACCAGTAGCCATAGCCACGCCATTATCCGGAAGTGCCGCCATTTGGCCATAGTCATTATCGTTACATATTGCAATTGTACTATCATTGATGATGGCTAAACCTTCAGGCTTTTCTAAAGCTGTTGGCCATCCATTTGACAACAAGTTCATGAATAACGTTTTCTTAACTGGCACAATACTATTAGCTGCCAATCCTGCGCTATCTACCAATGCCTCTAAAGTAACTCCATTGTATAAACCTGAAGTAACAGATGTGGCATTCTTAATATTAATAGTGTAAACTCTTTTTAAATCAGTAGTCCCTCTTAATGCTGCTTCCAATACCATGAAAGTAGTATCGTTAATAGCGGCCATATCACCTATTTTCCAGTCGCGTAAACGAATTTGGTTAGAGCCAGAAGCACCTATAATGCCGTCGTTCAAATAAACAATCATTCTTTGTGCATTTGTAGCAGGGTCTATTTCTAAAATTCTGTGAATTCTAGTTCCTTCACCAATAGTTTTGTTTGGATACAATATTGGACTTTGAATAATGGCATAAATTTTACCGTTAGGAGCCAATGCAATGCCTTCAAAACCTCTATTGTTTTTACGGTATTTAAAACAAGAGTCAATTAATACATCCTCTGGTTGAGCACCCAATAGATTAGCATAAGGGGTATACCTTTTAATAACAACTCCATTAGGATTTAATTTCCAAATGGTAGGCCCACCTTCTTCACAAATCCAAAAGTTACCATCTTTATCTACTACTAAACCTTCAGCATCTATACCCCAAATATCTTTTGGAGCAGTTTTACTGTTGAAGTTGGCACAATTCATAACGGTATCTGTTGATACAAGTTCTGCCGCTGTGCTACCAAAACCAGTTGGGTTTAACAAACCTGAAGCACCTGTTCCGTTTGGACGTTTCATGGTAATGGTTTGAAGAATTTGAACTGAGTCACCTGAAACACGAACTCTGTGAATTTTTGGCGCATAGTTAGCGAATCCATAAATTTTGTCATAAGTAGGTCTACAAGTAGATGGATTGGCTGAAGCCGCATCTACGTTAACACCTCTGTCTGAAATTATCCAAAACTCCTTGCCGTTAGAGTTAGGAATTGGATACATACCTGAAAAACCACTTTCACGGAATTTAATGCCTTGAAAGGTACCAATTGTTGGCGATGTTTTGTTGGAATAATCTTGCACTAGCTTAATTTGTGCAGTTCCAACATTCCACGCACAAGCCATACAAATGACTTGGAATAGATGTGTAAGTTTTGCTTTCATATAAATGTTTAAATGTGCAGCAAAAGTCCAATGCAGATTTTAAGCCTATATGAAAGGCTATTGAACAACCTATTAAATAATCATAGGTGAGTTTACAAATACTAAATATGTGGCATTGAATTAAGTATCAAAACCAACCTGCTTTAATATTAAAGATTTCAAGCACTTAGAGTTTAAAGACTCGTATTAAACTGATGTAATATGAATTTATCATCAAGCCGATTTAAATTCAACTTGATGATTGCATGAAATTAAAATGAGTTGGTAATACTATATCCCCAGATCTAGTTCATCGCCCTGCCCTGCGCCGTATTCGTCCATGTCGCCCTCTTGGGTATATTGATTGCAATTGAACTCCGTACTGAGCTCCTGAAGCGGTCTGTCTATTGGCAGTAAGTCTACATCAAGACTGGGATCTTCTTTGGCTTTCTTAATGAAATAAGCAAATATAGGTAAAGCAGAATGCGCACCTTGACCATAAGCCGTATTTCTGAAACGTACTTTTCTACTATCACAACCCACCCAGGTAGCACACACTAAATCTTTAGTTACACCCATAAACCAACCGTCGCTATTGCTTTGGGTAGTGCCAGTTTTGCCGCCAACCCAACCTTCTACAGCATATTTGCCTTTCAAACGCGAGGCAGTACCATGTAGCACCACGCCTTCTAACAATTGGCACATCACATAGGCTTTTTCTTCCGTCATGATTTGTCTGATATTCGTACTTCCAAACTCTTCTAGCACGTTGCCATTCTTATCTTCTATACGTGTAATATAACTAGGCTCTATCCAATACCCTTTATTGGCAAAGGTTGAAAAAGCGCCTGCCATATCAAAAGGAGAAATGTCTGTAACCCCCAAACAAATAGATGGCACTGGATCTAATTTGGCGCTGTCAATACCCATTTTACGGACAAAATCTATCACATTCCTTGGTGCATTTTCACCCATGGCATACAATACCTGTGCAACAATACAATTGACTGATCCCGCTAAACCTCTATACATATTCATAGTACCACCAGCACTGCCATCACTGTTGTGCACAGTCCAATTCGGATAAGGTGGAGGGGTATTAGGGAATTGAATACAAGGCGATAATTTATTGTCAATGGCTAAGGCATACACAAAGGGCTTAAAGGTTGAACCCACTTGTCTGCCAGCACTTTTGTTGACATGGTCATATTGAAAATAATGGTGATTGATACCCCCTACCCAAGCCTTTACTTGGCCGGTTGTTGGTTGAATAGCAATGAAACCAGTATGTAAAAAACGCTTCATGTACTTAATTGAATCCAATGGGCTCATGCTGGTATCCAAGTCACCGTTCCATGAAAACAATGTCATTTTGGTTTTGGTTCTGCAGACTTTCATGATCTTACTGGTGTCTTTACCATACATCTGCTTAAGGGCATAATAACGAGGGGTCTTTTTCAGTTCCTGAACTGGATAATTGCTCAACACATTCCAGTTCTCATCGCGCCATGGTTCTTTTTTACCCCATGATTTATCGAAGTCGTTTTGTAAATCTTTTAAATGCTTTGAAGCCGCTTCTTCAGCATATACTTGTAATTTAGAATTGATGGTGGTGTAAATTTTCAAACCATCTTTATACAAGTTATAATTTTCGCCATTCGGCTTTTTGTGGTTTTTGCACCATTCATTGAGGTCCTTTTTTAACCACTCTCTGAAATACACTGCCATACCACTGTTGTGGTCTTCGTATTGGTAATTCAGTTGTATAGGCAAGCCTTTTAAGCGTTCATATTCATCAGCAGTTAACTTCTTATTTCTAAGCATTTGACCTAAAACCACATTGCGTCTGTTCTTGGCATTTTCCGGGTTGCGCTTAGGATTATAAATGGTGATGGCTTTTAAAACACCAACTAAAACAGCACATTCATCAGTACTTAAAGCAATGGGCTCTTTATTAAAGAACTCTTTCGCAGCAGAACGTATACCATAGGCATTGCCTGAAAACTGAACCGTATTCAAGTACATCGTAGCAATCTCTTCTTTGGTGTATCTTCTTTCTAATCTTACCGCAATCACCCACTCTTTAATTTTTTGCAATAAACGGATCACCACATTCGGGCGTTTGCCGTCTTCATAGTGAAATAAATTCTTAGCCAATTGCTGAGTAATGGTACTTGCTCCACCTGATGAGCCCAAAGCCACTACCGCCCCAACAAAACGTTTTAAATCTATACCTGAATGTTCGTAAAACCTTTCATCTTCTGTTGAAATCAAGGCATCGAACATCTGCTTTGGAATTTCATTATACCCTAAGGTTGAACGTTTTTGAATGTAGTATTGACCCATCAAAACGCCATCCTCGCTGTACAATTCACTCGCTAGGGCACTCTTTGGGTTTTCTAGTTCTTCAATGTCTGGCATAGACCCTAAAATGCCAAAATTGACTAAAACAAAAAACACTGGAATAAACAATAGCACGTACAAAAACCATTTCCAGAATTTTCTTGTAGGGCTTGAGGTTACAGATGAACTCATTTAAAATTAAAACTTATAGTTTGATTGATAAAAGGCTTGATAATCAGTAAGCACTTTGTCGCCAATTAGTATGCTGAAGTTGTCTTTACTGATTAAATATTGATGCTCGGTTTGGCTGAGTTTGGCTTCTTCAAAAAAGGCCTTGTTGTCTTTAATTTGATTGAAGAACTTTTTGGCCACATCGTATTGTCTGAAATGATTGACAATTAAGATTTGATATTGATCGCCCAACAAAGAAGTAGTTACTCTGAGGCCTTCATCAGCAAAATAAGATTTATTGAAATTGATAAAAGCGATCTTAAGGGCAGTCATATCGGTTTGCTTAGGCACTAAAACCATGTAAAAATGCTCAGCTTGCAAGTCCAATTTATACTTGGCATTTTGAATTTCATCTACCTTGATTTCACCTGTTTTAATTTTAATGAGGTGTATGGTTTGTTCTGACTGTTCAGCTATGGCAGTGCCTGGATAATTATCAACTATTGCCTGCAACTTTTCTTGGAACGGTTTTAGTTGGCCTTGCTCCCCTAAAACTAATGCCTCCAGATAATCAAATTGAATTTGTAATGGATTACCTGGATACTGGGTATCGTTTTGTTTTTTTGCCTCAAGCACTTGTGCAAATTGCTTCTGTTTATAGGCCAAATAAGCTTTTTGATACAATTGTTCAACCACTTCATCAACAGATAAACTCGATGCTACTGTTGAGTCAGAGGATTGATTTTGCATCAACACTTTTAAGAATACACTATTAGGATCCTGTTGCTTTATTTTGTCGAGATACTCAGTGAACTTTGTATCATTCTTTTGGTCCTTGTAAATTCTAGCCAACAAATACCAAGCATTGATTTGAAAGGAATTGTCAGGGTATTTACTATTCAATTCTTCGAGCAATTTTTTAGCCTTGTCGAGCTCCTTTAAAGACTGGTAATACACATTAGCGCCTAAGAAATAAGACTCAGCCAATTCATTGCGCATTTTCTGTTTTTCAGCTTTTGAAAACGGAATGTTCTCATAGTATTTCTTGCGTTCAGCTGGGGCTTTATCCATGGCAGATTTTTTTTGTTCACTGCCTAAATCATTGTTCTTTTGCTCCTCATCTATCTTTTTCCAAACCTCAGTTTTGTTGCTGCTAATGGCCCAATAATCTGTTAATTCTCTATTGCCCCAAATACGCTGAAAGTCCTGATAGCCTTTGGTTTTGGCGGCCATATTATAGAATGGGAAATTGGTGCTCACTGTACCTGTGCCCATACCATTATTATTGTCTATTTGAATTTGTTGATTCTTTTTTTGCTCTTGCAATTGCTTTTCTTGCTCTAATCGGTCTTTCTCATTTTTGATGAGTTTATCAATGGTTTTTTCTCTTAATTTTTCATTGTCTGATAAGCGCAACAAACTGTCTTTCTCGCGGATATTAACCAGGTGTTTGATCAATTCATTTAAGACTAAATTCTTAGCTTGAATAGACTGATAATCAGGGTGCTTAGTATCAACTGTTCTAGCAGCTGAATCATAATACACCTGAGCATTTTCGTATTGTTGTGATTTAAAATACAAATCCGCTAAAGCCATGTAAGCAGTGCTTTTGATGGCCATATCACTGCCTTTAGACCGCAAACAATTGCCATATTCCACGATGGCTGCAGCTGAATTATTATCAAGCACTTCAAGCTGACCTAATTCAAAAAATATTTGGTCATTGTAGTCGATGTTCTTATCGTCTTTGAGCATTTCCCTTAAAAGGGTTTTGGCCATTTTAATTTCACCCTTGCTTTTAGGGTTTATGGCTTTAGCCATATTCAATTTGGCATTAAAGGCAAACTCATAAGGCGGATTCAATTTGACTACCTTTTTATATTTTTCAGTGGCTTTTAAATTGTTTTTAGTGCTGTTGTACAACTGAGCCAAAACAAAATTCACCCTAACTTTTTGCAATTTATTTTTAAGCGTAGGCAAAACCAATTCCAACAATTTAATGGCTTGAGGGAATTTCTTTACTTTGATCATGATGGCAGCACCCGCCATATCCAATTGAGGCTTCAACTTAGCGGGCAGTTCTTTTTTAGAGGCTAACTTAGTGTAAAGCGCTTCAGCATCATCTATTTTACCCATTAGCAAATAGGTGGTTAAGATATTGATTTGTGCTTGGTAAGCGGTAATCTGAGTTGAAGGGTTAACAGCTGAAGTGGCGGACTTGCTATTGTTCATACCCGCAACGTATTCATACACTTCTACGGCAGCATAAAAATCTCCTTTGTACAATTGCGCATCTCCCATGAGCAAGTAACAATCATCTACCCACTTACTTTTAGAATGTTTATCGATTACGAAAGAACATTTTTTAAGCACCTCATCCATTTTAGAAGCATTGCCTTTAAGCGTGTTTTGCTCTAACATTGGATACAAGCTTAAGATGTCTTTATAATTATCTTTATAGCCAGCTATAACATCCTCTTTAGCAGTCTTGACTAACTCATTGGCGTTGTAGTAATAATTGTAATGTGAAACAGAATTGTGCCACTGAATGGAAACCCATGACTGAGCCTTGGCGTCAAGCACCAGTAAAACCAAAAAAAGATATAGGAAATTTGGCCTCGACAATTTTTATTCTTTTGAAAAACCTATTAACTTTGAAAACGCAAATTTATTGTTTGCCCACCACTTTTTTACATGGAAAAGAAGCAAAATAGAAGAAAATTGCTAAAGCAGCTCAGCAACAGCTACAGACTGTTGATCATCAACGAGCATAATTTGCAAGAAAAGACTTCTATTAGCTTAACGCCTTTTAACTTTTTATTGATTGGATCGGCAGGATTACTACTATTTTCATTGTTAAGTTGGGGTATTTACACCCTTTTCCCTGATGTCAAAGATTATGCGCCAGGCTCTGGACAGACCTTTGATGGCAGAATGAAAAACGATGTGCTAAAAAAAATCAGCACATTGGAAAATGAACTTGAAATGGCTCAAAAGCGCGAACAAGCCATGAAGCAACTCATCAGTGGCGACGACATTACCGCCTATAATATTCCCTATAAAGCAGACGCCGCTAAACAAGAAAGCTATCCAAGTAATCCTGAAACTTTAGGAGATCAATCAGCGCCAGACAGCAGACCAATGAACAATATAGGCAGTTCTGAACGTGAAGAACAAGATGTTTTGGGCAGCGATTTTCTCTTTTTTACCCCCATGACAGGCAAAGTGGATAAGGCATACAGCGCTCAACACCCCTTTGTTAATATTACCCCTCAATTAGATGAAACCATAAAAGCCACTATGGATGGCACCGTGGTCCTAAATACTTGGACACCTGAATTTGGCTACGTTATTCAAGTCCAACATGCCAATAATTGGGTTTCGGTATACAAATACAATTCGGCAGCCTATAAAGCACCAGGCGCCTTTGTAAAATCTGGCGAAATCATTGGTATCACTGGTTATACAGACAAAAGCAATCCCGTCAAAAACCTCCGTTTTGAACTTTGGCACAATGGGATTGCAGTAAATCCTTTAAATTACATAGTTTTTTAATATTATTGCAGTATCATGTTGAACAAATCTTCAAAAACCGACAACGCTCAAAATGCCGTATTAAATATGATAGGTCTAGGCACCGTCATTAAAGGTGGTTTAAGCTCCGAAGGCGATTTACGTATTGATGGTAGAATCGAAGGCGATGTGGCTTCGAAATCTAAAATTGCTATGGGCGCTTCAGCGGTTATTCATGGTAATACGACTGCCAGAAGTGCAGATATTTCTGGTCAGATCAATGGAGATTTACATGTTTCTGAAACTTTGTTTTTGCGTTCTTCAGCTAAAATCAACGGCAACATTACCACTGCTAAACTAGTGGTTGAAAGCGGTGCTGAATTCAATGGCACTTGTAAAATGAACGACCACAGCGTTAAAACCGTTTGAAACCAAAACCCCCATTAAGCGATTACGCCAAATACTCTGCTATAGGATTGCAAATGGCTGGCTTTATTGTGGCGTGTACTTTTGGCGGCAAAGTCCTTGACAACTATCTTGCACTTCAATTTCCAGCTTTTACAGTGACTGGTATTATTTTAAGTGTAATTGGCTCAATGTATTTCATTATAAAGAAATTATGAAACCCCTACTCATTAAATACAGTGTGTTTTTTTTAATCCAAATCATTTTGGTTTGGACCATTCAACCTTTAACCACCTCTCTCAATGACAAATTATTTTTATTGGGTTGTAATTTGGTTTTAGGCCTGTTATTTCTTTTTGGCACATTCCGATTAATTCAAAAACTAGCGGTTTCACAAGCCCAGTTCAATATGGCCTTTTTTAGCGGCCTTGGGATGAGATTAATTATCTCCTTGATGTTGATACTTATCTACCTGAAATTGAGCTTGGTACCAAACGTTAAAGGGGTCATTTTTATGATTTGTTCGTATTTTATTTTTGTAGGCTTTGAAATTCAATTTATCCTACCTAAATTGCGCACCGATTCAGAAAATTCAAAAAACACTGATGATGCCCGAAAACAAAGGACTTCTTGATTTTAATACTTTAAAAAAATTCACAGTTTTTTTAGCGTTTACGCTTTTTTTAGGGTTGAATGCTTTTGCAAACAAAGCGTTAATCCAAAACGACACCCTAACTGAGGCTCATTCAGCAACTGTAAGTACTCAACACGAAGGACACACTGCTGCTGCTCATCACGAAGAAGAAGCTTTCAATCCTGGCAAAATGATCATTGAGCACGTTAAAGATGCTCACGATTGGCACATATTAGATTACACTTCTAATGGCATTAAGCACCCAGTGAGTGTTCCACTTCCAGTGATTATTTACGACAATGGTTTACATGTGTTCATGTCTTCTAAATTTGAACATGGCCATGCCACTGTTGAAAGCAAAGGTCAATATTACAAACTTCACGAAGGACACATCTACAAAACAGACGCAGCTGGCATTATTCATGCCGATGCTAAAGGCAAAGTAAGTAATGTGGCGCCAATGGATTTATCAATGACCAAAAACGTATTGTCATTGTTAATTGGTTCTTGCATCATTTGCTTGATATTATTCTCTGTGGCTAAACGCTACAAAAACAGCACAGGTGCCCCTAAGGGCATTCAATCTTTGTTAGAACCAATCATTATCTTTTTAAGAGATGAAGTGATTAAGCCATCAGTTGGCCATCATTACGCTAAGTTTTTACCATTGTTGTTAAGTATTTTCTTCTTCATCTTCATCAACAACTTGATGGGCTTAATTCCAATTTTCCCATTCGGTGCTAACTTAACTGGTAACATCGCTGTTACCATGGTATTAGCAATCATCGTATTTATAGTGGTGAATGTGTCAGGCAACAAACACTACTGGAAGCACATCTTTATGCCTGATGTTCCTAAAGCCCTTTGGATCTTATTGATCCCAATTGAAATTTTAGGGGTAGTATTAAAACCTTTCGTGTTAATGTTGCGTTTGTTTGCAAACATTACAGCAGGTCACATCATCATTTTAGGCTTCTTTAGTTTAATCTTTATATTTGGTCAAAAGAACATTGTAGCTGGTTATGGATCAGCCGTATTCTCTGTGGCATTTACTTTATTCATGAGTGTGCTTGAGTTATTGGTTGCTTTCTTACAAGCATACGTATTTACGTTGTTGGCTTCATTGTATATTGGTTCAGCTACTGAAGACCACCACCACGCAGAAGAACATCATTAATAACAAAAAACAAATAAAACCCAAAATAACATGTCAATTTTAGAAATTCTATTACAAACAGTATCAGCTGCCGATCCATCTAGACTAGGTGCTGCAATCGGTGCAGGTTTAGCCGCTATTGCGGCTGGTATCGGTATCGGTAACATCGGTAAAAGTGCTTTAGAAAGCATCGCTCGTCAACCAGAATCAACTGGCGATATCAGAGCAAACATGATCATTGCTGCTGCGCTTGTTGAAGGTGCGGTATTCTTTGCGATCGTACTTTGTCTCTTGATATTGTTCGTATAATACATATCAAGAAACCTATTCTGGCAAGGGGATGTTCAGACATCCCCCTGCTTTATTTTTAATTAAAAAAATAGACTAAACAATACAATGGAATTGGTATTACCTGGTATAGGACTCACCTTTTGGATGCTTTTAGTATTCTCGGTGTTATTGTTCTTACTTAAGAAATTTGCTTGGAAACCTATTTTAACGGCTTTGAGCGAGAGAGAAACCTCTATCGAAGAAGCGCTTAAATCTGCTGAACAAGCCCGCGCTCAAATGGCACAATTGCAAAGTGATAACGAAGCGCTTTACAAAAAAGCCCGTGAAGAACGCGATCAAATCATTAAAGAAGCTCGTGAAATGAAAGACAACATCATTAGCGAGGCCAAGCGTTCTGCTGAAGAAGAAGGCAAACGTTTGATTCAAAAAGCCAATGATGAAATCAACAAACAAAAAGCTGTTGCTATTGCTGAATTAAAAGGTCAAGTGGCCGCTATTTCAGTGAACATTGCAGAGAAATTGATCAATAACCAACTATCAAACTCTCAAGAGCAACAAGCCATCATTGCACAACAAGTTAATCAATTGAATAACAATCAAGCCGTTGCATAAGCATGTCTGAAACTAAAATCGCTAATAGATACGCCGAAGCTTTAATTCAACAAGCCATTACTGAGAACCAGTTAAAGGCTGTTGCAGAAAGCATGACCATCATTGGTAGTACTTGTGAGCAAAGTAAAGATTTGCGCAATGTGTTGAACAATCCTATCATTTTGCCTTCTCAAAAATTGAGTGCATTGATGCAGATTTTCAGCAACTGCAATAAATTGGTATTAGACTTCATTCAGTTAATTTGTACCAAAAACAGAGAAAACCTTATTCCAGTTATTACGGAAGCTTTTTTAAGCCTTTACAGAAAACATGAAGGCATTGAAAAAGTAAGTGTTCAAACAGCCTCTGCTTTATCAAACGACGATCAAAAACACATTCAACAATATGTGTTAAAAGCAACTGGAGCAAAATCAGTTGAAATAGACGCTCAAATCAACCCAGCCATTATTGGTGGTATGGTGATCAAATTTGGCGACAACTTGCTTGACACAAGCATTGCCGCTAAACTTAGAAAATTAAAAAAAGAATTAAACATAGCATAAACTTAAATAAATCATGGCAGAAATTAGACCTGATGAAGTTTCAGCAATATTGAAACAACAAATCACCAACTTCAAATCAGAAGCAGAACTTGAACAAGTCGGTACAGTGTTGCAAGTAAGCGACGGTATTGCTCGTATCCACGGATTAACCCAAGTACAATCTGGTGAATTGATTGAATTCGAAAATGGCATGAAAGCCATCGTATTGAACTTAGAAGAAGACAACATTGGTGCGGTATTGTTTGGTAGCAGCACATTGATTAAAGAAGGTGATACTGTTAGAAGAACAGGCAAAATCGCTTCAATCAATGTTTGCGACAGCATGCTTGGCCGTGTAATTAATACCCTTGGAGAACCAGTAGATGGTAAAGGTGAATTAACTGGCGAAAAATACGAAATGCCACTTGAGCGTAAAGCACCAGGTGTATTGTTCCGTGAACCAGTAAAAGAACCACTTCAAACTGGTATCAAAGCGATTGACGCGATGATTCCAATTGGTAGAGGTCAACGTGAGTTGATCATTGGTGACCGTCAAACTGGTAAAACAGCGGTTGCTATTGACACCATCATCAACCAAAAAGAATTTTACGAAAAAGGCAAACCAGTATATTGTATATACGTGGCAGTAGGTCAAAAAGAATCTACTGTTAAGCAAGTAGTTAAAACCTTAGAAGAAAAAGGTGCTATGCCATACACAGTAGTCGTATCTGCTCCATCTTCTGTACCTGCTCCATTGCAATTCTTTGCGCCAATGGCCGGTGCTGCAATTGGTGAGTTCTTCCGCGATAGAGGTCTTCCTGCATTGATCGTGTATGATGATTTATCTAAACAAGCGGTTGCTTACCGTGAGGTATCATTGTTATTAAGACGTCCACCAGGACGTGAAGCCTATCCAGGTGACGTATTCTACTTACACAGCCGTTTATTAGAAAGAGCTTGTAAATTGAATGCCTCAGATGAGATCACTAAAAACATGAACGATTTACCACCTTCATTAAAAGGTTTGGTAAAAGGTGGTGGTTCTTTAACAGCATTACCAATCATTGAAACTCAAGCTGGTGACGTTTCTGCATATATTCCAACCAACGTAATTTCAATTACCGATGGTCAGATCTTCTTAGAATCTAACTTGTTTAACTCAGGTGTTCGTCCGGCTATCAACGTAGGTATTTCAGTATCTCGTGTGGGTGGTTCTGCTCAAATCAAGTCAATGAAAAAAGTGGCTGGTACATTGAAGCTTGACCAAGCACAATACCGTGAATTAGAAGCCTTCGCTAAATTCGGTTCTGACTTAGATGCTGCTACCAAATCTGTACTTGAAAAAGGTGCTCGTAACGTGGAGATCTTAAAGCAAGGACAATATGCACCATTGCGTGTAGACCAACAGGTTGCCATCATTTACTTAGGTACTAAAGGCGCTTTAAATAGCGTACCAGTGAATAAAATCAGAGCTTTTGAAGCTGAGTACTTAGAAGTTTTAGAAAGCAAACACAAAGAAGTATTAAACAACTTAGCAGCTGGTAAAATTGACGACAACATCACCAATACATTGGAAGAAGTTGCTAAGCAAGTTGCCGCTAATTACAAAGCTTAATCCTAATTTTAATTCCACTACATGGGAAATTTAAAAGAAGTTAGAAACAGAATCACGTCAACGATTTCAACGCAACAAATTACAAAAGCGATGAAATTGGTGTCTGCTACCAAATTAAGAAAGGCTCAATCTGCCATTACGCAGATGCGTCCTTATGCCGATAAATTAAACGGCATTCTTAAGAATTTGAAAGATTCTGTTGAAAGCGAAAAACTAAGCAAATATTTCAATCAACAAGGTTCAGACAAAGTATTGATCGTTGTGATCAGTAGCGATAGAGGTTTGTGTGGTGGTTTTAACGCCAACATCATCAAACGTACTCGTGCTATGTTGACTGAAACATACGCTGAGCAAGTGGCTAAAAATCAAGTAGAATTATTGTTTGTAGGTAAAAAAGCCTACGAATTCTTTAAAAAATTGAATGTGCCTTGCAACACAGAACACATGGGCCTTTTCAGTCAATTGAATGCTGAGAATGGCTTTGCTTTAGGTGACTATGTTTTACAACAATACCTGAGTGGCAAATACAACTGTGTTGAAGTGGTATACAACCAATTCAAGAACGCTGCGACTCAAATCGTATGCAACGATGTGATGTTGCCAATTAGCATTAAAGCTTCTGCAAGCTCAACAAACAACGACTACATTTTCGAACCAAACAAGGTCGAGATTCTTGAGGAATTGATTCCTAGAACCATTAAAACCCAATTGTACAGATGTTTATTGGATTCATTTGCTAGCGAACATGGCGCAAGAATGATTTCCATGGATAAAGCCACAGACAATGCTGGTGAAATCCTTAAGCAATTAAAATTGATCTATAACAGAGGTCGTCAGGCAGCTATTACCAATGAAATCTCAGAAATCGTTGGTGGTGCAGCAGCATTAAACGGTTAATCTGTTTTTAAAAATACTATTTGCTAAGCCTCAACTTTGTTGGGGCTTAGTTGTTTAGTAATGAGTCATTCTTGACAATAAATCCTTATTTTTGCACCATAGAAGCCATTCAAACCCATTATGTCTACAACAAATTTGGTATCGGCCATAGAAGAAGAAATTCTTAAATTAGAGAGAAAAATCAGCCCAGAAAATAAAGACCTCATTCAACAATGGGATCAACTGGTTGAGAAATACAAAAACGAAGATTATGTGTTTAAAGTGCGTGATAAAGAAATCCGTATCAAAACCCATACTGAGAGTTTAAGCCACACTCCCATTCCTAAAGTCACATTGCCTAGCTTTAAAGCATGGGGCGATCGTTTAAGATGGCAATTACAAGAGAATATTCCGGGTGAGTTCCCTTATACAGCTGGTATTTACCCGTTTAAACGTGAGGGCGAAGACCCAACCAGAATGTTTGCTGGTGAAGGCGGACCAGAGCGTACCAACAGACGTTTTCACTATGTGAGTTTAGGCATGCCTGCCAAGCGTTTATCGACTGCTTTTGACAGTGTTACGCTGTATGGTAATGACCCTAATATTAGACCAGATATTTACGGTAAAATAGGTAATTCAGGCGTAAGCATTTGCTGCCTCGATGATGCCAAAAAATTATACTCAGGCTTTAATTTAGCTGACCCTAAGACCTCTGTGTCTATGACCATTAATGGTCCGGCGCCAATGTTGTTGGGCTTTTTCATGAATGCTGCCATTGACCAACAATGTGAGTTATACATTAAAGCCAATCAATTAGAAGCTGAAGTAGAAGCCAAAATAGCGGCTATTTACAAGGGCAAAAACCGCCCGCAATACCAAGGCCCACTGCCAGAGGGTAATGATGGCTTAGGCTTAATGCTTTTGGGCGTTACAGGCGATCAAGTTTTACCGGCAGAGGTTTACGAAAACATCAAACAAAGTACCTTGGCTCAAGTGAGAGGTACTGTTCAAGCAGATATTTTAAAAGAAGACCAGGCTCAAAACACCTGTATCTTTAGTACAGAATTCGCATTGCGTTTAATGGGCGATGTGCAAGCTTATTTCATTCAAAATAAAGTCAGAAACTTTTACTCGGTTTCAATCAGTGGCTACCACATTGCTGAGGCAGGTGCTAATCCTATAACGCAATTAGCCTTTACCCTTGCCAATGGCTTTACTTACGTAGAATATTATTTAAGCAGAGGCATGGACATCAACGAGTTCGGCCCTAACTTATCTTTCTTCTTTAGCAATGGTATCGATCCTGAATACGCTGTAATTGGTAGAGTAGCTCGTAGAATTTGGGCCAAAGCCATGCGCGACAAATACGGCGCCAATGAGCGCAGCCAAATGTTGAAATACCACATCCAAACCAGTGGTAGAAGTTTGCATGCGCAAGAAATTGACTTTAATGATATTCGTACCACATTGCAAGCCTTGTATGCCATTTACGACAACTGCAATAGTTTGCATACCAACGCTTATGATGAAGCCATTACCACCCCAACAGAGGAGTCTGTAAGACGTGCTATGGCTATCCAGTTAATCATTAACCGTGAATTGGGTTTAGCTAAAAATGAAAACCCTATGCAAGGTTCATTCATCATTGAAGAGTTAACCAATTTAGTAGAAGAAGCTGTGTTGACTGAATTCGATAGAATCACTGAGAGAGGTGGCGTGCTTGGTGCTATGGAAACCATGTACCAACGCGGTAAAATTCAAGAAGAGAGTTTGTATTACGAAACCTTAAAACACACTGGTGAGTTTCCGATTATCGGCGTGAATACATTCTTAAGCAGCAAAGGCTCTCCTACGGTTTTACCTAAAGAGGTTATTCGTGCTACTGAAGAAGAAAAGCAATATCAAATTCAAATGTTGAACGACTTACAAGCGCATTATCATAACACAGCCAGTGTTGAACTAAGACACTTACAAGAAGTCGCTATCAAAAATCAAAATCTATTCGAAGCCTTAATGTCTGCCTCAAAGGTTTGCTCATTAGGACAAATCACTTCTGCGTTATTTGAAGTCGGCGGCCAATACCGCAGAAACATGTAGGTGGTGGTGGATTGGTTAGTAAATATTGGTTAATGGTTATTGGTTAATAGGTAATGCTTCCCACCTAATAACTAATAACTGATAACTTTTTGTCTTGAGGGTATTCTTCACCAACGAGTGAGATTATTAGGGTATAGGGTTTAGGGGCTAGGGTATAGTTTTAATTAACCTTCAAGTGAGATTATTTATTTTATACTGATCGTGATTTATTACATCTGGTTCGGCGTCCACGCCAACCAGATAAATTGATTTTAGCAAATAGTCTGAAGACAGATTGCTAACGCCTACAAAAGTGTTTTAAAAATAAATATGTGAAATGGATGGGATTGGTTGGCGAGGACGCCGAACCAATCGTTCTTCGGATAGAAATTCGTAAATCAAATCATCCCAATTCAGCTCTCCGCTCTCCGCTCTCACTCTGTCCCCCCTACTCTCCATAAATACCCTCGATGGTTTGCAGCATATCAGTGGCTTGCGTTATTGATTGTACAGATTTGATGGTGAGTATAACTGTTTTAGAGGTTTGTTTCATTTCGAATTTGCCGCTGTGAGCTGCTATGTATTGCAACAACTTCATAAAGGCTAAGCTGTCGTACAAAGGTGATTTCTCATCAGTTGGGAAATACAACTTCATAATTGATTTTTCTAAGGCTATGCGCTCAAATCCTAAGGCCTTTCCCATCCACTTTAAACGCACGCTGGCCAATAGTGTTGTAACCTCTTTAGGGTAAGGGCCAAAACGGTCAATTAAATGCTCTTGGAAATCCGCTAATTCCTTTTCAGAATTGACTTTGGCCAAATCAGAATAGAGGTTTAGACGCTCTGGCATATTGAACACATAACTGTCTGGTATGAGCATGTCTAAGTCTGTATCTACTTGGCAATCTCTGCTGCTAATGTTCAAGGCTTGGCCTTCAAACAAATCAGCAAACTCATCGTGTTTTAATTCCCTGATGGCTTCGTCTAATATTTTGTGGTAGGTATCAAACCCTATTTCAGAAATAAATCCGCTCTGTTCTCCACCCAATAAATTACCAGCGCCTCTGATGTCTAAATCGCGCATTGCCACATGAAATCCTCCCCCTAAATCACTGTATTCTTCAATGGTGCTTAAACGTTTCTTAGCGTCAGTGCTTAAAGCATTTAAGGTTGGTGCCAACAAATAACAATAGGCTTTGCGATTGCTTCTACCAACCCTGCCACGCATTTGATGCAAATCACTCAAGCCGAACATGTGTGCATTGTTAATGATCATGGTATTGCAATTGGGAATATCTAAGCCTGCTTCAATAATGGTGGTGGCAATCAACACATCGTAATCGCCCTCAATGAATTGTACCATTACATTTTCGAGTTCATGGCCTTCCATTTGACCATGGGCCACGGCCACACGAATGCCTGGTACCAATTGCTCCAACATATGCTGGTATTCAAAAATATCTTTTACGCGATGGTGTACAAAATACGCTTGACCGCCGCGCTGCAATTCGTTTTGAAGTGCCTTTTTGATGATTTCTTTATCGAAAGTATGTAACTCGGTTTGTATTGGAAAACGATTGGGTGGCGGGGTGTTAATGACAGACAAATCTCTTGCCCCCATTAATGAAAAATGCAGGGTTCTTGGAATGGGAGTTGCCGTGAGGGTTAAGGTATCAACATTGACTCTGATTTCTTTCAATTTGTCTTTAACGCCTACGCCGAATTTTTGTTCTTCATCAATGATCAATAAACCCAAGTCTTTAAATTGAATGTCTTTCCCAACAATGCGATGTGTGCCTATGAGAATATCTACACTGCCTTCTTTTACGCCTTTAAGGGTTTTCTTTTGTTCTGCGGCCGTTTTAAATCGGTTGATGTAATCAACATTAACCGGTAAGCCTTTTAAACGCTCTTTAAAGGTTCTATAGTGTTGATGTGCTAAAATAGTCGTTGGCACCAATACAGCTACTTGTTTGCTGTCAGCTACGGCTTTAAAGGCGGCTCTGATGGCTACCTCGGTCTTACCAAATCCAACATCGCCACAGAGCAATCTGTCCATGGGTTTGGATTGCTCCATATCCTTTTTGATTTCCTCTGTTGCTTTGGCTTGGTCTGGGGTATCTTCATACAGAAATGAGGCCTCTAACTCTACTTGTAAATACGAATCAGGACTGAAGGCAAAACCTGGTTGAGCCTTGCGTTTAGCATAGAGCTTAATCAATTCTCTTGCAATGTCTTTGACCTTCTTTTTGGTGCTGGCTTTTTGTTTTTCCCAAACACCTGAGCCTAATTTATGCAAGCTGGGTTCTGAGCCATCTTTACCTGTGAATTTGGCAATTTTATGCAAAGAGTTAACGTTCACATACAACAAATCGCCATCGCGGTAAGCAATCTTAACGGCCTCTTGCACTACCCCATTGACGGTTTGTTTTTGCAAGCCCAAAAACTTGCCGACGCCGTGGTCTATATGGGTTACAAAATCGCCAACTTGTAATTCACTCAGTTCTTTGAGTGTCATTGCTGTGCTTTTGGTGTAACCTCTTTTATGGGTTTTAAATCGGTAATACCTTTCAAACAATTGGTGCTCGGTATAACAAGCCATTTTGAGGTCTTTGTCTAAAAACCCTTCCGCCAAACCATGGTAAACCGGCACAATATTGATTTGTTTTTCGCGGTCTTGAATAATGGTTAATAAGCGTTCAATTTGTTTGCCAGTATCACTGAACACCAAGTTCATTATGTTCTGGTGTTCGTTGCTTTGCAAATGTTGCAATAAGAGCTCAATGTTCTTTTGAAACATGGGTTGAGGACTCATATTAAAACTTAAGCTTATGCCAGGTTTGAAGGCGGTCATTACCCCCATTTCTATTAAGCGGTCTTGGCCTTTTAAGAGCGCTTTTAAGTCGCCTGGGTTGATCCAAGTTCTGGCAGGATCGTGGCCTTGATCAAGCAAATTCTCCCATTGTTTGACTAAGTATTGGTATTGATCTTCAAAATGTTTCAATACCATGCTAGCCCCTGGTTTAAAATAATTAAACAAAGATACTTTAGTGCCTGCTATTTCATCATTGTTGATATTGGGCACTATGCTTAAAAAACCAATATTGGCATGCGATAATTGCGTGTCAATGTCAAAGGTTTTAATGCTTTCAATGATGGAGCCATCAAGTACTATTCTGTAAGGGTGTTCGTGGCTAAAACTGAACACATCTACTATGCCACCTCTTACAGCGTATTGGCCAGGTTCGTATACAAAATCTTCGCGCTCGAAGGCATTGCTGTCTAAGAAGTCTGATAAAAATTCTAAATCTAAGGTTTGGCCTAATTTTAAATCAAAAGTATTTTTTTGAAATTGTTGCGTGCCAATTACTTTTTCAACCACTGCTTCTGGGGTTGACACCACAATGTATGGATGCTGAGCATGTTGCAATTTGTTAATCACTTCAGCTCTGGTTTGAACGGCGTCTGTTACAACATCATCCACATCAAAAGGTCTTTTGAAACTGCTGGGCAATAGCAATACATCGTTGGCAGACAAGAGGTGTTCTAAATCGCTTCTTAAGAATTCGGCTTCTTCTGTTTCAGGCACCAAAATCAACATGGATTCTGTTTGCTGATAAAAAATCCCAGCTAAAACCACCGCAGCCGAAGACCCTATCAATCCTTGAAAATGGGCAATATGCTGCCCTGAATATTGAACTTGACTCAAATATTCTTGAACGCGATGATGCTTCCCAAACGCCTCTACAAATGCTTTAACCTTCACAGAATGGGGTGGCAAATATACAGCAAATGCCGCATGGATTTGCAGACATTCTCTGTATACGATAATCTGTTAATTTTCCTATTTTTGCCCTGTGAATTTTAACCGTAAACATTTGAGCAATCAAGAATTGCTTGACATTTATAAACGCTTACTTTATCCTAGAATCATCGAAGACAAAATGTTGATTCTTTTGCGTCAAGGTAAGGTGGGCAAATGGTTCAGTGGCATTGGTCAAGAGGCTATTTCTGTAGGCGCTACTATGGCCTTACACGATGACGAGTACATCATGCCTTTGCACAGAAATTTAGGCGTATTTACGACCCGTCAAATCCCGTTTAGAAAACTCTTTGCCCAATGGCAAGGTAAAAAATCTGGCTTTACTAAAGGCCGCGATAGAAGTTTCCACTTTGGCACCAATGACTACCACATTGTAGGCATGATCTCTCATTTAGGCGCCATGTTGGGTGTGGCCAATGGTATATCAACCGCTCATTTATTGAACAATGAAGGTAAAGTCTCTTTAGTCTTTAGTGGTGACGGCGGCACCAGCGAAGGCGATTTCCACGAAGCTATGAACGTTGCAGCTGTATGGAGTTTGCCAGTTATCTTCTTAATTGAAAACAACGGCTACGGCTTAAGCACGCCCAGCAATGAACAATTCAAATGCAAGCAATTCATTGACAAAGGCATTGGCTATGGAATGGAAGCCTACCAAATTGATGGCAATAACATCTTAGAAGTATTTCACAAAGTCACTGAATTATCTGAAAGCATGCGCAAAGCACCCAGACCAGTTTTATTGGAGTGCATGACCTTTAGAATGCGTGGCCATGAAGAAGCCAGTGGCACCAAATATGTTCCTCAAGAATTATTTGATCTATGGGCGAAAAAAGATCCCATTGCCAATTACGAAGCTTATTTATACGCTGAGAATATTCTCAACGACGAGCTCAAACAAAGCATCTATGACGAATTGAAAATGGGCATGGATGAAGATTTAGCCGCTGTATTTGAAGAACCAGAAATCATAGCCGATACTCAAGAAGAACTCAATGATGTGTACGCCCCATACACTCATGAAACCATTGAACCCTCTGGCAACAGCAGCAGCAAACGATTGGTAGATGCCATTTCAGATGGCTTGAAACAATCTTTAGAACGCCATCCAAAATCTGTCTTAATGGGACAAGATGTTGCCGAATATGGTGGTGTTTTTAAAATCTCAGATAACTTTTACAAATGGTTTGGCAAAGGCCGAATCAGAAATACCCCAATTACTGAATCCTCTATAGTGGGTGCCGCTTATGGCCTATCCATAATGGGCTATAAAGCCATTGTTGAAATGCAATTCAGTGACTTTGTAACCTGCGGTTTCAATCAAATAGTCAATAACCTAGCTAAGAGCCACTACCGTTGGGCGCAAGCATCAGATGTAGTGGTTAGAATGCCAACAGGCGCTGGTGTTGGCGCAGGCCCTTTTCACAGCCAAAGCACCGAGGCATGGTTCTTCCATGTGCCAGGACTTAAATTGGTATACCCAAGCAATCCGTTTGATGCCAAAGGTTTATTGTGTGCCGCTATCAATGACCCAAACCCAGTATTGTTCTTTGAGCACAAAGCCTTGTACAGAAGCATTGAAGGTGAGGTGCCAGACGACTATTACACCCTTGAAATCGGCAAAGCAGGCCTTGTACAAACAGGTGAGTCAATGAGTATTATTACTTACGGCTGGGGCGTTCATTGGGCCATTGAAGCTTGCAAAGCATTGCAAATTGATGCTGATATTGTGGACTTAAAAACCCTATTGCCTTGGGACAAAGACTGTGTTGCAGCATCGGTAAAGAAAACCGGCAAAGCATTGGTATTACACGAAGACACCCTCATTGGTGGTATAGGTGCAGAGATTGCCGCTTGGATTTCTGAACACTGTTTTACCCAACTCGATGCGCCAGTTAAACGTGTAGCCAGCCTTGACACCCCAGTGCCATTGGCCAAAGATTTAGAAGATAATTTCTTAGCCAAAAAGCATTTACATGCCGCCCTGCTTGAACTACAAAACTTCTAATTGACCAAAGGGCTAAAAACCTCTAATTCGCTGAAAATCAGATAGAGAAAGGTTGGTACTTTTTTTGTATCTTCGCAACTTCGTATGGCCTTTCGTTGGACAGCATCACCCAAATTAAACGATCAAAAAGTTTCTCAACTGGCTGAGCTGATCAATGTACCAAACCTCATTGCTCAACTCCTCTTGCAAAGAGGCATAGAAACCTTCGAACAAGCCAAAAAATTTTTTAGACCTCAACTCCATGATTTGTACGATCCTTTTTTAATGAAGGATATGGTCAAAGCCATTGACCGCCTCATATTGGCCCTTCAAAAACACGAGCGCATAATGGTCTACGGAGATTACGATGTAGATGGCACCACTTCTGTGTCAACCGTATACTCCTATTTTAAAAAATACACCTCCAATCTTGAATACTATATCCCCGACCGCTACAAGGAAGGCTATGGCATTTCAAAAATTGGAATAGACTACGCCAAGGAACAAGGCATCAGTTTAATCATTGCATTAGACTGCGGCACACGCTCAATTGAACTCATTGACTATGCCAAAACACTGGGCATAGATTTTATCGTTTGCGATCACCACTTACCTGGCGATGAACTCCCAAAAGCGGTAGCTTTATTGAATCCTAAACGCAAAGATTGCCAATACCCTTACAAAGAAATGTCTGGTTGCGGCATTGGTTTTAAATTGATTCAAGCCTACGCCATTGCTAATGATTTACCCATAGAAGACGTTTACAAATACCTTGATTTAGTGGCTGTAAGCACTTGCAGTGACATTGTAGATATCCGCGATGAAAATCGCATATTGGTGTATTACGGATTAAAAAAACTCAATGAAAATCCTTGTATAGGCTTACAAGCCTTGTTGCAAAGTTATCAGATCAAAGACGAATACGAAGTTGCTGATATTGTGTTTGGCATAGGGCCAAAAATCAATGCTGCAGGCAGAATTGCCGATGCAAAATCATCTGTTAAGTTATTGATTGAAGAGGATTTTCACCAAGCCATGTTTTTGGCCAAAACCCTGATTGAAAACAACACAGAGCGCAAAGACATTGACAACGATATCACCAAAGAAGCCTTAGAAATTTTAGAGCGCGACCATGTCTTAAGACATAAAAAAAGCACCGTTTTATACAGTGAAAAATGGCATAAAGGGGTTATTGGTATTGTGGCTTCCAGACTAATAGAAACCTATTACAAGCCCACCATTATTTTTTCAGAAGTCAATGGTATGCTTACAGGGTCTGCCCGAAGCATAAAGAATTTTGATATTCACGACGCCATTGGCGCATGTGGCGATATAGTGGTTCAATACGGCGGTCACAAATACGCCGCAGGACTCACCATTAAAAAAGAATCCTTTGAATTGTTTACCGAACGATTCGAAGAAATCGTCAGCAAGAATTGTACGGATGAATTGTTAACGCCAGAAATCAGTTATGACACTGAAATTGGTTTTGATGACATCAACGGAAAATTCTTTACCCTACTTGACCAATTTAAACCCCATGGGCCCGGCAATATGACCCCCATTTTTAGAACCAATCAGGTCTTAGATGCAGGGAGCAAAATTGTCAAAGAAAAACACCTCAAATTAATGGCTTATCAAAATGGCAAAAAGTTTGACGGTATTGGCTTTAACATGAGTGAATTGTTTCCATTGGTGAGTAAAAATCAAGCCTTTGACGTATGCTATTCATTAGAAATGAATGAGTTTAAAGGGCAAAAAAATCTACAATTAAAAATTCGAGACGTTAAGGCAAGCGTATGAAATTAAGAGCAGAAAATCTGGTCAAACAATACAAGCAAAAACGCGTAGTAAACGATGTTACCATCTATGTTGAACAAGGTGAAATAGTAGGTTTATTAGGGCCAAATGGCGCAGGTAAAACCACGTCGTTTTACATGACGGTTGGATTGGTTAAACCAGACGAAGGCCACATCTATTTAGACGATCTTGAAATCACTGATTT
>JBIPPH010000042.1:0-15549 GCA_044368575.1 Bacteroidia bacterium
CTGCAACCATTACCACATCAAATGCTTTGATCAATTCAGCGATGTTTTTAGGCATGGGTTGGATGTAACTTAAATGCAATTGTGCAAGATCTAATCCTTCTGCATTGAGCTCAATGATTGCTTGGTGTATGCTACCATACGTAGAGCCCCAACCAATCACCAAAGCTTTGCTATTGGTATTGCCTAAGGCCAATGTTTGTTCAGGAATATCATCTGCTACTTTGGCTACTTTTGCAGCTCTCATTTTGACCATGAATTCATGGTTAGCGGCATCGTAACTGATATTGCCCGTTTCGTGTTCTTTTTCCAAACCACCAATGCGGTGTTCTAAACCAGGTGAGCCTGGTAAGGCATGTTGTCTGGCAAAATTGGCTTGACGTTTATAGGGTAAATAGGTTTGATCATTTGTGTTGCAAATGAATTGCGAGTGAATGCTTGGCATGTCTTCCAAGGCCTTAATGCGCCATGGTTCAGCACCGTTGGCGATAAAGCCATCGCTTAATAACATCACAGGAACTGTGTGCTCAAGGGCAATTTTTGCAGCCATGTATGCTTTGTCATAACAGTCTGATGGTGTGGCTGCGGCAATCACAACAATTGGGCTTTCGCCATTGCGACCATATAAAGCTTGCAATAAATCTGCTTGTTCTGTTTTAGTGGGTAAGCCAGTAGATGGGCCTCCTCTTTGAATATTGCAAATAACCAATGGCAATTCTAACATGGTTGCCAAACCAATGGCTTCCGTTTTAAGGGCTATACCCGGTCCTGAGCTTGTGGTTATGCCGAGTCTTCCACCATAAGATGCGCCAATGGCTGAACAGATACCTGCAATTTCATCCTCGGCTTGAAAACTGATCACGTCCATGCCTTTGTGTTTAGACAATTCGTGTAAAATGTCTGAGGCAGGTGTAATAGGGTAGGAACCCAAAAACAAGGGTGTTTCAGCCTTAACACTAGCGCCTAACAAACCCATTGCAGTGGCTTGATTGCCATTAATGCTTCGGTATAAGCCAGCTTCATATGTGGCTGCGGCAATCTCAATTGGGTGGCTAAACCATTCATTGGTTTCTCCAAAATGATAACCTGATTCAAGGGCTTTGATATTGGCCTGAACCAATACTTCGTTTTTGGCAAAGTGTTTTTGAATGTGATCTTTTGTGTGTTTAAGATCTCTATTGAACAACCAGTACACTATGCCTAAGACATACATGTTTTTACAACGTTCAGCATCTTTGTTGCCCAAATTAAAAGGCTCTAATGCTTGCTTTGTTAATTTAGTGAGATTGATGTCTATCAATTTAAATGCCGCTAAACTGCCGTCGTGTAAAGGGTTTTGGTCTTCACTGATTTTAGCTAATCTAAGGTTTTTGTCATCAAAGCCTTCTGTATTGGCAATGATTACTCCGTTGGGTTTAAGCGATTTAATATTGGTTTTTAAAGCAGCCGCATTCATGGCCACTAATACATCATAGGTGTCTCCAGGTGTATAAACATCTGAATTGCCGATATGAATTTGATACCCACTAACGCCCGGCAGCGTACCTATAGGGGCGCGAATTTCAGCAGGAAAATCAGGGAAAGTGGCTAGGTCATTGCCAAAAATAGCACTTGTTTCTGCAAATTGAGTGCCTGTCAATTGCATGCCGTCTCCGCTGTCTCCGGCAAATTTGATGACTATGTTTTGCTTGTTATTACTCAATGCAGATACAATTAAATCAGGGCAAAATTACAAAACCATTGCCTTAAGTGTTCATATTTCTGTGTGAAGTGATGAACATCAATAGATGGGGTCGTCCAATAAAGTAAAATATAACCTTACAAGGCTATACTGAATCCTATGTGGGCTTTGAATTGTACCCCTCTGTTGTATGGACTGAACAAAGGAATATTCAATTCAGAATGGTGTTCGCCAGACACTGGAATGAACATGCCACCACCAATGCCTAAATCCATATAGATGTTTTCGAATATTGATTTTCTATAACCAACCATGTAACCTACTGATACCGACGTCGCACTTTGTTTGGCCGTGCTATCAACATAATCGTAGCTAGGGGGACCTAAATATCTTGTGTAGTTTCTATCAGCACTAATGGTTTTGAAATTGAAATACGGGCCGATATATACATTGCGGATGTAGTTATTGGTTTTTCTGTAAAAGCGGTATTGCATGTCTACCCTTAAACCACTCATGTTAGTGAAGTCATCTTTGATATCTAATCCACCTGCTTCTCTTGAATTGTAATATCCAAAATTCATCAATAAACTTTGTTTAGGCGTTTGTGGCGCTTCGTAACCAAATTCTAAACCACCAACCAATAATGCAAAGGGGTTTAAATGAACGAATTTTTTATAGGGTGAACTTTTTGTAACAGGAGCAAAATCATCATAAGGTTTTGCGAAGCTGCTCATAGCAAGGCTGCCTACTAAAATAAGTGCAAGTGTTTTAAGCGTATTCATAATTGATTTATAAAAAAGGTATTTTGCAAACAGTGGCTTTAAGCGCTTTCTCTCTAATTTCAATGTAAATTTCAGCGCCTGGTTTTGAAAAGGCTGCATCAACATAGCCTAAGCCTATGGCTTTGTTTAAGCTAGGAGACTGTGTTCCAGAAGTAACTTCACCAATGGTGTTGCCTTCTGCATCTTTGATGGTATAGTGTTGACGAGGAATGCCGCGATCAATCATTTCAAAGCCAACTAATTTTTTGCTAACACCGTTTTCTTTTAATGATTTGTGATAGGCACTGTTCACAAAATCTTTAGAGAATTTTGTGATCCAACCAAGACCTGCTTCAATTGGAGAAGTGGTGTCATTGATGTCGTTGCCATATAAGCAGAAACCTTTTTCTAAGCGCAAGGTGTCGCGACAACCTAAACCGCAAGGTAAAATGTTATAAGCTTCACCTGCTTTGAATAATGCGTCCCATAATTGACGGGCATTTTTGTTGTCAACGTATAATTCAAAGCCACCAGCACCAGTGTACCCTGTGTTGGAAATGATCACATGTTCACAGCCAGCTACTGTACCAGTTGTAAAGGCATAATATGGGATGACTGATAAATCAACATCGGTTAAAGCTTGAACCACCTTAATGGCATTAGGCCCTTGAACTGCCAATAGACTTAAACGGTCGCTTAGGTTTTCCATTTGAACCCCAAAAGTGTTGTGGCTAGCAATCCAATCCCAATCTTTTTGGATGTTAGACGCATTCACTACTAAATAAAATTCATTGGCATTGTTGCGGTAGACTAATAAGTCGTCTACAATACCGCCGGTGTTATTGGGTAAACAAGAGTATTGTACTTTGCCATCTGTTAAAACAGAAGCATCATTGCTGGTTACTAATTGAATTAAATCAAGCGCGCGTTCACCTTTCAATAAAAATTCGCCCATATGAGACACATCAAAAACACCAACGCTGTTTCTAACCGCCATGTGTTCTTGAATTAAATTACTGTATTGAACAGGCATGTTGTAGCCTGCGAAGGGTACCATTTTAGCCCCTAAAGAAACGTGTAAATCGTTGAGTTCAACTAATTGTAATGCTTGCGAGTTTTCCATATATCTAATACAAAGATAAGGAAAAAACTTTAGGTTTGATTTATTCGATTATTAAGCCAAAATGCTGTAATAAACCTTCCAATCCATGCCTCGAAAATTTAGCCTTTTTGAGTTTGTTTTGGCTTGGGTCTATGAGGAAATCATAAGCACTTGAGAAATTCGCTTCGCTTAAATCTGTTCGCATAAACGTGCTGCCACTTAATCGGCTTTCAGTGAATTGAGCTTGTTTGAGTTGGGCTTCAGAAAAATCACACTCTTGTATTTGGCATTGTTCGAAAACAGCTTTGTTAATGGGCTTTTTGTAAAACGAACACATAATGAATTGGCTTGAACTAGCCTGAATACTCAATTGAAATGGGTTGCAATGTTCAAAGCGCAAACCAAGTAGTTGGCAATCTTTGAACTGAACAGATTGAAACGCCGTTTGTTCCAATTGGCACAAACTGATTTGACAAGCATTGAAAACACAATTCACAAAGGTACTATGGCTAAAATCTTGTTCTACCAATTGACACTGGTTGAATTGACAATCTTTGAAATACCCATGGCTAAGTTGGGTGTCAGTCGTCTCAATTTTATGAAAACTTTGATTGTAATATTCTGTTAATGAAAAACTCATTTCAATTCTTTAGCTAGAAATCGGGCGGTGTGACTGCGTTTGTTTTTGATCAGTTGTTCTGGTGTGCCTACGGCTATGATTTCGCCGCCTCCTGCGCCACCTTCGGGGCCTAAATCAATGATCCAATCAGCTACTTTGATCACATCCATATTGTGCTCAATGACCAAAATACTATTGCCTTTATCTGTTAATCTTTGCAGAACTTGGAGCAATACATGTATGTCTTCAAAATGAAGCCCTGTAGTAGGTTCGTCTAAGATGTAAAACGTATTGCCAGTGTCTTTTTTGGAGAGCTCTTCAGCCAATTTGACCCTTTGAGCTTCACCACCACTCAGCGTTGTTGAAGATTGACCTAAGGTAATATACCCTAGCCCAACATCTACTAATGCTTGTAATCTTCTGCTGATTTGTGGCATGTTTTCGAAAAAGTTAACGGCATGTTCTATTGGCATGTCAAGCACATCGTTAATGCTTTTGCCTTTGTAACGCACTTCTAATGTTTCTCTGTTATAGCGTTTGCCATGGCATTCATCGCATAGCACCTCAACATCAGGTAAGAAATTCATTTGAATCAATTTGTATCCGCCACCTTTGCAAGCTTCGCATCTGCCACCACTCACATTGAATGAAAATCTGCCTGGTTTATAGCCTCTGATTTTGGCTTCAGGTAATTGTGCATATAAGTTGCGAATGTCTGCAAATACACCTGTGTAGGTAGCAGGGTTGCTTCTTGGTGTTCGGCCAATTGGCGCTTGGTCTATGCGAATTACTTTATCAATGTGTTCAAGGCCTTTAACAGATTTGTATGGCAAACATTGGTATTGACTGTTGTATACATGCTTGGCCAAAATAGGGTACAACGTTTCATTGATCAAACTTGATTTACCACTGCCACTCACACCAGTTACACAAACTAAAATGCCAAGCGGAATGTCTACATCCACTGATTTTAAATTGTGCCCACTGCAAGCTTTTAGGCTTAAAAAGGTTTTACTATTGCGTCTTGTTTTAGGGATTTCAATGCGCTTTTTTCCGCTTAAGTATTGAGCCGTTAATGAGTTTTGTTGAATGAAGGATTGGTAATCACCTGCTGCGCAAATTCGGCCACCATGTATGCCCGCTTTAGGACCAATGTCGATAATGTAATCGCTTTGTTCAATCATGTCTTTGTCGTGCTCAACGACTATAACGGAATTGCCCAAGTCTCGTAAATCTTTTAATGATTGGATGAGCTTGTCGTTATCTCTTTGGTGTAAGCCAATACTTGGTTCATCTAATATGTAAAGCACATTCACCAATTGCGACCCAATTTGGGTGGCTAAACGTATGCGCTGGGCCTCACCACCACTAAGGGTGTTAGATGGGCTGTTCAAACTTAAATAGTCTAATCCAACATTGCATAAGAAACCAATTCTGGTCGAAATTTCTTTAACGATTTCATTGGCTATGGTCTTTTGGCGTTCGCTCAAAATGCTGTCAATTTTACCCATCCAAATTTGCAAATCTTTGATAGACATGGTGCTTAAATCCGCAATGTCTTGATCGCCAATTTTATAAGATAAGGCTTCAATTTTTAAACGTTTGCCTTTGCAAGTAGGGCAGCTTTTGCTGTGCATGAATTCTTCTGCCCAACGGTTGAGGGCATCGCTGTTGCCTTCGTAATATTGTTCGGTAATGATCGGAATAATCCCTTTAAAATGGGCTTCCGTTTGTATGGTTTTATGTTCGTAGTTGGTATAAGCAATTGGGAAGGCATCTTCAACACCATATAAAATGGCATTAACAATCTCAGGCGATAATTTTTGAATAGGATCGGCTAAACTGAATTTGTATAATTTGGCCAATCCTCTGAGTAGGGCAAACGTATAATTTTCTTTTAATTCGCCAATGGGCGCAATGCCACCTTTGTTGATGCTTAAAGATGTATTAGGAATGACACTGTCAACAGCCACTTCACTGATTTGACCAATACCATTACAAGTTTCACAGGCACCATAAGGACTGTTAAATGAAAAAGTGTTTGGTTGAGGTTCATCGTAACTAAGCCCAGTTTCAGGGTCCATTAAAAACTGGCTAAAAAATACACTTTTTTCGGATGGGTGTTGAGCTATGCTCAAAGTGCCTTTGCCTACTTTTAAGGCCGTTTTGATGCTGTTGATGATGCGCTCTTTGTTCAAGGCATTGCAATCAATTCTATCAATGACGGTCTCGATATCATGGATTTTGTAACGGTCTAATTGCATGCCTGGCTCAATGTCAAGCATAACACCATCAACTCTTACTTTGCTATAACCTTGTTTGCGGATTTGTTCAAATAACTCTCTGTAATGCCCCTTTCTGCCTTTTACCATTGGGGCTAAAACCGATATTTTACTTTGGTCAAATTGCTCTAATATTCTTTCAATGATTTGACTCTCGCTGTAGCGAACCATTTTTTTATGACTCAAATAACTGTAGGCATCTGCAGCTCTAGCATACAATAATCTGAGAAAGTCATACACCTCAGTTATGGTGCCAACTGTTGATCTTGGGTTTCTTGAAACTGTTTTTTGCTCGATAGCTATTACTGGCGACAAACCGTTGATTTTGTCAACTGTGGGGCGTTTCATGTCGCCAATGAATTGACGAGCATAAGCAGAAAACGTTTCCAAATAACGTCTTTGGCCTTCTGCAAAAATGGTGTCAAATGCCAAGCTTGATTTGCCGCTGCCACTTAAGCCAGTAAATACCACTAATTGGTTTCTTGGGAAGCTTAAGTCAACCTGTTTAAGGTTGTGTTCAGAGGCGCCTATAATTTCTATTTGGTCAAGGTCGTTTGTTGGCATTGCAAGCTGCAAATTTCGGTGAATTTTAATTCAATTAAAAATAAGTTATCTTTGCTTAGTTTTGATAAGAAACACACTGATAGCCTTTTTTGTTTTTGCCCTTATGATTCAAATGCTTGGGGCAGGCATTGCTTCTGTGTTTCAAATTCTCGTTCACAAATATAAAGTTGAGCAACAAATGCAGTCATTACTATCTAGCGGCGCATTTAATCAGGAATTAATCGTCTTTTCAGATGTGGATTTGAAAACGGCAGATTGGGAACATTCAAAAGAATTTACATTGAATGGCCAAAAATACGACGTTGTATTTGAACATGATCAAAATGGTAGTGCTTTTTACCATTGTCTATCGGATGACAAAGAAGAAGTTTTATACAATCAATTAGCCCAAAAACAAGCTCAACAAAACAAAGTGGTGTTTGAGCTAAAACCAAGTGTATTGAGCCTTGTAGATTTGTCTGTTTTTGCTGTTGTTCCAACAGAGTTTACTTTAACGCATTGCCAAAACTGGCAAAGTTTTTACTATTACGCTTTTAGCCCTTCTATGCTAAAGCCACCAACTGCTTAGTGATTTTATTTGTCTGAAAACACTGTAAGGCTATTGTAAAACGAATGGCCTGTTATTTAGTTGCATAAAAAATCATTTATGAAATCCATAGTATTTACACTATTATATACAATAGGTTTGACTGCGTTTGCACAAACCATAACGGTGAAAGACCGTTCGAGTTTACAAGCCATAAAAGGCGTTGAAGTAAACTCCATATTCAGCAATGCTGAAGGCCAAATCAGTGCCGAAGAGGCTAGGGTAATGAATGCTTTAAGCATTGTGTTTAAATGCCCTGGCTATCAAACGGATTCCATTTCTTGGACAGAATTAAAGGCCCAAAATTTTGTGATGTATCTCTCTGAATCTTCCTTTGATTTAGGTGGGTTTGTGGTGTCTGCTTCAAGGTTTGAAGAGTCATCAAAGGATGTCGCACAGTTGACGACCGTTATAGATCAAAAACAACTACAATTCATGAATCAAGCCAATACAGCAGATGTATTGCAACAATCTGGCAGAGCCTTTGTTCAAAAAAGTCAAATGGGTGGTGGAAGCATAGCCATGAGAGGTTTTGAGGCCAATAAGGTGCTCATGGTTGTTGATGGGGTGCGCATGAACAATGCCATTTACAGAGGCGGTCATTTGCAAAATGTATTAACCGTTGATAACAACATGCTGGATAAAACAGAGCTGGTGTTTGGTCCAGGTGCTGTTGTTTATGGCAGTGATGCCTTGGGCGGTGTGGTGCATTTTTATACCAAGCAAGCTCAATTGTCGACTACAGCAAAACCAGAATTTAAAACCATGGCCTTTACCCGTTATGGAACGGCTATGCAAGAAAAGACAGGCCATTTTGATGTCAATATAGGCCTCAAAAAATGGGCCTTTTTGAGTTCTGTAACCTATTCGGATTTTGGCGATATGACCATAGGTAAAAAAGGAACTAAGGGTTATGAGTCATGGGGAAGAAGACCCTTCTATGTTCGGCGTTTTGATAACAAAGATTCCATAGTTCAAAATGCGGATTCTTTTAAACAAATCCCTAATGGCTACCAGCAATGGGATTTAATACAAAAAGTATTGTTTCAGCAAAATGCTTATGTATCTCATGTGCTCAATATTCAACACTCTAACTCAACAGATATTCCTAGGTATGATCGCTTAACAGAAATTGGGTCTAATGGCAAACCAGTTCAAGCAGAGTGGTATTATGGCCCACAAACCAGAACATTGGCCGCTTACCAGTTAAAATTAAGTAAGAAACAATTGGCCTATGACCAAATGCACATGACAATATCACATCAGGATATTACAGAAAGCAGACACAGCAGAGGGTTTAACAGTTCTAAAATGACCCATAGAAATGAACGCGTAAAAGTCAATGCCATTAATGCAGATTTTGAAAAAGCCATAGGCAATAAATCAGAATTAAGATATGGTTTAGAATTGACCCACAACGATGTTCAATCTACAGCCAGTAAAGTGAATGTTAATTCAGGTGCCGTTGAAGCTCAAACAACCCGTTACCCTGATGGTGGATCTCAAATGTCAAGCATGGCGGTGTATGTAACGCAATCCAATTATTTAAGTGCTAAATGGATACTTAATTCTGGGTTAAGGATGACCAACACTACTTTGAATTGTCAATTTAAAGACAAAACTTTCTTTCCGTTCTTGATCGATCAAATCACCCAAAAGAATCAGAATACCAGTGGTCAAATTGGGTTGGTATATTTGGGTAAAAAACAACTTAAAGTATCAGGGAGTTTAGCTACAGGATTTAGGTCTGCAAATGTCGATGATATGGCCAAAGTGTTTGAAAGTGTGGGCGGCCGAATCATCGTTCCAAATGCTTATGTGAAGCCGGAGCAAACCACAACGCTCGATGCCACTATCAATAAAACATTTGCCAAAAAATTGAATCTTGAAGTGAATGGTTTTTATACCCAATACAGCAATGCACTAACGATTGGTCGAGCACAATTAAATGGTAAAGATACCATCACATTTAACGGCGTAAACAGTCAAATTTATACCACGGTAAATGCCCAAACAGCCTATATTTATGGCTATTATGCTGGTCTGAATTATGACCTTAATAAACAACTCAGTGTAAATGCTCAAGTGAATTACACCTATGGACGAATTAAAACGGATACTATAGATTATCCACTTGATCATATTTCTCCATTGTTTGGAAGAGCAGGGTTGATTTATAAAGCCAATAAAATTAAAGCGGAGTGTTTTATGGTATTTAATGGTGCAAAAAAATCTAAAGACTACAATTTGATAGGAGAAGACAATGCCATTTATTCAGCAGATCCTGTTAAAGGATTTACACCTGCATGGCATACCTTTAATGTAAGAGCTCAGTATCAAATCAATCGCTTTTTGCAGGGGCAATTGGCCATTGAAAACATCATGGATCAACATTATAGAACTTTTTCTTCCGGTTACAGTGGTGCAGGAAGAAACATTCACTTAACCCTTAGAGGATTGTTTTAAAACAAAACAGCCTATTGTTTCCAAGGCGTCGAAGTTTTTTCGACGCCTTTTTTGTATTTTGTTAATAAGAACTCGCAAGCAATTAATAGCTTTGCAATCCTTATGAGTCACCCACCGTATTTAGACAAATTGAACGATGTGCAGCGCGATGCAGCCATGACTATTCAAGGTCCGGTGATGATCATAGCGGGTGCAGGTAGTGGTAAAACCAGAGTTTTGACCTACAGAATTGCCCACATCATTCAATCTGGTAATGATGCCTTCAATATTTTAGCCCTAACCTTTACTAACAAGGCGGCCAAAGAAATGAAGCATAGGATTGAGGCTGTTGTAGGCCATGAGGCAAAGAATATTTGGATGGGTACTTTCCACTCGGTCTTTGCTAAAATTCTAAGGGTAGAAGCAGAAAAGATTGGTTATCCCAAAGACTTCACCATATACGATACGGACGACTCCAAGAGTTTAATTAAAACCATAGTCAAGGAACTCAACCTCGATGAAAAATTATACAAACCAGCCTTTGTATATAACAGGATTAGCAACTGTAAAAACAGTTTGATCACCTCTAAAGAGTACATTAAAATCCCCGAATTATTAGAAGCTGATAATTCAACTGGTAGACCTCATTTATCCAAAATCTTTGCAGCCTATCAGGCCCGCTGTTACAAAGCAGGCGCCATGGATTTCGACGATATTTTATTGAATACCTATGCTTTGCTTAAAGCGCATCCTGATGTCTTGAACAAATACCAACACAAGTTTAAATACATCATGGTGGATGAGTATCAAGATACTAACCTCTGTCAATACATGATTGTTAAAAGTTTAGCAGCCATGTATGAAAACATCTGTGTTGTGGGGGATGATTCACAATCCATTTATTCCTTCAGAGGAGCGAATATCCAGAACATTTTAAACTTCGAAAAAGACTATCCTGATTTAAAGGTTTTTAAGTTAGAGCACAACTACAGAAGCACTGCAAATATTGTTAACGCGAGCAGTAGTTTAATTGCCAATAACAAAGAGAAGTTAGACAAAACCATTTTCACCAATAATCCAGAAGGCGAGAAGATCATTTTGTTTAAATCCGCATCTGATAATGAAGAAGGCAAAGCTGTTGCGAATCAAATTTTTGAATCGCGCAACCGTTTGCACAGAGCCTATTCTGATTTTGCCATTTTATACAGAACCAATGCCCAGTCACGTGCCTTTGAGGAATCCCTCAGACGCATGAATATTCCCTACAGAATTTATGGCGGCATGAGTTTTTACCAACGCAAAGAGGTTAAAGATTTGCTCTCTTATTTGCGCTTGGTGGTCAATCCTAAAGATGAAGAAGCTTTAAAGCGCATTATCAATTACCCTGCTCGTAAAATTGGCAATACCACCATTGATAAACTAGTGGTTTTGGCTTCAGAAAATGAGGTTTCCATATGGGAGATTTTGCAAGAAGCGCATCATTTTCCGGTCTTGGGTTCTTCAGTGGCACACTTGAAAGATTTTTACACCATGATCTGCAGTTTTCAGACCATGTTGACCACTAAGAATGCCTACGAGATCGCTGAGTATGTAGCCAAGCAATCTACCTTGCTCAGAACACTTTACGAAGACAAAACGGTTGAGGGCGTATCTCGATACGAGAACTTAGTGGAATTGTTGAATGCCATTAAGGAATTTACTGAAGACGACACCTCTGAAAAAGAGAAAGACTTGTCAGCCTTTTTACAAGAAATTGCGCTTTACACCGATGCGGATAAAGACGATGAAGATGGCGATAAAGTTACTTTAATGACTATTCATAGCAGTAAAGGCTTAGAGTTCAAACATGTCTTTGTAGTGGGCTTGGAAGAGAATTTGTTTCCGAGTCAAATGAGTTTAACCAATCGTCAAGATTTGGAAGAAGAACGCCGTTTGTTTTATGTTGCGATTACGCGTGCAGAAGAAAATTTAACCTTGAGTTTTGCTACCTCCAGATTCAAATATGGCAACCTAATTCCTTGTGATCCCAGTCGATTTATCGATGAGATAGATAAACAATATTTAGATACCTCTCTGGTGCATCAAATCAAAACCCCCAATATTGTTCACAAATCCCCTTCGGATGCCAATTTTGGCAAAGGGTACGGCTTATTTGTGGGTAAATCAGTCACCAAGCCTTTACCGGATACTAAAGCTTCAGCAGATTTTAAACCCAATGACCCATCTGACATTCAAGTAGGTCAAACGGTTGAGCATCAAAGATTTGGCCTAGGGGTGGTGGAGCAATTGGAAGGTGCCGGTGATAATAAAAAAGCCGTCATTTTATTCCAAGAAATGGGACAAAAAACCTTGGTGCTAAGGTTTGCTAAACTCATGGTCAGATCATAGTTTCATTTCAGATTCGCTTTGGTTTTCCACAAGGTTGCTCACAAGTGAAAATAAGGGCCAAAAAATTAATTATTAATTAAGGTTTTTGGGTTATATTTGCACAAATAATAAATAAAACATGAGACGTATTACAAAGATTTCATTAGTTGTGTTTGCAGGTTTAAGCATGTTGTTTTCTGCTTGTAAATATGAAGAAGGACCAGGCATTTCATTCAGAGCTAAAAGAGACAGAATCTCTAACGAATGGAAAGTTACCGGATATGCAGTTGATGGCACTGAAGATGCTGCTTTGAAAAAATCATTCACCTCTGCTGGAGACTCAATCGTTTTGTATTTTGTTATGGGCAGAACCAATTTCTACACCTTCAACATGGATTACGCAGCTGGTTACAGCTCACCTACAAAAGAAAAGGTGTTGACAATGAATCCTAATGACGATAGAACTTACCGCGACATTCTAGCCAATTTTGCAGCGAATAACGTGTTTTATAAAACTATTAAACAAGCTGGTAAATGGTCATTTAACGATAAGAGCAGAAAGGTGTCTTTTGGCGCTAATGAAATGGGTGATATTTCTCAACCTGAAAACAATCAAACCGTTGCAGTAAATGCTGATATCATCATGTTGAAGAATGATATGTTGAAATTAGAATTCTCAGTTGCTGGTAAAAAACACCGCATCACTTTCGAACCTAAAAACGACGAGATCTACAAAAAGTAAGCCTTATTACTTATAAACAATCTTTAAAACCTGCATGTATTTGCAGGTTTTTTTTTACCATAAATTCACTACATTTGAGCAAGAAATATGTCAGAACTTTTTCATTACAATACACAAGCCAAACAACTCATTTTATCTGAATACGGTAGGTCGTTTCAGGACATGGTTGAACATGTGCTGAGTATAGCCGATAAAGGCAAGCGCAGCAAAATGGCAGATGCCTTAATCAGTGTTATGGAAATACTGAATCCAACGGTTAAAGACCAAGCAGATTACAAACAAAAGTTGTGGGATCATTTGTATATTATTTCCAATTTCCAATTAGATGTTGACGGTCCATTTCCGCCACCTGAGCCAAGTAAAATGCAGCAAAAGCCAGATCGTGTTGAATATCCATCTCAACCGATTAAGTTCAGGTTTTATGGTCGCAATTTGCAATTCATGGTTAATAAGGCAGCGCAAATTGACTCGCCAGAATTACAAGCAGAATTCTTGAATTTATTGGCTTCTTTTATGACCAACTCCTCTCGCAATTGGAACAATGAAAACTTAAGCAATCAACAACTTGCAGAACATTTAGAAGTGATTTCACAAAACCAATTGAAGGTGAATCCAGAAGAACTAGAAATTACACTTGAACAAAGGCGTAAGAAGTTCTACAATAATCACCATCATTCTAAAGGGAATAACCACAGCAAACATTTTAAAAACAAAAAAAACCACTACAAAAAATAATCATCAATCATGGGCACTTTTAGAGTAACTGGTGGCAAAAAACTTAAAGGAGAAATCATTCCTCAAGGCGCAAAAAACGAAGCCTTGCAAATACTTTCAGCGGTATTGTTAACGGATCAAACCGTTACCATACACAATATTCCCGCTATAAGAGATGTGCTTAAACTCATTGAGTTATTAGGCGATTTAGGGGTTGAGGTAACTAAGTTGTCGACTTCAAGCTACCAATTCAAAGCCACTAATGTGAATTTAGAGTATTTGAACTCTGCTGAATTCAAGGCCAAAGGCGCAAGTTTAAGAGGCTCTATCATGATCATTGGTCCTTTGTTGGCCAGATTTGGCAAAGGCTTTATTCCCAGCCCTGGTGGCGATAAAATTGGCCGTAGACGTTTGGATACCCACTTCATAGGATTTATGAAATTGGGGGCTCATTTTGAGTATTTGGCCAACGAACAATTCTATAAAGTGACTGCCCAGCAAGGCCGTCTTAAAGGTTGTTACATGTTACTAGATGAGGCTTCGGTTACAGGTACTGCCAACATATTGATGGCTGCTGTTTTAGCCGAGGGCACCACAACGATTTACAATGCAGCTTGCGAACCATACCTTCAACAATTGTGTAAAATGTTGAACCGAATGGGTGCTAATATTTCAGGTATCGGTTCAAATTTATTGACCATACAAGGGGTAGACAAACTCAATGGAACAGACCATACCTTGTTGCCTGACATGATTGAAATTGGCAGCTTTATTGGCTTAGCAGCAATGACTGAAAGTGAAATCACGATTAAGAATTGTGCTATTGCTGAATTGGGCATTATACCAGATACTTTCAAGCGATTGGGAATAGCCATGGAATTCCGTGGCGATGATATCTTTATTCCTGCCCAAACCAATTATGAAATTGAATCGTTTATAGATGGCAGTATTTTGACCATAGCTGATGCGCCTTGGCCAGGTTTTACACCTGATTTAATTAGTATTATTTTAGTGACAGCCACTCAAGCAAGAGGCAATGTTTTAATACATCAAAAAATGTTTGAGAGCCGTTTGTTTTTCGTAGACAATTTAATTGATATGGGCGCTAAGATCATCTTATGCGATCCTCACAGAGCCAATGTGATGGGGCTCGATAGAAAAGTACCTCTAAAAGGGATAACTATGAGTTCTCCTGATATTAGAGCTGGTGTAGCGATGTTGATTGCTGCTATGAGTGCCACAGGCGTTAGTACGATAAAAAATATCGAACAGATTGATAGAGGCTATCAATTCATTGATCAGCGCTTAAATCAAATTGGTGCAGAAATTGTAAGAATAGATTAAAGCTCATTGTTATGAAGACTTATCTATTCTCATTGTTGATAGTAACCTTAACAGCCACAGCCTTTGTGTCGGACTCTAAAACGTCTGATGCAGTGCTTGACAACACTACTTTAGACACATTCAATTTACAAGCCTATAAGGGAAAGTTTATTGTCTTAAATTTTTGGGCATCATGGAGCAAAGCCTCAAGGTTAGAAAACAAGTCTTTGGTGCATGTATATCAGAATTACCAAATCAACCCAAAGGTGGTATTTGTGAGTGTTTCATTGGATACAGATAAGATCTCATGGCAATCTGCTATTGCTGACGATGGTCTAACTTGGCCTAATCAATACTGCGATTTTA
>JBIPPH010000001.1:0-132341 GCA_044368575.1 Bacteroidia bacterium
ACCTTCCATTGAAGCCAGTTTTAACCAATCTTCAATGGTGGTAGATTATGTGAGGGTGTATCAAAAACCTAGTTCTAACATTGTTTTAGAAACATACGAACCAGCAGTTTTGTATCCTAATCCTGTACAATCCGTTTTGAACCTACAACATAATCAAACAGTTTCAGCTCTTAGAATTCTATCTGTATTGGGGCAAGAGATGATGGCGATTAATGACGTACCTTCTGAAATGTCAATAGATGTATCTGTGCTTCCACCTGGCATTTACATGATTGAATTTAATCGTGGAAATGCCTTGTCATACCAGTCTTTTATTAAGCATTAAAGTCTATTATGGGGCTATTGATGTTTCTGTATGCGACTATCTGACCTCTTCCAATACGACTCTGAATAAATTAAGAAATAAAATCAAGATAAGATGAAATTCCCTAAATCAATAGTCATACTTTTTTTCTTACTCAACATGTATACAAATTCTATAGCCCAATACAAATGGGATATTGTGTTTTTAAATCTCACTCAAGAATTAAATATGGATACAATTGCCCCTGGTTCTTCTGTTGGTTATGCAGCATTATTCAGAAAAATGCAAAAGGAGGTATCATATCCCAAAATTGCTTTAGAAAATGACATACATGGTAAAGTTGTAATTCAATTTACCGTTAATACGGATAGTTCGATTGCCGATATAAAAACCCTTAAGGATATTGGTGGCAACTTTTGTTCAAATGAAGTAATAAGAGTCTTAAGAAAATTAAACAAATGGAATCCTGCACAAAAAAATGAAAAACCCATCTCTAGTATATTTGTATTAGCGGCTGTATTTGAATATGAATATATACCTGAACATCATGAGAAAAAAATAGAAATACAGGAGATAAAGGAATGTCAAGGTATTTAAGGTTCTGCACAAGACAATAACCATTAAACAAGTTTAATGGATTTTTATGCCTTAACCTCACAATTTAAAGCGCGCTTTAATTGTTCGTTTTAAGGCATAAAAAAAACCTTCCGAGGAAGGTTTCTGTCTTGTGATCCCGCTGGGACTCGAACCCAGGACCACTACATTAAAAGTGTAATGCTCTACCAGCTGAGCTACGGAATCGAAAAGAGTGGTGCAAAAGTAAGGTTTTTATGGATTAATGCAAATCAATTTTTAAAAAAATTACACATTGAACCTGAAATGCATGCAATCACCGTCTTTTACAACATATTCTTTGCCTTCAACACCCAGTTTTCCAGCCTCTTTTATGGCAGTTTCAGTGCCGTATTTTAAATAATCGTCGTATTGAATCACTTCAGCTCTAATAAAGCCCTTTTCAAAATCTGAGTGAATTACACCAGCCGCTTGTGGGGCTTTCATGCCTTTGGTAATGGTCCAAGCTCTCACTTCTTTTTCACCCACTGTAAAGTAAGTAATGTAATTCAACATCTTATAAGCCGCCTTAATCAATTTGGCTACACCACTTTCTTCTAGGCCTAAATCCTTTAGGAACATAGCGCGTTCTTCAACATCTTCTAATTCAGCAATTTCAGCCTCAGCAGAAGCGCAAATTACCATCACATCAGCACCTTCTTCAGCAGCAATCCCTCTGATTTTATCTACCCAGGCATTGCCATTAGGTAAACTATTTTCATCAACATTGCATACATACAATACTGGCTTGGCGGTCAATAAATTCAAATCAGCACATAAGTCCAATTGTTCTTCTGTTAATTCATTCAAGGTTCTAGCGTTTAAACCTTTTAATAAATGCGCTCTGTATTTCTCACAAGCATCTGCAATCTTAGAAGCTTCCTTATCGCCAGCTTTGGCTTGTTTTTGAACTTTCTGTAAACGGTTTTCAACCGCTTCTAAGTCCTTAAGTTGAAGCTCAGTATCGATGATCTCTTTATCTCTAATTGGGTCAACACTGCCATCAACGTGAATGATGTTGTCGTTGTCAAAACATCTCAAAACATGTAAAATCGCATTAGTGCTTTTAATGTTGCCTAAAAACTGATTGCCTAAGCCTTCGCCTTTACTTGCGCCTTTAACCAATCCTGCGATGTCTACAATTTCAACTGTAGCAGGCACTATGTTTTGAGGTTTAGCAATTTCAGTCAGCTTCTGCAAGCGCTCATCAGGCACAGTAATGACGCCTACATTTGGCTCAATTGTGCAAAAAGGAAAATTAGCAGCTTGGGCTTTGGCATTGCTCAAACAATTGAACAGGGTAGATTTTCCTACATTGGGTAAACCTACGATTCCACATTGTAAAGACATGATTTAATTGAATTTTATAATTATTGCTTAGCAATCTCACCGATGTCTTTAATGATCTTCATGGTAAGATTACGAGCAGTGGTTTCTGATTTGCTTTCGGCGTAAATACGAATAATAGGCTCGGTGTTTGATTTTCTTAGGTGTATCCACTCTTCATCAAAATCAATCTTTACACCATCAACCGTATTGATATTAAACTTCTTGTATTTCTCTTTGATTTGCTCCAACACATTGTCTGCATTGATATCTGCAGTCAATTCTACTTTGTTTTTAGAAATGATGTAGTTAGGGAAGCTCATTCTAAGGGCCGTACAAGATTTACCTGATTTTGCCAATGAACTTAAGAACAATGCAATGCCCACCATGGCATCTCTACCATAATGCAATTCAGGGTAAATGATACCGCCATTGCCTTCACCGCCAATAATAGCATTGGTGGCTTTCATCATTTCAACCACATTCACCTCTCCAACAGCACTGGCAGCATATGAACCGCCTTGTTTTTCAGTAATATCTTTGAGTGCTCTGGTAGACGATAAATTAGAGACCGTATTGCCAGCGCCAGTTTGTTTTAAAATATAATCAGCTACTGCAACTAGGGTGTATTCTTCTCCAAACATACCACCATCTTCACAAACCAAAGCTAAACGGTCTACATCTGGATCAACACAAATACCCAAATGGGCTTTTTGATTCTTAACCATACTTGACAATTGAGTCAAATGTTCTGGCAAAGGCTCAGGATTGTGTGCAAAATGACCAGTTGGTTCACAATTTAATTCATGGATGGTTTCAACCCCTAAGGCTTTTAATAGCATAGGGACAGCAATGCCACCTGTTGAATTAACCGCGTCCACAACGATAGAAAACTTCTTTTCGCGAATGGCTGCCACATCAACCAAAGGCAAGGCCAAAATGGTATCAATGTGTTTTTGAATGTATTGTGAATTCGTCTGGTATTGACCAAGTGCAGTCACCTCAGCGTATTCAAACGCTTGTGCTTCTGTAATTTGTAAAATGTGTTCCGCTTCTTTTGCAGATATAAATTCGCCTAAATGGTTAAGCATTTTTAAGGCATTCCACTGTTTTGGGTTGTGGCTTGCTGTCAAAATAATGCCACCAGCTGCGGCTTCTAATTTGACCGCCATTTCTACTGTAGGGGTAGTTGATAGCCCCAAATCCATAACATCATGGCCCATACCTGTTAAGGTAGCACAAACCAAGTCAGAAACCATTTTACCAGATAAGCGGGCGTCTCTACCAACAATCACTAATTTTCCATGATCTTGGGTTTTAATCCATGAGCCATAGGCAGAAGCAAATTTAACAATGTCAATAGGGGTTAAATTCTCTTCAGGGGCTCCACCCACAGTACCTCTAAAACCAGAAATAGATTTAATTAATGTCATTTAAATTAGGGATGCAAAGGTAAATATTTAATAGGTATAAAAATAATAGATTACCAACATTTTGCCTGTTGAAATTTTTTAAAAATTTAACTTTGAGTTTTAGATTCTCGACTTAAAAAATGCTTAATTGCATGAGTCAATCAAGACTCAAATAAATATATTTTATTGGGTTAAAACGATTAACAATTGATAAATGAAGCGAAAAATTAAAATTACGAATAGAGAGTTAAGTTGGCTGTCTTTTAACGATAGAGTATTACAGGAGGCTAATGATCCTGAAGTGCCACTCTTGGAGCGCTTAAAATTCTTGGGCATATTTTCTTCCAACTTGGATGAGTTTTTCAGGGTGAGAGTAGCAACCAATAAACGCATGTTGCAATTAAATGCCTCTGCTCATCCACATATGAGCAAAAAGGAAATCAGAGAATCCCTTCATGATATCTTCAATAAGGTAGTCATTCAACAAGTCAAATTCAATCAGATTTATGCCAAAATATTGATTGAATTTAAGGAAAACAATGTAGTGTTTGTCAATGAGAAGGAAATTAATCTTCAACAGACTCTTGAGGTCAGAAAATACTTTAAAGAGGAAATCGTCAATACTATTTTTCCGCTGATCCTTGATAACAAACGCGCCTTTCCTTTTTTGCGCGACAACACAGTGTACCTGGCATGTAAGCTCACCAATACGTTTACAAAAGATTTTAAGTATGCTTTGATTCCATTGCCCACTAAAGTCAAGAGACGATTTTACCAGTTGCCTAAATTAGGAGGGGTAACCTATATGATGTTCATTGATGATGTTATACGTTGTAACTTAGACGTAGTATTCTCAAGCTTTGATTACAACCATTACGAAGCCTACACCATCAAATTGACCCGTGATGCAGAAATTGATATAGAGTCTGATGTCACCACAGATATGCTTGATAAACTCAAGAACTCGTTAAAGCAAAGAAAAAAGGGGCAACCTGTCAGAATGATTTATGATCAGCATATGCCTAAAGATTTGTTGGCCTTTATTAATCGTAAATTAAAGCTCAATAAAGACGAGTTGATTCCAGGGCAGAGGTACCATAATTTTAGAGATTTTATTGGTTTCCCAGATATCAAAAAAACAGACCTCAAATACAAATCTATAGAACCGATTTATTTGCCAGAACTGGACCATGCTAAAACCATGTTCCAAGCCATGCAAAAACGCGATTATCTAATCAGTAATCCCTACCAACCTTTCGGATATGTAGTCAGAATGTTAAGAGAGGCCGCCATCGATCCTCAAGTAGAAACGATAAAAATCACCTTGTACCGCGTTGCTGAAAATTCTAACGTAGTCAATGCCTTAATCAATGCGGTTAAAAATGGTAAAAAGGTAATCGTTATGATGGAGCTCAAAGCCAGATTCGATGAAGAGCACAATATTTATTGGAGCAACAAATTGAAAGAGGAGGGCGCAACAGTGTTGTTTACGATTCCGAGTTATAAGGTGCATTCAAAAATGTGTTTAATTTCCCGTCGTGAAAAGAAGGGCTTGGTGCATTACGCCCATTTAGGTACCGGCAATTATAACGGCGAAACATCAAGAATTTACTGTGATCATTCAGTTTTTACCAGCAATCAAAAACTAACTGTTGAAATCAATAAGGCCTTTAAACTCATTGAAAAGTTTCAACCTCAAAATTACAAATTCAAGCATTTATTAGTGTCTCCCATTAATTTGAGGTCTGAATTCATTGCTAAAATCAACAGAGAAATTGCCAATAAAAAGGCCGGTAAGCCAGCTTTCATCATCATGAAAATGAACAGCTTGGTTGATACTGAAATGATCAATAAGTTGTATGAAGCCAGTCAAGCGGGTGTTCGCATTGATTTAATCATTCGCGGCGTTTGTTGTTTGACCGCTGGTGTTAAAGGGCTGAGCGAAAATATTCACGCCATTAGCATAGTAGACAAATACCTCGAACACGCCAGAATCTATGTGTTTGGCAATGCTGGCAAGACTGAAATGTATATGGGGTCTGCTGACATGATGACCAGAAACCTTGACCATAGAATTGAGGTTTGTTTCCCGATTTTGAGTCAAGAGGTGAAAGATGAAATCAATATGCTCTTGCAAATACAATTATCAGACAATTGTAAGGCTCGTATACTTGATCCTTATCAAATCAACGAATACAAACCAGGCGGTTTGCCAAGAATTCGCTCTCAAATGGAGTTCTACAATTTTCTTAAAAAGAAATATTTGAGGCATTAAACGGCAGAAGCAGTCATGCCTTCAGGTAAATGTTTGAATTGATCAAAGGGAGCTTGATTAAGCCATAAGGCCTCATGGTCTTGATTTAAAATGACCGGCATACGGCATTTTGTATTATGAATCTCTCTCATAAAGCCTTCGGCCTCGGTGGTCACTATGGTATAGCTAGGTCTTAGTATGCCTGAAATAGGGTCTTGCCATAGGCTGTATAGTCCGCCAAAGGCAAATAAACCTTGATCAACTTTGTGGATCAAATACTTGCGTTTTTGTTTAATGCTTGGGCCTATTTGTTGCCATTCATAAAAGCCCTCACTGATAACCAAACACCTCTGTTGTAAAATTTGCTTGAATGAAGCTTTTTCCGCAAGCGTTTCCATTCTAGCATTGAGGGTGTTGTTTTGTATGCTATCGTCTTTAGCCCAATGCGGAATTAAACCCCATTCAAATAAGTCGATATGGGTTTGGTCTTTATGGATAATAACAGGGGTTTTTGGGTGAGAAAAACCATTGATTGCCTCCATTGCTTGGTAGTGTTCTGCTTGACGCATTTTGGCGTTGAAGCGTTGTTCTATGCTACTGGCTTTTTGCGTCAATTTACTGTGAAAACACATGCTTAATCTAATTGAATATTGATGATATCGCTTAAACAAGTGGTGTAGTTAGGCGATAAGCGTTCTTGTTTCATGCGCCAAGTGCGGCCGGGGGCTTGAGCGGCTAAACGCACTTTGTGTTTGCCCAAGCGTTTGTTGAGTTGGTCAACAGTAGACATTAATAAGGGGTGGCGTTCGTCTTTTTGTTCAAACAGATTGGTTTGTTCAATGTGTTGAGGCGTAATGTCCATTACCACAACACCTGCTTTTTTGTATTGAAAGCCTTCTTGGAAAATCATAGATAAGCCTTTGCCAGCGTATTTTACCAAATCAAACCCAGAGTTGCTTGGAATGGGTAAGGGTACAACAATGTTGCGGCTGTATTGCGGTAAATCTTTGCGGTGTTCATTGGTGTGTATAAACACCATAATGGCATTGCAATTGGATTTTTGAGCCCTTAGTTTTTCAGAACAAGAAAAGGCAAACGTGCTAACACGTTCTAATACCTGCTCGTATTCACTCATCATGAAATCAAATGATCTAGTGGTAGCAATACTTTGTTTTTTCTGAGGTAATTCTAAGCCAAGACTTGAACGCCCTAATAATTCATGTTTTAAGCGGAGACCAACTATGGCCATTTCTTTTTTGACCCAAGCATCGTTCAAGTTTGTAAAATCAAAGGCCTTATGAACCCCAATGTGTTTGAGGCGTTTGCTGTGGCGATGGCCAATGCCCCAAACGTCTTCAATGGGTAACCATTTTAACGCTTTTTGTCTTTTTTCGGCTGTGTCAATGGCGTATACATTGCCAGTGGTTTTAGCGAATTTTTTAGAGATTCTATTCGCCAATTTCGCCAAGGTTTTTGTGGGGGCAAATCCTATACTAACAGGAATACCAGTGCTTTTTAAAATGCGTTGTCGCAATTGTTTGCCGTAGGCATTGAAATCAAAATCTTTAGGCATGACATTAAACAATACAAAGGCTTCGTCTATGCTGTAAATTTCAATTTCAGGGGAGGCTTCGCGAAGGAGTTGCATTACCCTAGCGCTCATATCGCCATATAAGGCATAGTTTGAAGAGAATACCTGTATATGATGCTGTTTAAAGGTGCTTTCGTATTGAAAGGCAGGTGCCCCCATCGGAATGCCCAAGGCTTTGGCCTCGTCGCTTCTGGCTATAACACATCCATCGTTGTTAGACAATACCACAATAGGCTTGCCATTTAAGTCAGGCCTAAATACCCTTTCGCAAGAGGCATAAAAGTTATTGCAATCAACCAGCGCAAACATTAAAAACTTTTTATCACATGTATCACTATTCCCCAAACTAAAAAGTGATTGTCTTCAGTTACTTGTATGGGTTGGTATTGGTCATTAGCTGGCATTAACCAACAAGTGTTTTTTTCTATTTTGATCCGTTTGACGGTAAACTCACCATCAATAAAACAAACAGCAATCTTGCCGTTTTTAGGGGATAGGCTTTTATCAATGATCAGTAAATCACCATCAGAAATACCGGCATCTTGCATAGAATTGCCGCGCACTCTGCCATAGAAAGTAGAGGAGGGGTGTTTGATCAATTCTTTGTTGAGGTCAATAGACAAGTCAATAAAGTCTTGAGCCGGCGATGGAAATCCCGCGCTAATACCACCTTCAATTAAGGGCAAGTCAAGTAAAACCTCAGTACTTGAAGTAAAAATATCCAAAGCTTCACTGTGGTGAAGAGGGGTTAATTTGACTTTAGGAACTGCCATAATTGAGGCTACAAAATACGGTTTTTTTTAAGACAATCTCTACACCCAAAAGACTACATTTTATTGTTTCACAAGTGGTCTGCCCAATTGGGTGGCACCTGCTACTAATTGGTAATAGTAATTGCCCGGTGGTAAGTTGCTACCCTCTAAAATATAGGTGTTGGCCCCTTTTGGTCGCTCTTCATCCAATAAGGTCTGAATCAGTTGCCCTCTATGGTCATATAAATACAATTGCACCCTGCCCCCTGTTGTCCAAAAATCAATTTGAGTGATGGTTTTGAAAGGGTTGGGATAGTTTTGCAGTAATTGTATTTGTTGGCTATTCACTTGGAGTGCTTCAATGCCTAAACCTTGCTTAAAGATAGGTAAGGTGTCAAAGTGTTTGTTTAAGACCGTACTGTCAGTGGTACTGATGGGCGTTTGAAACCAATCCACCAATACAGAGGCGTATACTTGTCTGAAGTCGTATTGCATTGGGATGTTGTCATTCACACTCACAGTGCTTGGAATATTTGGATTATTGCCAATAATTGTCGGATTAACTTGGGTGCCAAATACAATTAAAGGGGCAGCTGCACCATGGTCGGTACCTCGGCTATCATTGCTTTTGATGCGGCGTCCAAATTCACTGTAAGTCATGCCAGCTACGCGGTCTGCAACCCCCAATTGTTCGCAGTCTGTTTGAAATGCGGTGATGGCATCAGATACTTTTTTCCAAAGGTCTGCATGACTGCCGGTTTCATTGCCACCAGTCGCATTCACTTGATTAGAATGGGTATCAAAACCACCAATGCTAACCGTGTAAATAGGTGTCTTGAGTCCGCCTGCTATTAAGTTGGCTACAATTTTTAATTGATCTGCAAGGGTGTTGTTGCTCGGATAAGTTGCTTTGTTGCTAACAGATTGGGCTGCTGCTTTTATGGTGGTGTTATAGGCTTGCGTTTGTTGTAAAATTAAACGCACATAAGTCAATTCATGGCCAGCAGGGGTATTAGGCGCAGGATCTACAGTGCCATTCACCAATTGGTAAAAACTACTTGGGTTGGTAATGGCCATGCCTGTATTTGCATTTGGTCCCATTAATGCAGTTGAAACACTGTAACCAATCGAAATAGCCAGTGGATCAGGGTCGCTACTACTAGGGTAACCAACAGGGAATCCGGTGTAAAGGTCTTCTAAGTAACGGCCTGCCCAACCAGAATTTATGTATTGATTACTGTCGCTGGCAGTATGCCAAATGTCTGTTGCTCTAAAGTGTGAAAAGCTTGGATTGGGATAGCCAACCGCTTGGACGATGTTTAACTTTTTATTGTTGAACAAAGTTTGCAAGCCCGTCATGCTAGGATGCAATCCGGTGCCATTGATGCCATTTAATTTTAAGACCTTAGTGTCAGGAATTAATATGTTGTTTCTGGCGGCACTTAAGGTGCTGTATTGGTCAAGTGGGATAACGGTGTTTAAGCCATCATTACCACCATTGAGTTGTATTAAAACAAATACGCGACCGTTTTTAGCAGAGGCTTGTGCAATGGCTTTTAACATCGGTGTAGCTGCATAGGCCTGAAAACGCATGCCATCGATGAAAAATGGCAACATGGCTGCTGGTATAGCGTGTTTTAAAAATTCTTTTCTTTTCATGGCTTATGCTAATTGGTGTTCTGCTAAATCTAATAAATATTTGACCATTAATAAAAGACCGTTATTAACGGTGGTTTTTTTAGCGCTGTCATTGGGATTGGCAATGTGATCATTCCAAGCGTTGATCCAATAGATGTCATTGGTTTGACCAAACAGCAAGGTACTTTGTTTGAGCCCTGTTTTCTGCGTGGTCGAAATGTCCATGGCATAAAATAAATCTATGGTTTCTTGTATGAGCACATTAGGGTCTGATGGGTCACTGCACAATTTGGCAAATGCAATCAAATCAGCTTGTATTTTTTTACCAGTGGCATAGTTAACGCCAATCATAAGGGCTACCACATACTGTATGCGTTTGGGCAATGAGTCAGAGTTGAGCCAAAGTTCATGGTATTGTGGATCTTGGTAATAAGCGGGCCAACCTGAAACATTTGGTGGATTGCCTAAATTCATGCCACTAGCAGCGGCCAATTGCCAGATTAATAAATGAGAAGTATGGACATCTTCAACCGGATTTACGGGCATTTGAATTTGACATTGTTTGATGAAACTCGCATGGACATCCAATGGGTTTTTGATGTAGCAGCCAACGTTGTTGTTGTCGTAAAAGTGTGCACTTTTAAATAGGGTGCTCAATACTGGTTTGATTTCCCAATTCATTTTAAAGATGTCTGCCAAAGGAATGATCACATTGGTTTCAATGTTGCTATCAATCACATAATACACAAAATAGCGGTAAAGTTGTCTAACCACATGTCTTGCCACAACATCTTCTTTGGTAAAAATCATATTGATCAATTCATCCGTCTCGCCAGCACCAGCTTGACCCGTCTTGCCCGTAATGGTCGTGTTGTTAAAAAAGCTCGAGAAGGTTTTATTGGTAGTGTCATGTGCATTGCTATCAAAGAAACCATTGAGGGTGCTAAAATTGATTCTGAAACCAGTTAATACTTTAGCGGCAGTCTTGACATCGTCTTCTGTGTATTGACTGTCTGCTGATTTGCCTAAGGTAAATAACTCCATTAATTCGCGGGCGTAATTTTCATCTGGAGCAGTTTTGGAGTTTACATAGCCATTCAAATAAATCAACATGGCTAAGTCTGAAGTCACGGACTTAACAAGGTTCTTGAAATTGCCAACACAATTGTCTCTAAGTAATTTATGGTGTCTGTAGGCTAATATTGGGCTGCCAACATTTTCAACTTCGGTAGCAAAGTGATTGTGCATGAACACGGTCATTTTTTCTCTGATGTGCCTGTCTGGTCCAAGAACTTGTTGCATGCTCCAACTGTATAAAGATAAACGTCTTTGTGCTGTTAGGTTATTGTTGTCTGGGCCGTTTACCCAGGTTTGTCCTGAGGGGATATCGGGGTCAGTTGTATTGGCGTTATTGTAACCATTAACAGGCGGATTAGGCGCTGAACTCGGCACATTTAAAATGTAATCGACTGCATCACTCATGCTCATTGACTTAAAAAAGGCAATGTCTGATCGGTTAAATCCAAACAAAGTTCTACGCAGTAAATGTTTGACTTGAGCATCGCTCCAAGCGCCCGTATAGTTACTGATATTAGCAACACCCAAATTCAAGTGGGTGGGCAGGGTTTGGTTTTGGAATTGTTCTGCAGACACCGGTTTCGCTTTAGGGGCTTCAGTCAATAACGACGCAATAAAATCTCTCCTTTGCATGAATTAGGTTTTTTATCAAATATACTTGTTTTTTTGGGTTCTTAATCCGTTGCCCAAACAAGTTGTTAAAAAACAATTTAACTCATTGACTTTTAGTGATTTTATTTTTCTTAACCAATTGTTGATAATCGCATAGGGTTATGTGGGCCTTTCAAAATACCTTTGTTGCTTGTGTTAATGGCCAGCTGGCTCTAAGAGTATGAAATTGACGTTTTGGGGCGCCGCCCAACAAGTAACGGGGAGTATGCATCTGCTAACTTTGGATTCAGGGTTTCAGATTTTAATTGATTGTGGACTAGATTATGACAAACGCGATCAGTTTGAGGCCAATAACAAAAACTTTCCATTTTTTCCTGAAGACATTGATCTTGTGATCTTAACCCATGCGCACATTGATCATTCTGGCAACTTGCCTAATTTGGTCAGACAGGGTTTCAAAGGTCAAATTCTCTGCTCTCATCCGAGTATTGAGTTGACTAAAAACCTATTGCTTGATTCTGTGAATGTGCAACAAATTGAGGGTAAGAAAAAACTCAGAAACAAAAAACAACAAGCTTTTAAATACAGGCCTTCAAAAGCAGATCAAGTAGCCACTTTGTACAATAGGGTGCATGTTGACCAAACGGTTGAGGCCATGAAAGGCATTGGTTTTTATCAACCCTATAAAATTAACGATGCAGTTGAAATTGAATTGTATGAAGCAGGACACATTTTAGGTGCTGCCTCTGTTAAATTAAGCATCCAAGAAAATGGCCGAAAAACCCATATAGGATTTACAGGTGACTTAGGCAATTACCAGTCGCAATTGGTCATTGATCCTCAACCCATGCAAGGCCTAGATTATTTAATAAGTGAGAGCACTTATGGTGGGCGTTTACACATTGATCATCAATCTGCCAAAACCTTATTGTTGGATTATGTTCTCAATACCTGTGTGAAGTACAAAGGCAAATTGGTTATTCCGGCCTTTAGTGTTGGTAGAACCCAAGCCATATTGTACACCTTTAATCAATTGTATTTAGAGGGGAAGTTAGAAGGTATTAAGGTATATACAGATAGCCCCTTGGCCATCAAAACAACGCGATTGTATGCTGAGCATGTTGATCAATTAAATCAAGAAGCTCAGGATTTTTACAAAACCAATGGGACTTTGTTTGCCTTCCCTGATTTGTATACCTTAGAACGCAGTGAAGACAGTAAACTTTTAGCCACTATGCCGGAGCCAGCAGTCATTGTGTCTGCGGCGGGGATGGTAGAAGGAGGTCGCATACAAGAACACATCAGACACCATATTGGCGATGCTTTCAGCACCATATTAATAGCTGGATTTTGTGCCGAAGGTACCTTGGGCGCAGAATTGTTAAAAGGTAGACCCAGCGTAAATATTGGTAAACGCCCCAAACAGGTTTATGCCAAAATTGCTAGAACCGACGTCTTCAGTGCGCATCCAGACCAAGCGGGTTTGCTCAAATATTATGATGCTTTAGGGGTAAAACAACTCAAGGCCTTATTTTTAGTTCATGGCGACAGCACTTCTATGACAGGCTTAAAATCTAAATTGGATGGGGTAGCAGTTGAAATCCCTTACCAAGGCCAAGTATACGAATTGAATTAAGGCAATAACGTATTCGGGTGCCAGAATACACTTTTAAATCTTTGAATTTGATCTTCAATGATCACTATGCCTTCAGCTTCAAGCCGCTCTTGCATGCTTTGGCCTTTAAAATGCATTTTACCAGTCAGTAAACCTTGTCTGTTCACCACTCTATGCGCTGGCACAGGCTTGTCTAATGCATGGGCATTGTTCATGGCCCAACCCACCATTCTTGAGGCGGATTTACTGCCCAAAAACTCTGCAATGGCGCCATATGTAGTGACTTTGCCGTAGGGTATTTGCTCTACGACTTGGTAAACCTGTTCAAAAAAATTTTCTGACTTGCTCATCATCGGCCAACTATTTTGGCAAAATTATTGTCTATAGTCTGAATAAAGAATTTAAATTTGTATCCATTCAAGAATCGTATGCACATGAAGAAACCATTAATACTCGTTTTAGTAACTGTGATTGGGCTTAATGCCTTTGCTCAGAAAAAGAACAAAAACAACAGCCCAGCAACAGCACCCATCGTGGCAACAGCTCAGGAGCCAACTGTTGCACCGAAGTTCAATGCAGCCAACGTTGGTAGAGCCGCAGGGCCATACGTCATTAAAGTCAAACTGAAAGGCTTTAAAAATGTGCCTATTTATTTAGCAGATAATTTTGGCGACAAACAATACCTCAGAGATACGGTGTATTTGGATGCCAATGGGGTGGGTACATTTACTGGCTCTCCTAAATTACAAAGAGGCATGTACATGATCGTTTTTCCAAGAATGGATGGCTATTATGAATTGCCAATTACAGATGATCAAGATTTTTATTTTGAAGCCGATACCACCATGGATGAGTCAAGTGTTAAAGTGGTAGGTTCTAAAGAAAATGAAACCTTTGCGGAGTATCAAAAAAATAGAGCCAACTTCGGTAAAATGCGTTTTGAATTAGATCAAAGCATGAAACAAGCCAAAGCGGCTAAAAATGATACGCTATATGCTTCTCTTAAATCTAAGAAAGATAGTGTTGATGCAAAAGACCTGCGTTTCAGAGAAGCTTATATGAGCAATAACCCTAACCATTTGTTGACCAAATTGTTTAAAGCCTTTCAGAACATTAAAATTCCAAGCAATCCAAATCCTAAAGATTCAATGTTTGAATACCGTTATTTCAGAGATCATTTCTGGGACAATGTAGATTTTAATGAAGCAGGTTTGATCCGTGCCCCTCAAGGCTTATTGACCAGCAAATTGAATGATTACATAGATAAAGTATCTTTTCAAGATCCAGATAGCCTAGTGCATGCTGTTGATATTGCAATCAGCAAAACAGTACCTTACACTGAAACTCAAAAGTATTTTATTCAATACTTGACGAATAAGTTTCAAGAACGTAAGATCATGTGTCAAGATAACATCACCATTCATTTGATCAACAAATATTATTGCACTGGCGACGCTTGGTGGTACGATGATACTGCAGGCAAACGCAAAATGTGTGAAGAAGCGAAAAAAGCGCTTCCTACAATGTGTGGTAAAGTTGCTCCAGATTTAAATATGGCAGATACTGCCGGTAAAATGCACCGTTTGTATCAGAACTTAGGCAAATACACCATTTTGTTTTTCTATGATCCAACTTGTGGCCATTGCAAAGAAGTGGTTCCAGTGGTCAATGCGGTGTTTCAAAAACACAAAAAGAATGGTATAAAAGTGTATGCTGTGTCAACAGAAAATCAATATGATGAATGGCGTAAAATGATGCGCAGTCGCCCAGAACTTCAAGAATGGGTGAACGTTTGTCGTGTTGATCGCTATTACCCTTGGCCTTACCATAAACAAGACTATAACATTGTGGCGAATCCTACCATCTTTATTTTAGATGAGAATGCTAGAATCATTGGCAAGAAAATCCACGAAGATCAATTAGAGTTTTTTATAGAATCCTTATTGTTCGAAAAAGGCATCATAAAGACTAAGCCAACGCCTCCCAAAGAAAAAGAGGAAGACAAAACAGAACATTAATATTAAGGGGCTTAGGCCCCTTTTTTTATAGGCGCTTTTTTATATCTGATTTAAGCCTTTTGTATATATCGACGTATCTAAACGATAAGCCAAAAGAATAGAAAGAGCCGCTGTAAGTGTTGCCACCCAAACATATGCGCGTGCCCATACCTGCGCCAACCCAGACCCACCATTTGAGTTTGTAACTGGCAAAGAAACCAAGTTCAACTGGCATAAGCCCTTGTTTGGTTTTATTGTAAGTGTTTTCTAATCGTCTCTCATGAGATTTGCCAGTGCCTAAGCCAATGCCAAAAGGGATGGACAATCTCCATTTCTCTGAATTGTGGAAGTAGTATTCACAGCCAAGGTTGATGTAGTTTAACTGATAGGCTTTCCAAATGGTATTGGAATCTGTTCGACCCAGTGGCGCGGTAGGATTCTTAAAGATGGCTTCTTGATTATGAGAACCATAATAACCCAAATAAATATTAGTGCGCTCTTCGAAGGTATACCCAAACTGTAAACCAAACATTTTAATGGGCACATCTGTTATGATGCTGTTTTTCCCATCTAAACACACGTAACTGCTTTTTTTGCCCTTAAGGTCTTCTTTGATGTGATCAAACATGCCCTGTATCTGAGCCGATAAAGAATGGCTCAGAAGCAAGGTGGAACAGATTAAAAGCGGTTTAACCATGACTACAAAAATATTTTAAAATTCTGCGTCTAAGATTGCATCTTTGCCACAGGTGTTGCTTTTTTTAGAAATATCATCCGTTGTTTGTGTGTTGGCCTATTTGTTTTTGGTCTCTAAACAAAATCCCAATGCATGGATATTAGGCGGAATTGGTAGTCTGTTTAGTTTGGTATTTTTTTATTGGCAACACTTATATGCCAGTGCCATTTTGAATGGTGTATATGCTTTTCAAGCCCTATTAGGTTATAAGACCTGGAAGCAAGCCAATCAGTCATTAATACCTAAATACAGATGGTCATGGTGGATACATTTGATGGCATTGAACATCTTTATTTTAGCGGGTATTGTTTTAAACCATCAACAAGCTTTGATGGCATGGTCATCTGAACAACACTTATGGCAATTTAATACTTTGTATCTTGATGTTTTAATTGGAGGCCTTGGTATTTGGGCCACCTTTTTAGAGATTAGAAAAGATTTAAGTTGTTGGTGGTATTGGATCTTGTCTAACTTAGCCTATGCGCTATTATATACCATTCAAAGTCTTCAAGGTTCTCCTATGTATGCCTATACTGTGTTGATGTACTTTTTATTTGGGTTTTCAGTGTATGTGCAATACAAATGGTCAAAGTCTGCTAAGACATCATCAATTTAATGCCAACAATTACAAATACTGCAGCTGCAATTTGATTAATGAACTTAACCGTTTTAGCTTGCATTATGTTTTTAAGCTTAGAGGCAAAATAAGCGATGCCTAATTCCACAATAAATATGCTGATCAAACAGGCAGTGAAATAGAGTATCAAATCCTGGTTGTTGTAATGCATTTTGATTCTAAGCACTGAGCTGATACTTAACCAGCTAAAAAAATTCACTGGGTTCACGGCATTCAGAATGAAGCCATTGCCAACTAGGTAAAGCGTCATTTTGTGTTGCTTTTCAAAGAGCTTGCCTTCGGTGTCTTTTGGGGTGGCTTTGAAAAACATTACTGCACCCATAACAATTAAAACGGTGCCTCCTATAATAGAGACTTCACTTTGATAAGTACTTAAGAATTGGGCAAAACTGCTTGAGGCTATTGCTAATGAAATGAATATGACATCACATAAAATAACCCCCAAAGCAATAAAAGCCCCAGAGCGATGTCCAAAAGCGATACTGTTTCTGATCAAAGAAAAAAATACTGTTCCCAGCATAAGGCTTAAAACCAATCCTGTCAATAAACCTTCTAGAACACAATTTACAAAATGCATGGGCCTTAAAAAATGTCAAAAATTTAGACAATAATACGCAAAGCAAATGATAACTTTGCATTTGATTATGAGTACTCGTACCGAAAAATTTAACCGTGAAATGCAAAGAGAGTTGGGCCTTATTTTCCAATCCAAGATGCACGATTGGTTTGAAGGCGCATTTATAACTGTTACAGATGTGAGTTCAAGTCCAGATTTGGGCTATGTAAAAGCGTATTTGAGTATTTACAATGTAAAAGACAAGTCTGCAACTTTAGAGTTGATTCAATTAATGAACAAACAAATTCGCAAGACATTAGCCAACAAAATCAAACATTCGGTTAGGGTGATTCCTGAACTTCAATTTTTTGAAGACAATAGCCTCGAGAATGCTTTAAAATTTGAAAAAATATTTGACAATCTGAGACAAGAACGTCAAGGAAGAGATCCAAATGCTGATCAAGAATAAACCAATTGCAGCCAATCAAGTGCCATCTTGAAGCCATCTTTACTCATAGCGTTAAGGTATTTGTTTTCTAAAAAGAAGCGCAATGCCATCAATATTATATCGAGAATTGCGGTATTGGCCTTCGCGGTTTGTACTGCTGCTTTGATCATTATTTTGAGTACAATGAATGGCTTTGAACATCTGATTTTTTCAATGTACAATAAATTCAATCCTGAAATTAAAATCAGTTTGAGCGCTGGGAAGGTGTTTGAGTCAGAAGCAGTCATCAATAAAATTAAAGTTTTAGAGGGCGTATCTTATGTATTGCCTGCATTGGAAGACAATGCGGTGATTCAAAATGGCGATTACCAAACAGTTTGTACTGTTAAAGGGGTAGATAGTCAATACTTTGCTGTGAATGATTTACAAGTTCTATTAAATAGTGGGGAAGCAATTGTAAAAGACAATGGTGTGAACTATGTGTTAATGGGTGCGGGGATCAGTCAAAAAATCAATGCAGATGCAAGTGGTCCCTTTAATCAAATCAATTTGATAAGTCCTCGAAGAGGGCAGTTTTCTGTGTCAGATATGGATGCAGTCAATACCATGACGATTGTACCTTCTGGTGTTTTAACCCTCGATGAAAGCATGAGCAACAAATATGTATTTGTGCCATTGGACTTTGCTCAAACCTTATTTGATAGACCAGCCCAAGCGTCTGCAATAGAGGTGCATGTAAAACCTGGCACAGACATCACACTTTTGCAAGCCAAATTGCAATCAACTTTGGGCACAGGCTTTAAAGTGCAAAATCGCATGGAACAACAAGCCTCATTGTACAAAATGTTTAGGTCTGAGAAGTGGGCAAGTTATGCCATCTTAACCTTTGTTTTGTTAATAGCGGCCTTCAATGCCTTGGGGAGTTTAACCATGTTGGTAATGGAAAAAAAGCAAGACATTAAAACCCTTTCATATATTGGCGCTAGGCCACAATTAATTCGTTCGGTTTTTTTTAACAATGGTTTTTTGTTGGCTGCCATTGGTACCACAATTGGTTTGTGTTTGGGTATTGCTTTGGTTTTGGCTCAAGACCATTTTGGTCTGATAAAAATGCAAGGGGCCATCGTTGAAAACTATCCTGTAAAATTGATGTTTGAAGACATCATACTCATTGCTTCAACTGCGCTCGGTTTAGGGGTCCTAACAGGACTGTATCCGGCTTACAAAGCAGTCCAGTTAATGGAAAAAGAATAGCAGCAATGACTGCTCATAAAAAAAGGCCGGTGTTGTTCACCAGCCTTTTTCGTTGAATAGAATTTGAAATTTATTTGCCAGTGGTTTTAGGCGCGTTCACATGCACCACTGTAATGATTTTGATTGGTGTGTTAGGACGGTCGTTCATGCCAGTTGGGGTAGTGGCAATTTTGTCTATCACTTCAAAACCTTTGATGGTTTCACCAAACACGGTGTATTGGCCATCTAAGAATGGAGTAGGCACATGACAAATGTAAAATTGAGAACCGCTTGAGGCTTTCTCTGGGTTTTCGGTTCTGGCAGCAGCTAGTGCACCTCTTTTGTGGTTGAACATAGAGTTGATTTCAGCTGGCACTGTATACCCTGGTCCGCCCATGCCATCGTTGTATGGATCATTGTCTTTGCTGTTAGGGTCGCCAGTTTGAATCATGAATCCTTTGATCACTCTGTGAAATAAAATACCGTCATAGTATTTGGTGCTCACCAATTTCATGAAGTTGTCGTGGTGTAATTTGGTTTCATTGTACAACACAACAGTAATGTCGCCCATTGAGGTTTTAATCAATAAGGTGTCTTGAGTTTTTTTGGTAGTTGAGTCAACAGGTGCTGGGGCAACTGGCGCAGTTTCAGACACAATCGTTTCTTGAACAATGGCCTCGTTGTTAGTTTCTGGAGTCGTGTTGTTGCAGTTAGCAGTTGTGAATAAAATCAGGCAGGATACTAGTCCTACGCGGCTTAATAAATGTTTCATAAAATGTGTTCGTTTATAAAATAATCAATGATGTGTTCGCGAATATACGTTTCTTGTTCTAAAAGCGTCATATGTGGTAATGGGGTTACCAATTGCCATTGAGGCCAACCTTCTTCATCAATCCCCTCTAACTCATAATGCCCAGAGTAACTTAAGATTTTACAAGTTGCAATGTGCATCAAACTCACTTTGTCGTCTTTTTTAAATGGCTTTTCGTGTAATAAGCCATACTCTCTCATGCCAATAATGAACAAGATGGCATTCATGTCTGGTTGTTTGCCAAATTGCGTGCGAACACGCTCTATAATGGCTTTCCAAATCTCTTGACGGTTTTCTGTAGCCATCATTATTTTTTAGGGAATCGCATTTTGTAGTGGTGTTCAACTCTACCAAGACTGATGTTGTTTAATTTGCCCTTTAACAAATTGCGTTTTAATGGTGAAATATGGTCAATGAATAATTTACCTTCAATATGATCGTATTCATGTTGAATGATTCTTGCCGCCATGCCTTTAAACGATTTTTCATGTAATTGAAACTGCTCGTCGTAATATTTGATTTTAAGCTCTGGTTTTCTAAGCACATTTTCATGAACTGTAGGAATGCTCAAACAACCTTCTTCGTATTTCCAGGCTTCACCCCATTCTTCTATAATCACAGGATTGATGAAGGTTTGTTTAAAACCTTGTGGTTCGATGTCGTCAATAGGCGAGCCATCAACAATGAATAATCTAATTGGAAGGCCTATTTGAGGAGCCGCTAATCCAATGCCGTTGCTGTCATACATGGTTTCGTACATGTTGTCTATCAACTCTTTTAAATTGGGATAGTCAGCTTGAATGTCGCTGCCAACCTTGCGAAGCACTGGGCAGCCGTATGCATATATAGGTAAAATCATAAACGCTCTAAATAGGTTTGCAAAATTAATGCCGCAGCCACTGTATCTACAAGTTTTTTATTTTGTCTTTGTTGTTTCTTGTATCCAGCATCAATTAAACTTTGTTTGGCCATTCTGCTGGTGAGTCTCTCATCGATTAACACTACAGGAATGCTTGGGTAACGTTTTTCTAATTCTAATAAAAAAGCGTTGACCAATGGCGTGGCATCTGTGTCTTTGCCATCAAGGTGTAAGGGCTTGCCCAACACTATACACTCTACATTTTCAGTTTTAAAATATTGGTCTAAAAAGGGGTAGATGTCTGCCGCATTGACAGTGGTTAAGGGTTGAGCAATGATTTTTAAAGGATCTGTCACTGCAATGCCAATGCGCTTTAATCCATAATCTATAGCCAATACTCTTCCCATGTTTTCTTGCAATTTCGATTTTTTTAAGCCTTAAAAAAAAATTACTTTCGCACAATGATGCAATTAGTGAATGGTAAATACCAAATAGATGGGGTAGATGTGCTGCAAATCGCACAAGACTTTGGTACCCCTGTGTATGTTTATAGCGCAGAAACTATGAAGCGTCAGTATAAACGTTTATCAAATGCTTTTCCTGGAGTTAAGTTGCATTTGCATTATGCTTGTAAAGCTTTGAGCAATGTGAATGTGCTTAAGTATATGAAACAACTTGGCGCGGGTCTAGATGCGGTATCCATTCAAGAAGTGGATTTGGGCCTTCATGCAGGGTTTTCTGCCAATGAAATTTTGTATACGCCTAACGGGGTTGGAATGGATGAAATTGATCAAGCCATTGCCAAAGGCGTTAGAATCAACATCGATAACATCTCTATTTTAGAACAATTTGGCGCCAAATATGGTGCAAAAGTACCTGTTTGCATTAGAGTGAATCCGCACATTATGGCGGGAGGTAATGCTAAAATTTCTACAGGTCATATTGATTCGAAATTTGGCATTTCATATTACCAGTTAAGGCATGTGTTGCGAGTGGTAAATTTATACGGTATTCAAGTTGAAGGTTTGCATATGCACACCGGAAGTGATATTTTAGATGCAGAAGTATTTATCCGTGGCGCTGAATTATTATTCGATGCGGCTCAAGATTTTAAGGACCTCAAATACATGGATTTCGGTTCAGGATTTAAAGTGGCTTATAAATCTGCAGATGTTACGACTGATATTGAAGACATCGGGGCTAAAATAGCCAAACGCTTTAATGAGTTTTGTGAGCAATATGGTCGTTCGTTAGAGTTGTGGTTTGAACCAGGTAAATTCTTGGTGAGTGAATCTGGCTATTTTTTAGTTAAAACCAATGTAGTGAAACAAACAACCAGTACCATGTTTGCAGGCGTAGATAGTGGCCTCAATCATTTGATCAGACCTATGTTGTACGATGCTTATCACAATATTACCAATGTGAGCAATCCTGAAGGGATAGAACGCATATATGCAGTTGTAGGCTACATCTGTGAAACAGACACCTTTGGTTGGGACAGAAAACTCAACGAGGTAAAAGAAGGCGATGTGTTGGCTTTCCATAATGCTGGGGCCTATGGATTTAGTATGGCCAGCAATTACAATTCAAGATTCAGACCTGCAGAAGTATTTATTCTAGATGGCAAAGCCCATTTGATCAGACGTCGCGAGACCTTTGAAGATTTGTTGCAAACGCAGATTGAATTACAATTCTGAGGCTTTCCTTTTTATCAATAATCCTAGAAACAATGCTATGGAAATGGCCGCACTTATAAGGCCAATCAAATTGCCATAGCGGGTGTAAAACGTTATTTTGTCATTAGGCCAAACAGTGCATTTGAAGGCTGTTCTTTCATTGAATTGTGTGCGCTGTTGAATATTGCCATTTTTGTCAATGACAGCTGAAATGCCTGTGTTGGCACTTCTGATTAATGGTTTGCGGGTTTCAATGCTCCTAATTTTAGCATACAATAAATGTTGTTGATAGCCTGGGGTATTGCCCCACCATGCATCGTTAGTAATCACAGCAATCAATTGAGCGCCTTTATTGATAAAGTCATTGCAGTAATCGCCATATATAGATTCATAACAAACCAAAGTTGCAACTGGTAATTTATTGGCTGTATGTAAATTGTATGCCTGATCACTAATGCCTAAACTGCCAGTCATGCCGCCTAAATCTAAACTCAATTGGTTTAAAAAATCAAAGGGCATTGTCTCAACGCCCACCACTAATTTAGACTTGTGGTACAATTCTATGCCTGTGTCTTTTGTTAATGCCATGGCCGTATTATAACTGTCATACCAATAGCCAAGGCCATCTGGTCTTGCTGTTTTGGTAGGGGCTGTAGTGCTTTTGTAGGATTTGTAAGTTTCCGCACCAACTATTACTGTGGCGTTGTATTGCATGGCCAAAGGTCTCAATGTGGCCAAATAGGAATTGTACTGTAATTGTGATTCTTCATTGACTCCCACTAAAGCAGTTTCTGGTAACAATACAATAGCCGTATTAGAATCTATTAGTTGTTTAGCAGGTTCAATCGCCAGACGCAATTGTTCATCAGCTTGTATATATGATTCACAACCATAAAATTTTTCAGTGTAAGGGTCAATGTTAGGCTGGGTTACCACGCATTGTAAACCACTGCCTTTGTAAATGCTGATGCCGCTTAATAAGATGACATAGGACAAAGCTATTACGGCAAGCGCAAAACTCAATGGTTGCCACAGGCGTTTATACGCTTTTATGTGGATTAAGTGGGCGCACCAAATGTTGATGGTCAATACAACAGCAGAGCCACCCATTTCACCAGTGTATTCATAGAATTGAATGGCATGATGAAACACTGCTAAGCCTTTACCTAGGGTTAACCAAGGCCATGAACCGCCCCAATTAAAATGCCAAAACTCAAAACAAAGATAGAATGGTAGCAAGGTCCATAATTTAAATTGAGGCCATTTTTGATAACCATAACTCAAGGCTAAAAAAGGTAGGCTCATAAGTAAGGTATTGACAATTAACATGGCAATACAGCCGCCCGGACTAGCATTCCAAACCCACCAAGTAGTACCTAGATTAAAAATAAATAGGCCAATCACCGCATACCACCAGCGGGTTAAATGTACGCGTTTGGCTTGAGTGTTTAAAATGGCCAATAACAATGGGATCAGCGCAAAGGGTAAAATGAAGGCAGTTGGAAGTGGAGGCCAAGCCAAGGTCATTAATATTCCAGAACTAATGGCTAAAACAATAGGATGTATAGACTTATTCATGTCCTTTAATAACAATTACAAATTCACCCTTAGGGGCTTTGTTTTTAAAATGCGCTAAAATTTCTGCTAAACTACCATTGATGGTTTCTTCGTATAGCTTTGTTAATTCTCTGCTAACTGAGGCTAATCTATCGGCTCCAAAATAAGCTATGCAGTCTTCTAAAGTGCCAATTAATTTATAAGGGGATTCGTAAAACACCATGGTTCTTGTTTCGCCTTGCAGGGCTTCAAATCTCGTTTTTCTGCCTTTCTTAACAGGGATAAAACCTTCAAATACAAAACGGTCAGAAGGCAGTCCACTTTTAACCAAAGCAGGAACAAAGGCGGTTGCACCTGGTAAACATTCAATCTCAATTTGGTTTTGCAAACAAGCTCTAACAATTAAAAACCCAGGATCACTGATTGCAGGCGTACCCGCATCTGTTACCAAACACATGTTAACGCCTTTTTGAATTTGATTGATCACATCTTTGATCTTATCATGCTCATTATGGGCATGGTAACTTTGTAAGGGTTTTTGTATCTCAAGCAATTTGAGTAATTGACCGGTATTTCTGGTGTCTTCAGCCAATATAACATCGCAAGCTTTTAAGGCTTCCAATGAACGCAAGGTGATGTCTTTTAAATTGCCAATTGGGGTTGGAACTAATATCAATTTAGCCATTGAAGGGTAGGATTTGATCAGGTTCTATTTTGAATAAACCTTTTGCGCCAAAGATAATTAAACTCCACAAAATTACAGAGGCCAATTGGTAGGTAATGATTTTGCGTTTATCTGTCTCAAAACTGGCACTCACTATACAACCTAAGGGGATACTGAGTAAAATAGGACTTAAAATAGCAATGCCTATTAAGCCATATTTGTTTTTAATACGAATGATGCGTTTGAGTTTGCTAAAGGTCATTTTGAACAATGGTATTCGACTGAAAAATGGGGCAATATAAGCGCCTAAATAAGTAAACGCGAATACGCCAATAGCGGCGCCTGATGAGGCAATGAGCGCGTCAATATACCAAGGCCAGGTAGATTGAGTGAGTATGACTGGCACGGCAAAAAAATATTTCACACTTGCCAACAACATCCATGACCCAATTTTCAAAATCTCTTCCATAGCCTCTACGAAATTAATCAATTGCATTGACTAATAGGCAATAAAAAAAGCCCAATACAAATTGGGCTTTTTTAAAGTGATTGATGTAGGCTTATTCTACTAAGGTCATTTCATCAACGATGTGTTTAGCACCGCCTAATTTTTCGATTAACCACAACACATAACGGATGTCTACGTTGATGGTGCGTTTTAATTTTTGGTCAAAGTGAATGTTGCCACTCATAGCTTCCCAGTTGCCATCAAAAGCTAAACCAATAATATTACCGCTGCCATCCATAACTGGGCTACCGCTGTTACCGCCTGTAATGTCATTATCTGTTAAGAAAGCTACAGGTAATTTGCCGTTGCTCATGGCGTATCTGCCGTAGTCTTTAGCTTTGTACAAGTCAAGCATTTTACTTGGTAAATCAAATTCGTAATCGCCTGGTACATATTTTTCCATAACACCTTCTAAAGTGGTTACAAAGTCATAATGGATGGCATCTTTAGGATCGTATGATTTAACGCTGCCATAAGTTAATCTTTGAGTAGAGTTAGCGTCTGGGTAGAACACTCTGTTTGGTTGCATTTCCATTAATCCTTTTATGTACTTTCTGCCCAAGGCTAAAGCTTGCATTTGAAACTCATCTACTTTTGATTTGAAGTTAGTGTTGTAATTGTCTCTGTGAGATTTTAAGTAGCTAAAAGCTGGGTCGCTGTATAATTTCTTAGCAACAGGGTTCTTTAAAAATTCTGCTACTTTATCTTTAGAGGCAAACATACTCTTAGCAAAAATCATTTCAGTGTATTTTGCAAACACAGCTTCTGCATTGCCATTTTTGATCCCAGCAGCTATTTTAGTGAAAGCTGCAGGCCATTGATTAGATGGGATGTTTTTGTAATACATCATCAACATGCCAGCAAAGATTTTTTTGTCAGCAGTTTGAATGCGTTCAGTGTAATCTACTTCAGCCAAAGCTCTTAAGTAATCTCTGCAAGTTTTAGCAATGGTACTATCAATTTCTGTAGCGGCTTTTGCTTTTTCATCTTTGCTTTTATTAGCATCAGCAAGCACAACAGCTTTTTTAGCATACAATATGTCTAAACCAATACCAAATGAAGCCAATTGCATGATGGTTGGAGCCATTATGCACTCTCTTAAATAGGTACTTTGTAAAGCATATGGTTTGTATACTGTGTAAGCTTGATCGATGTCGTATAGTAAAGTTTTGTATTCTTCTTTGTTTTCAGCCCATGCAGCGAAAGCTTTTTCTTCAGCTGATTTCTTTTCGTATACCTTGTTGTGTTTTAATTGTTGAGCTTCACCATCAAAGAATTTCCAGTAATTAGCGATTGAAGCATAAGTGCTTGACAATAACAATCTAGTAGCATCATCTTGAACCATTTGTTCTTTCCAAGCTTTTAAACGCAAATCTCTAAGATTTACAATGTTTGGATTCACTACATCGGTTGCTAAGGCTACGCCATGAGAAAACTCATAACGGTTTGTTCTGCCCGGGAAGCCAATGATCATAGCAAAATCACCTTCTTTAACGCCTTTAACAGATACTGGCAAATAGTGTTCTGGTTTGTAAGGTACATTGTCAGCTTTGTATTCTGCTGGTTTGTTGTCTGCACCTACGTATACCCTGAACATGCTGAAGTCACCTGTATGTCTTGGCCACATCCAGTTGTCTGTTTCACCACCGAATTTACCAACGTTTTGAGGAGGTGTACCAACTAAACGAATATCAGTGAATTTCTCCATGATAAACATGTAATAGGCATTGCCTTTGAACATTTCTTTGCAGCTTGCTTCGTAATGGGTGCCTTCAGTTGCTTTCTTTTGAATGCCTTTGTAGATCTCCATTAATTTCATGCTTCTGTCTTTTTCAGCAACACCAGCTAATTGTTTTAATACTTCATCAGTGATGTCGTCTACTCTCACAATTCTGGTAATAGACATAGGTCTTACTGGCTTGCGCTCATCAGCTTTGGTTTTAGCCCAAAAGCCATTGTCTAAGATGTTGTCTTGAACGGTGCTCAACTCAGCTATGGCATCATAACCACAGTGGTGATTGGTTAAAATCAAACCATCTTTTGAAATGATTTCACCAGTACAACCGCCATTGAACCAAATACAAGCATCTTTTAAGCTTGAGTGGTTAACACTGTACAATTGTTCAGGTGTTAAACGCAAACCTTTGGCTTGCATGTCTTTGTAATTCAGTTTTTCGAGCAAAGAAAGCAACCACATGCCCTCATCTGCTTTGGCAACATTGCTCACTAAAAGGCAGGTTGCAAATAATAAAGCGTATATTTTTTTCATATCTTTCTGATAAAAGTGTTGCGAATTACCAACTTTTAGCCATGATTTCCAACTTTAAATCGCCTATGATTTGACCAGTTCAAGGACTTTATCGATACAAGTCCAAGCAAAAATGACTATTATTGAAACTCCATTTTTGAAATCAATTAAGACATATACGCTCCAATTAATGGGATTGGCCATAGTGATTAAGCTGGCTTTGATCCTTGTTGCCTATGGACTTCAATACTTTGGCCTAGCCAATCCATCACATCCTTTTACGCTAGGGGGTTTTAATGTATCAGAGTGTTTTCAAATGTATTCTAATGCCGACTCAGGTTGGTATCAAACCATAGCAGATTATGGGTATAATGGCGTGCCTGAATTGCTTAGTAAATCATGGTCACATCCAAACAGCCATTTCGCCTTCTTTCCGCTTTATCCCTGCTTAGTAAGCAGTTTGATGTGGCTGTGCTCAATTGATTTTCACGCAGCTGCTTTTGTGTTGTCTTGTTTGGTTTTGCTTTTATTGTCATTCAGTTTAATGAGCTTGTTAACAGCGCTAAAAATGGCACCTAAAACTGCTTATAGAATTGGTTGTTTGTATTTGTTGTTTCCTTTGTCGTTGCATTGCTTTTTCAACTACACTGAGGCGCTTTTTTTGTCGTTTGTGTGCTTAAGTTTTGCTGCCATAATTGAAAAGCGCATAGGCTTATTAATGTTGAGTGCAGCTTGTTTGGTATTGTGCAGACCGAATGGTTTGTTTCTTTTCTTTCCGTTTTTATTGTTGGTTGTTGAACAACAGCAATTGCCTTGGTATACTGGTAAATGGACTTGGATAAAACAGTCTTGGATTTGGGCTTTAGGCGTGATGCCACTTGTGTTTGCAGCATGGTTGCTATTTCAATGGTACCTAGTGGGCGATGCTTTAGCCTTTTCTCATGCTCAAGTTGCTTGGAACAAACAATTCATGTTTCCTTTATTGGCATTGTTCAGACAAGGGTTTTGGGATTATCAATTGGTAAGTTGTTATTGTGTGGCGATTATCCTGTATGCTTTATGGATTAGAAAACAATTGCCTCTTAGTTCGAATGTATTGGTTTGGATCAATTTGTTGTTGCCTTTAAGTGCGGGTTCAGTTGTTAGTATGATGCGCTATTCAAGCGTTATTTTTCCGTTGCATTTGTATTGGCAAAATAAACTCAGCCAGTCAAACTATTTTGCCATCTTTATTGGATTGTTTGTCTTACTTCAAATCGTATTATTAAAGTTTTGGCTAGAAGGTCAAGCCATTATGTATTAAGCTTTCATTAGGATTGTTGTATCTTTGCCATGAGGTAAAGGGTTTGTCGCCATGTTTATCATGGAGGAAAGTCCGGGCAACATAGAGCGCCATACCGTTTGAAAAGACGGGCAGCACAAAGCAATGCGTGTTGACAGAGAGGGTCGCAGAAAATAACCGCCCAGTAATGGGTAAGGGTGAAAACGTGGGGTAAGAGCCTACGCAGTGTTTCAGTAATGAGCACTGGGATAAACCTTATGGGTTGTAAGGCCAAATAAATCTGAGTCTGAGGGCTGCTCGCCCAATCAGCTTGCTGAACTCAGAAGGGTAGGCTGCAAAAGATCAATGACAAACACCTGTTTATACAGGCACAGAACTCGGCTTATACTTTACCTCTTTTTTAATTATTTATTCAACCATGCTTTATAAGTCGCATTAGTTTGGTCTTTTATTGAAATGTGGCAATCCAATTTAGGACTGGCTTGCAATTCAATACTGGTATGCTGAATAAGCCCTGCTCTTGAGATAAGTATGTTGACTTTGCTGTTTTCCTTTTGTAATCTGATTAAATCTTCAAAGTTGTTTTTAACCCTAAGGTCTTCAACAGCAATGATTTCATCACCCGCTTGAAGATTGTTTTGGTAATTGATGGATTGCGCATCAATGGCTTTTACCATTAGTTTTTCATTTTTCCATTCTGTGATAATGCCATGAAAATGCTTTTGCGAACTGTTGTTCCATTCAAGCGCCATACCAGCTTGTTCAAAGGCTTGGATCAGTTTGGTTTTAAATGCTTCCGTATTAGGACTTGTTGCCCATTGATCAAATTGTAATGGTTTGCCAACAAGGTCATCAATGGCTTTGTAAAAGGCTTGGTCGCTGTAGCCTTTATTTTGATCTAAATAGAAAGTCTTGTAAAGGCCTTGCATGAGTAGGTCAAGTCCCTTCTGACCATTGCTGTTATTGAGCAAATCAAGGTCTAATAGTGCACCTAAAACGGCCCCTTTAAGGTAGTAAGAAATTTGAGCATTGATACTGTTTTCATTTGGTCTGTATTCTTTGATCCAAGCATCAAATGAGGCTTCGTGCATGCTTTGGACATTGCCGCCTACGCGATTGAAGCAGGCGCTCATGGTTTGCGCTAGTGATTTTAAATAATCTGATTCAGAGCGAAAGCCAGCTCTATACATAGCCAATTCATCGTAATAGCTGGTAATGCCTTCTGCTACCCATAACATATTGGTGTAGTTTTCTTGGCTGTAATCAAATGGCCCAAGTGCTTCAGGTCTGAGGCGTTTAACATTCCATAAATGAAAGTACTCATGGGCGCACAAGCCTAAAAATTGCAAATACTTTTCTCGATTGCTGTAACTGTTTCTTGGCATTTGAACCACATTGCTGTTGGCGTGTTCTAATCCGCCGCCGCCTTCTTCTACGTGGTGAACAATAAACAAATAGTTTTTGCAAGGATGAGATCCGATGATGTTCTTCATGGTGATGCAAATCTTTTGTAAATCCGTTTTAAATGTTTCAATTTGGCAATTGTTTTTGCCCACCATTGCCACATTGTGTTTAACGCCTTCTACCTCAAAATCAAATAGGGTTTGATTGCCAATTTCTATTGGGCTGTCGTATAATTCGTCCAAAGAAGTAAATTCAAATTCACTTTTGTTTTTACCAGGTTTGAGCGTGCAAGAAATTTGTTGCCATTGTTCTGGTTTAACTATACTTAACTGGCCATTTTGCATGCCGTCTATATACATTAAGCAACTGCTTGGTAATAGAAAAGCATGTTCTGCATCTATGTATGAGGTTCTTACACTTTGCTCAAAACAATACACTCTATAATGGATGTTTACATCTCCTCGTTTTGGGTCGGCTGTAAAGGCCCAAGTTTGTTTATTGGTTTTAGTGAAAGCAATGTCTGTTCGGCCTTGACTGATTTGAACGCCTTCAATGTGTTTTTCAAATTCTCTTACCATGTAACTCCCAGGGGTCCAAACGGGCATGTGCAATTGAAGGTTTGATTGCTGTATGTCGCTTAAGGTGATGTTGACCTCAGCATAGTGGTTATTGGGGTTTTTAATGGTAATGGAATAATGGGTGTTCATTGCTGCAAATAAAAATTGGGTACTGCTTATTACAAAGGCGAGTAGGCTGAATCTCATACTGCAAATAAGCAAAAATCACAGGGAATATTGTAAGAATGGGCAGATAATTTCTGCTCAATTCATCAACAGTTTAAGCTGTTGGCAGGGTTCTTTCGGCAATTAATTGGCCTGTTTTGGCACTGGCACCTTCACCACCCACTTTAATTTTTAAGGCAGCGTAATCTTGTATCATTTTCAAACGTTCAGGCGAGTCTTTTAGCAATGGGAGCAACGTTTTTTGAATGTTAGAAGGCTCGCAAGCTGTTTGAATCAATTCAGGTATGGCCAATTTATTGAGTATTAAATTCACCAATGAAATGTATTTGACCTTGATCACCAGTCTGCCTATCCAATAACTGATGTTGCCAAATTTGTAACACACCACTTGAGGGCAATTCAAAAGGGCCGTTTCAAGTGTTGCAGTACCACTACATACCAATGCGGCTTTTGCGTTTAAGACAATGTCGTAAGTAGCGCCTTTTATCAGTTTAACTGGGTGATTGCCAATCAATGTTTGATAAACTTTATCGTCAATTGCAGACGTTCCTGCAACAACAATCTCGTAATCATCAAGGCCTTTTACGGCATCTAACATTGTGGGTAAAAGGTATTTTAACTCACTGAGTCTTGAACCCGGAAGCAATGCAATAATCGGTTTTTGAATTTGGTACTGATTGTTTAAATCAGTTAGGTATTGATGGTTGGCAATCGCATCACAGATAGGATTACCCACATAGGTTAAATTGACTTTGTAGGGTTCGTAAAATGCTTTTTCGAAGGGGAGTATGCTGTACAAATAATCTACACATGCTTTGATTTTCCATGCGCGCTTCGTGTTCCATGCCCATACTTTTGGGCTGATGTAATAATGGGTAGTAATGCCGTGTTGTTTGGCAAACTGAGCCATTTTTAAATTAAAGCCAGGGTAGTCAATTAAGACTAAAGCATCTGGTTTGAAGTTCAAAATATCAGCTTTACAACGTTTGAACAATTGTTGTATGGTTCTTAAATTGAGTAAAACATCTGTTATGCCCATAAAAGCAGTTTCTCTGTAATGGGTTACTATTTGACTGCTTTCTTGAAGCATTAAATCACCACCCCAAAATCGGATCTCAGCTTGAGGATCAGAGCGTTTTAACTGCTTCATCAAATTGGAGCCATGCAAATCACCACTCGCTTCTCCGGCTATGATGTAATACTTCATTAAGGCAAAATTAAGGGATTTTACGCATAGCTGAATGCCTTGGAATGCAATTTATTCAAGACCTAAATGCCAATTACTGCAGGGGAATTTTTTAGGGTTGAGCATGCTGGTTTCTTCTTGTTTGCAAGCTACTTGACATTCTGCATACAAACGTTTGCCTTCAATAGTGGTTTCTGTGAAGTAAAATCGCATGGCAACAGGAGGGTTTTTGTTGGCGTTGCCATGATTGAATTGCCATGCACCCGCAGGGCATTTGCCATCGTATTGGTCAATTACTGTTTTGGCTAAACTATTGATTTTACCTGTGCTATCCTGATTGTTCTTGATAACGATTTGATTTGATTTAGCCACTTTTAGCATGAATTCATAAAATTCAATATGGTACGCCCAATCATAGCTTTTAACATCATTGAGTGCTGCATTGAGCGCAGTAATGTTAGATTTGCCAGGATTAATGTAAAACACTGCTTTGATTTGACTGTTTTCAAAGGTTATTTCAGTTAATTGCTCAGGACTAGCTATGCTGATTTGGTTTATGCCTTCCTTTAGTGGGATATTAATAATGGCTTCGTGTTTGCCTTTACTCAAAGTGATGCTTTGGGCTTGAGTTGTGTAAAATTCGAAAAGTAGACTTGGGTTTTTCGTGTAGATACGATTGTTATAAGTGCCAACATATTGAATGTCATCTCCATAGTGCTTTATCACAGGATTATTGCAAAAAGCCTTTGTACCTAAAGGGCTGAAATTGGTAAGGGCTAGCTCTGAAATATCAGGCATGTGGGTCATACTTAATTGCTCAAGATTGGGATTGAAATATTGTTCGTTGCCATACACTCTGTTTTCGTGCTTATAACCTTTTGGCCATGTAGGGTCTAGCCAAGTGACATCTAAAGGGCGCCATTGCCCCTGAATTTTAACCAAATTCCAAGCGTGTCTGCCACTCTGTTCTGAGAATTTGTATCTGTCCAGACTACCATTGTCTGCAGTGCCTATCACTTTAATACATGGGATGTTTACTGGCTTGCACAATTCTAAAATAAAATTGGCATAACCCTCACAACGTGTTGCTTTGGCCTTTATTAATTCTGCTGGATCAACAGTGCCTTCTAATAAATACTCAAAATTGCAAGTCATCCAATCGCATAATAATCTCAGTTTTGCAGAGTCAGTAATAGCGTTTTTAACTATGGTTTTAGACAAGTCATACACTGCTTGGTACTTTTTATTTATGCCTCTTTTAACTTGAATTTGATATAAACTATCTGCGGTTTTTTGACCTTTTTGATACACCAAAGTTTGCCCATCTTTATTGCTTATTTTATGCTTATAGGCATCAAGATGGTTAATCACTTCTAGTTTATACCCTCGCTTTAAACTTAATGCGTCTAAAGGTTTGTTTTTGATTTCAATCGCTTTAAGTGTGTTAAACATAGCCATTGTATTGGACACTTCATCTTTATTGCAGGGTTTATAGCTGGTTTTGTCTTTTGGGATATACACCTCATTGTCCTTTATTTTAACACTGTTTTTAGTCAGAGCATTGAACTCAGAGGCACTCAGTAAACTATTGAATTTTAAATTGTGAGTTAGGCTTTGGTACTTATAAGCGCCAGTGTCAAAATGACATTTGTTGTTGGCCCCAACTTGATAAAAAGCATATTGCCTGTTGGGGTATAGCACCAAGACTTGTTTTTTGATTTTACCCAATTTGCAAAAAGTCATTTGCGATGACCAGTCAATTGGCATTTGACTGCTATTGCTTGTTGTGGCTTGATTGGCTAAGCTGGCCATTAATAACATATACATCATACAGACCTCCTTTTTAAATTGAATTATTCAAAAAAAATCAAAAGGTAGTTGTTATGACATAGGCGTTTGATAAACAACGCACAACTATTGGGTTTATTGTATGCGGTTTAATTCAAGGAAAACATGTCAATAATTATTAGGCTTGTTTGTGTGGTTTCATATCAAAAAGAGTAATTTCGTGGCAAAAATCAAATATCATGAAAGAGGTATACATTGTATCAGCTGTAAGAACTGCCATGGGTAGTTTCATGGGGTCATTGGCATCAGTGCCAGCCACTAAGTTAGGAGCTACTGCCATTAAAGGCGCTTTAGATAAAATTCAATTGGATCCGGAACAGGTTCAAGAGGTGTATTTTGGAAGCGTACTTCAAGCTGGTTTGGGTCAAGCACCTGCCAGACAAGCTGCTAAATTTGCAGGGTTGCCTAACACTGTTCAATGTACTACAATTAATAAAGTTTGTGCCAGTGGTATGAAATCTATCAGCCTTGCTGCGCAACAAATTCAATTGGGATTAGCTGATGTAGTTGTGGCTGGTGGTATGGAAAACATGAGTTTGGTGCCGCATTATTTAATGGGTAGTCGCAGCGGATACAAATACGGCAACGTGAATATGGTAGATGGTTTGGCCAACGATGGATTACTCGATGCCTACAATCAACAAATGATGGGTTGGTGTGCTGATATGTGTGCTAAAGAGTATGGTTTCAGCCGTGAAGCTCAAGATGAATTTGCTATCAATTCTTATAAAAAATCTGCAGCAGCATGGGCAGCCGGTAAATTTGATGCTGAAATCGTGCCTGTAGAACTAAAAGATAAAAAAGGCAATGTAGTGATGTTCAATCACGACGAAGAATATAAAAACGTTAACTTCGATAAGATCCCTGCTTTAAAAGCAGCCTTTTCTAAAGAAGGTACTGTGACTGCCGCTAACGCTTCAACTATGAATGATGGTGCAGCTGCGGTGGTTTTGATGAGCAAAGAGAAAATGGAGGCTTTAGGCTTAAAGCCATTGGCTAAAATTACTGGTTATGCAGACGCTGAACACGAACCAGAGTGGTTTACAACGGCTCCTAGCAAAGCAATGCCTAAGGCTGCGGCAATGGCTGGTAAATCAATTGCTGAAATAGATTTCTTTGAATTCAACGAAGCCTTCTCAGTAGTTGGTATGGTAAACAATCAATTGCTCAATATTCCATCAGAAAAAGTGAATGTGAATGGTGGCGCTGTGTCTTTAGGTCATCCATTGGGTGCCAGTGGTGCTAGAATCATCGTAACTTTATTGCATGTGCTTCAACAAAACAATGCCAAGGTTGGTGGTGCTGCTATCTGTAATGGTGGCGGTGGTGCTAGTGCCATGGTAATTGAGTTGTGCTAATACTAAAGCGATCATTTTCGCGTTAATTTCCTATGCGAAATCTGTTTTTTTTACTCATAGTATTGGGCTTTGTTCCAATTAAAGCAGAACAATTGCCCAATCCACAATTGAAGAAATATGCGGATAGCTTAAGGTATGCAAAGCCTGACAGTATCAGAAGGCAATACAACGATTCTTTCATTGCTTTAATGCAAAACTTGTTGCAAACTCATTCAGGTTTTGATTTGAATTTGGATTCTATCAATCAAACCATTTCTGTTTTAAATGCCGATGATAACCGTTTACGGTTGCTCACATGGGTGGTGGTGAATGATAAAGAAGAATTTTTCAATCATGGTGTGGTGATGTATCGCAAAAACATTACAGCAACCCCTTCAGTATTTTGGCTTAATGACAATATGCCCCATGGCCTTGATTCATTAAAAGAAGTATTTGATGAAGACAATTGGCCTGGTGCTTTGTATTATCAAATTTATGCTACCAAGCACAAACGCAAACGCTACTATACGGTTTTGGGTTTGATTGGTCGCAATAGTTTTTCCAATGCCAAAGTCATTGATGTGTTAAGCGTTGATAAATTTGGGGATTTGCATTTTGGGGCGCCTTTGTTTTATGCATCTATTGCGGATAAAACCCCTCAAAACAGAGTCTTTTTTGAGTATGCCGATCAAGGCAGTATGCTTTTGCGCTTTGAGCCAAGTCAAAAATGGATTACCTTTTCAAATCTTGTGCCCTCTAATCCTTCAGCAAAAGGCCAAAGAGCATACTATGTGCCTGATGGTCGCATTGATTTTTATGAGTTGAAGAAAAAGGTCAGATGGGTAAAAAAAGAAAATTTAGAGAAATTTGATTTGCCGGGAAACCCTTAATTTTGTTTTATGTTGTTTGTCAGAGGCTTGTTCTGTATACTCCTTTGGAGTTTGTTGTTTTCAGGAACTACGGAGTCTTCTGTAAAAATTGCTAAAGTGAAGTATAAAGGTGGTGGTGATTGGTATGCCAACAAAACGGCTTTGGGTAACCTCATTCAATTCAGCAATACCCATATCAAAACTAAAATACATGCAGAGGAAGCTATAGTTGATATTGGCTCTCCTGAATTATTCAATTACCCATGGGTGTATTTAACAGGGCATGGTAACGTGTTGTTTTCTGATGCTGAAGCTAAAAATTTGAGATTGTATTTAATGGCAGGAGGCTTCTTGCACATAGACGATAATTATGGATTAAAAGCCTTTATAGTCCCTCAAATGAAAAAGGTTTTTCCAGAGTTGGATTTTGTTGAATTACCATTTACACATGCTGTTTATCATCAAACATACAATTTCAATAAAGGCTTACCTAAAATACATGAACACAATGGCAAACCAGCTCAAGGCTTTGGTCTGATTTATAATGGCAAGTTGGTTTGTTTCTTTTCATATGAAGCCGATTTAGGCAATGGCTGGGAAGACCAATCCGTTTATAACGATCCTGAAGAAAAACGTCAAGAAGCTTTAAAAATGGGGGCCAATTTATTAGAGCTTGCTTTTAAGAAATAGTATGTTGAAGCGCAGATTGGTGGTCATCTATAACCCGTTTTCAGGGAAAAACAAAGTGCGTGATCTGCCATCATTAATTCAGCAACACATTGATCATAATCAATTTGAAGTTCAGATTTGGCCAACTGAAAAACCAGAAGATTTACACTACTTAACGGAGAGAGCCATTAAAGAAGCATTCGATATTGTTGTGGCAGCTGGCGGCGATGGTACGATTAATCAAATAGCCTCTCGCTTGGTGAATACCTCTGTTGTTTTAGGCATCATTCCATTAGGCTCAGGTAATGGTTTTGCAAGGCATTTTAAATTGCCTTTGAATACAACAAAAGCCATACAAAATTTGGCCTTTCAAAAAGAAAAGTTGATTGATACAGTTTGGTTTGATCGCCATTGTATGATTAATATTGGCGGCTTTGGTTTTGATGCTCAAATCAGTGCAGCCTTTGCTGGTAATAAAAAGCGTGGCTTACAAGGCTATGTCAAAACCATTCTCAAGCATTTGAATTATAAAGCTCAAACCTACGCTTTGTACAAAGACAATCAATTGATTTGGGAAGGAAAGGCTTTTATGATTGGAATTGCCAATGCTACACAGTGGGGCAATAATGTGTATTTGTATCCTGGCGCTAAACCAGATGATGGCTTGTTCAATGTGTTAGTTGTTAAAGCTTTTTCAGGTGTTGATTTTTTTAAAATTGTTGGCAATCTCTTGCAAAGGCGTTTGCATATGAATGAACACTCTGAGTTATTTACAGGAACTGATTTTGAGGTTATTAGAAAAACCTCAGGACCGGTGCATGTTGATGGCGAGCCATTGTGGTTAGGTCAAAAAGTAGAAATTAGAATAGAACCCTTAAGTTTAAAAATTCTTCAAAATGAGTAAAAAACAGAAACGCGATTTTGATGGTATCATGTTCAGCACAGATGAGCATTTTGAGTTTGAGTCAGAATTAGAGCATACAGAAACACTGCCGCCTCAGCAACAAAAACTCAGGATACGTTTGGAAACTAAACAAAGGGGCGGTAAGAAAGCAACTTTAATCAGTGGTTTTGTTGGCACTGAAGCAGACCATGAAGCCTTGGCTAAACTACTCAAAGCTTTCTGTGGAACCGGAGGTTCTATAACGGATGGTGAGATCTTGATCCAAGGGGATATGACTCAAAAAATCAAAACCAAATTACAAAGTTTAGGCTATAAAACCAATAATATCTAATGCATCTGAAACCCATTGCCTCAACCTTTTTAAGCAAAATTGCAGTTGCTGTTTTGGGTTTGGCTTTGGTGGTTTTTGTGTCAAGAACTTTCGGGAGTATTGGTCGAGGGCAAATCAGTTTGCTCTTGTCATCAGTGGCTTTATTGCAAATGATTATGGAGTTCGGCAGCAATAGTTCAGTCATTAATTTGTCTTATACGCATCAGCCTAAATTGCTCCTCAAGTCAGCTTGCTTTTTCATACTGGCGGTTGGATTGCTGGCCTTGCCAATAATAGGTTTTTTTGACTTGCCTTTTAAATGGACAATTGTGCCTTTGGCTATTTTGTTTGCCCTGGTCAATCTCCTACAAATGTTACTAATGGGCCAACAAAAGTTATCTTATCGCAACTGGAGTTTGTTGGTTTCGCCCGTTTTGATTTTAATTGGATTACTTATTTCGGTATACGCATTTGGACCTCAGTTGAGTTTGTATCCTATTTGTTTACTAGCTTCTTTAATGATTTCAGCTGTTTTGGCATTCCGTTGGTTGAATCGATCGGCTTTCAAATATACTTCCGAGCCTTTTTTGTTTCAGCGCATCATTTTAAAGCAGGGGGCATGGGTTCAAGGGGCACAATTCATTCAATTTCTCAATTATCGAATCAATTTTTTTTTAATTGCCTTATGGCTTAATAATGCCGATCTAGGGGTTTACAACAATGTTATTGTTTTATGTGAGGCGGTTTGGATACTTGGTCACAGCATTGGCCAAATTCAACATATGAAAATTCGCAACAGTTTGTCTGCCATTGAGGACATTCAAATGACCAAGCGCTTTATAGGGTTGAATCTCATTGGATCTTTGGCCATGGCCTTAACCTTATGTCTTTTGCCCTCAGGCTTTTGGACTTCGCTATTCAGTCAAGACTTTTTAGAAATTGCCAAATTGTTGCCTCACTGTGTTTTAGGCATTATGGTGTTTAGTGTGTCTAATATCATTAACCATTATTTACATGCTAAAGACCAATTTACAGCCATATTTTGGATCAATGTTTTAGGGCTTTGTTTTGGTGTAGTTGCCGCCATATTTGCTATTCCTCATTACGGTTTGATAGGGGCTTGTTGGTCATGGGGCATAGGACTCACAGCCTCCATGCTTGGCTATTTGGTTTATTTTTTAAGGCACACAAAAAACGCTTGATTTTTCATACATTTGCGTATGTTTTCTCGTTCCTTATTGATTGGTCTTCTGATTTGCTCATACAACTTGTTGGCTCAAACAGGTGGTGTTAAAGGGTATGTGAGGGATCAAAAGACCGGTAATGATTTGGACAATGTTCAATTGCAAATTTTAGGGACAGAATTATCAACCTTTACCAATCAAGATGGCTACTATATTATCAATTCTATCCCTGTAGGTCAATACAAGCTCTTTTGTTCGGCTTTGGGGTATAAAACGGATACCATCACAGTAAAAATTGTTGAGGGTAAAGTAGAATTAGAAAACTTCTACCTTAAACAACAGATAGTAACTTTATTGGGCGGAAAAGTGACGGATGTTAGGAAAAGAAAACGCGAAGACATTGATATTGGCGCTAGTAAAATTAAGCCTTCTCAGTTATTTAAAATTCCTACCGTTGGAGGAACCCCTGATTTGGTTCAGTATTTACAAGTTTTACCAGGTGTCGTGTTCAGTGGTGACCAAGGGGGGCAATTGTATATCAGAGGAGGTAGCCCTGTAATGAATAAGGTTTTATTAGATGGTATGACCATTTACAATCCATTCCATTCAATTGGTTTGTTTTCTGTTTTTGATGTGGACTTGATGAAATCTGCTGATGTTTACAGCGCTGGTTTTGGTGTTCAATACGGCGGTAGAATTTCAGCCATTGTTGATGTGAAAACCCGCGATGGTAATAAAAACAGACTGGCCGGTAATTTTGCAGTCAGCCCATTTTTAGGGAAGCTGTCATTGGAAGGACCACTGAAAAAATTTGTTGCAGGCAGAGGCAGTAGTAATTTTGTGGTATCTATAAAGAATTCCTACCTCGACAAATCGTCCAAGACATTTTATCAATACGCCGATCCTTCAAAATTACCTTATAGTTTTAATGATGTATACGGCAAGTTGACATTCAACTCTGCCAATGGCAGTAATATGAAGCTCTTTGGATTTAATTTTAGAGACCGAGTTAATTTTCCAGGGTCCACTTCGTATGCATGGAATCAAACTGGAATGGGAACGCATTTTACGCTGATACCAGATGGTAATCAATCTAAAGTGAATGGTTTTATTACCTATTCAGATTATGCCATTAAACAAACTGAGATAGACAATAAGCCAAGATCAAGTGCAATCAGTGGCTTGAATATGGGCTTGAATATATTGTCTTTAAACCATAAAGACGAAATCAAATATGGCTTTGAAATCAACGCCTTTAGCACAGATTTTACCATATTTAACAGCAATAACAGAAAGATTGCTCAACAAGAATTTACCACTGAATTGTGTGGTTTTGGTTTGTACAAGTGGGTGCGATTAAAGTATGCTTTAGAAGGTGGATTGCGCATGCAGTATTATGCCTCTTTGGGCAATGCCTCTATTGAACCGAGGGTGAATGGTAAATACAATGTCAATAGCCGTTTAAGTTTAAAAGGCGCTTTTGGTAAATATTCTCAGAATTTATTGTCAGCCTTTAGCGATAGAGATGTGGTCAATTTGTTTTATGGTTTTTTATCAGGCCCAGATGACTTGCAAAAGAACTTTAATGGTAAGCCAGTTAATAGCCGTCTCCAAAAAGCTTGGCATTATGTGTTTGGCTTTGACTATGACATCAATCGCTTTAGTGAATTTGGTATGGAAGGATTTTACAAAAATTTCAATCAAATTACCAATATCAACCGCGAAAAATTATTTGATGACGATGGTGATTATTCTGTTCAACCAGAGCGTTTAAAAAAGGATTTTGTTGTTGAAAGTGGAAAGGCCTATGGAGGTGATATCAAATACAAATATGATAATAATAAGCGCTTGTATATATGGGCCGTATACTCTTTAACCTATGTGACCAGATTTGACGGTATTAATACCTATAACCCTCATTGGGACCGCAGGCACAACATCAATCTGGTTTTAGATTATGTTTTGGACAAACGCAACAGATTGTCTGCTAATGCGCGTTGGAATTTCGGTAGTGGTTTCCCTTTCACCCAAACCCAAGGCTTTTATGAAAAGTTTGATTTTCAATCAGGTCCAAGTACGAATTATATTACTAGCAATGGTCAATTAGGGATCGTATATGGCGGCTTTAATCAAGGTCGATTACCAACCTATCACCGATTAGATGCCTCTATAAAATATCAATTCAAACCTCATAAAACCTATAAGAGTTGGATAGTTCTCTCAGTTACTAATGTCTATAATAGGCCTAATATTTTCTATTTTGACCGTGTAAACTATACTAGAGTCAACCAATTGCCGATTTTGCCTGCATTGAGTTATAACGCCACTTTTTAAGACCAGCCTTGCGCCAAATTATATGGCCAATTCAATGAATTTCATTAGTTTTGCAAATACAATATGCAAGACGCTGTTTACCAACCCAAAAACAAAGTTAGAATAGTTACTGCGGCCTCTTTGTTTGATGGCCATGATGCTGCCATCAATGTGATGCGCCGTATTATTCAGTCAACAGGCTGTGAAGTGATTCATTTGGGACACGATAGAAGTGCACTGGAAGTGGTTGATACTGCCATCCAAGAAGATGCCAATGCCATTGCAATGACCAGCTATCAGGGTGGTCACAATGAGTATTTTAAATACATGTATGATTTGCTTCAAGAAAAAGGAGCAGGGCATATCAAAATTTTTGGTGGCGGTGGTGGTACCATATTGCCAGAAGAAATTAAAGCCTTGGAGGATTATGGCATCGCAAAAATATACCATCCTGATGATGGGCGCGCCATGGGTTTGCAAGGCATGATCAATGATTTGGTTGTAAAATCTGATTTTGCAACGGGTCAAAATGTTAGTTTAAATTTAACGGCCTTAAGACAGAAAGAGAGCATGCACATTGCTCAATTGATATCCAATGCTGAAAATTTTCCAGAAGCATTCGCCACCATAAGACCGCAATTAGAAGCCGCCCTTGAAGGCCAAAAACAGGCCCCTGTATTAGGGATTACTGGAACTGGAGGTGCTGGTAAAAGCAGTTTGGTTGACGAGTTTGTTAGACGTTTCTTATTTGATAAAAAAGACCTTTCAATTGCCATAATATCTGTAGATCCTAGTAAACGCAAAACAGGAGGTGCCTTGTTGGGAGACCGCATCAGAATGAATGCCATCAACCATCCTAAAGTTTACATGAGATCATTGGCTACCAGACAAAGTAATTTGGCATTGAGTAAGCATGTTGATGATGCTTTGTTGATTCTTAAAACAGCAGGGTTTGATTTGATCATATTAGAGACAAGTGGTATAGGTCAAAGTGATACAGAAATTACTGAGCACAGTAATGTGGCACTATACGTAATGACTCCTGAATATGGTGCAGCCACTCAATTAGAGAAGATAGATATGTTGGATTTTGCAGACATTATTGCGGTCAATAAATTTGATAAAAAAGGCGCTGCTGATGCCTTGCGCGATGTTAAAAAACAATTCCAACGCAATCACAAATTGTTTGATCAAGACACTGAATTGATGCCAGTATTTGGAACAATTGCAGCTCAGTTCAACGATCCAGGTATGAATACCCTTTACCGTTCGTTGTTGAATGTTTTAGATACTAAAACAGGTTCTAGTTTCAATACTAATTTTAAAGCCAGTGATGAAATGAGTGAGAAAGTATTCATTATCCCCCCTTCAAGAAATCGCTATTTGAGTGAAATATCCGAAACCATTCGCTCATACAATCAATGGGCTGATGATCAAAGTGATTTGGCACAGAAGTTATATCAACTAGAAGGGACTAAAGCAATCATTCAAAACAATAGCAAAGAAGCATAATGGCTTATTTTAAAAATGTATTAGAAACCATAGGGAATACGCCCTTGGTGAAATTAAACAGCATAGTAGCTGATTTGCCATGCACTGTTTTGGCTAAAATTGAAACCACTAATCCCGGCAATAGCATAAAGGACCGTATGGCCCTCAGAATGATCGAAGATGCTGAAAAATCTGGCGCATTAAAACCAGGTGGCACCATCATTGAAGGCACCAGCGGTAATACCGGCATGGGCTTGGCCATAGCGGCAGTTATCAAAGGGTATAAATGTATTTTCACTACCACTGACAAACAAAGCAAAGAAAAGGTTGATGCCCTTAAAGCCTTTGGCGCTGAAGTGATTGTTTGCCCTACAGATGTTGAGCCTGAAGATCCAAGGTCTTACTATTCTGTTTCTTCAAGATTAGTCAACGAGATTCCTAACAGTTGGAAACCCAATCAATATGATAATTTAAGCAATTCAGCGGCCCACTATGAAAGTACAGGTCCTGAAATATGGGAACAAACAGAAGGTCAAATTACCCATTTGGTAGTAGGGGTAGGAACAGGTGGTACCATCAGTGGTACTGGTAGATATCTGAAAGAGAAAAACTCAAACATTAAAGTTTTGGGCATAGATACTTATGGGTCTGTTTTCAAGAAATATAAAGAAACGGGCATTTTTGATAAGAATGAAATTTACCCTTATATCACAGAAGGTATTGGGGAAGATTTTTTACCTGAAAATGTTGATTTCTCAGTCATTGATCATTTTGAAAAAGTAACGGATAAAGATGCCGCCATATACACCCGCTTATTGCCTAGAACTGAAGGCATATTTGCAGGAAATAGTGCAGGCTCAGCAATTGCAGGGCTATTGCAAATGCAACATTTTTTCAAACCAACTGATGTTGTAGTGGTGATATTTCATGACCACGGTACTAGGTATTTAGGGAAAATGTTCAACGATGATTGGATGCGCGACCGTGGCTTTTTAGATAAGAAGACATTAGTGACAGCTCAGGACTTAATTGAACACCACAAAAATTTAAAATTATTGACCATCAAAACGGATAATAGCATTCAGGAAGCCTATGCAGTGATGAAGAAATACGATGTGTCTCAATTGCCAGTATGCAATGAGCATGGGCAATTTGTGGGGTCTTTAAGTGACTCTTATTTATTTGAGCAATTATTTGAAAAGCCAGATTTGATGACTAGCAAGGTAGAAGCTTTAATGCAAGGACCTTTCCCTATGGTTAAGCACAATGACAGCATAGAATCCATTGCGGCTAAAATCACAAAGCAAAATCAAGCCGTTTTGATGTCAGATTTGGGTGGTAATATTCACATCATTACCAAATTTGATTTGATCAGCTCTATCAACCAATAAAAAAAAGCGTCCGAAGACGCTTTCTAAACTTGTTATCTAAGGGTGGATTACCAACCTAAAATCCATGCAAACATTAATGGCGCAACTATGGTCGCGTCACTTTCAACTATGAATTTAGGCGTGTGAATGTCTAATTTACCCCAAGTGATTTTTTCATTCGGTACGGCACCTGAATATGAGCCATAACTTGTGGTAGAATCAGATATTTGACAGAAATAGCTCCAGAAAGGCACATCATGCCATTCCAAGTCTTGATACATCATTGGGACTACACAGATAGGGAAGTCACCAGCTATACCACCGCCTATTTGGAAAAAGCCTACGCCTTTGCCACTGCTATTGTTTCTGTACCAATCGGCAAGCCAAACCATGTATTCAACACCGCTCTTCATGGTGCTTGCTTTAAGTTCGTTTTTGATCACATAACTAGCAAAGATATTGCCCATAGTAGAGTCTTCCCATCCAGGAACCACAATAGGGATATTCTTTTGTGCTGCGGCTAGCATCCAGCTGTTTTTAGGGTCAATTTCGTAGTATTGCTCCAATACACCACTCAATAACATTTGATACATGAACTCGTGAGGAAAATAGCGTTCACCTTTGTCGTCTGCTGATTTCCATAATTGATGGATGTGTTGTTGTAAACGTCTAAAGGCCTCCTCTTCAGGAATGCAAGTATCTGTTACACGGTTATAGTGGTTTTCTAATAAATCCCATTCGTCTTGTGGGCTTAAGTCTCTGTAATTAGGCACTCTTTTGTAATGGCTATGAGCCACTAAATTCATAATGTCTTCTTCTAGGTTAGCCCCTGTGCAACTAATGATGGCCACTTTATCTTGACGAATCATTTCTGCTAATGAAATCCCCAATTCAGCTGTGCTCATCGCACCTGCTAGGGTAATCATCATTTTGCCACCTTCGTTTAAATGGGTTTCGTAACCTTTAGCCGCATCCATTAATGCAGCGGCATTAAAGTGTCTGTAATGGTGTTCAATAAATTGTGATATAGGTCCTTTGTTCATATTGTATAGATTCAAATTGGTTGTGCAAAATTAAGGGGAAATAGCTAATGATTTTTATTTCACCACTTCCATAGCAATTTGATAATAGTTGTTCACTGCAGCGATTAATTTGAACTCGCGGTAGTAACTATCTTCAAACATTTTTAAGGCATAAAATTCACTGTTGGGAACATTGAATTCATCAAATAAAACAATGTCGCCAGGTTTTAAATAAACAGACAACATGCCTAAGCCATACAAAGTGGATGAAAATAAGTCAGCATCAAAGTGAATGATTTTGCGCTTGCCATTGTTTAAGGGCGTTTCTTGTAAGAAGCCAGGAATAGTATCTTGAAATAAACCCTTAATGAATTGGGCTCTATCATCTTGTATGCTTGGAATAGAAACAGCATTCATGCTGCCTTTTTTGAAGTGCAAACCCCAATCTTCAGGTAAGCCTTCAAAGGTATCGAATCCGTAAAATCTGCTGTTGGGATGGGTGTTGTGTTCAACCCACCATTTAAAGGATTGACCTTGGTATACTCCCAACTCAATATAATCGCATTCAACTTGGTCTAAGCCTTTTGCCTTTAGAATATAATCATACAATTCATAGCGCTTTTGGTGATCACGCTTAAAGGTGAAAAAATCATCGAGGATATTGGCTTGTTTGTTTTTTTGTATCCACTTAGACATTTGAATCACGTTGTGAAACAACAATGCAGGTTTACTCAAAAATGACAAATACAAATGCGGTCTTAGCCAATAGAGAATCCCTTTTATTGTAACTTGTATGGTTTTAACGAATTGTTTCATGAGGCGGGGCAAAAATAAGCAAATGCGTTCAAAAATTAACTGCTCATTACACTGCCACCGTTAATGTCAATAACTTGACCTGTTATAGCATTTTGACCCATTAAATAGTATACTAAGTCTGCAATTTCTTCAGGCTCAGCCATTCGGCCTAATGGCACACTTTGCATAGCTAATTGGTGAAATTCTTGCATGCTAATGCCCATGCTTTTAGCGATGCCTTCCATACCTTCTTTTGCCATATTGGTATTGACCCAACCTGGGCAAATGGCGTTTACCATGATTTGATCTTCCGCGAGTTCCATAGCCCAGCTTCTGGTTAAGCCCAACAAGCCTGCTTTAGAAGCACAATAAGCGGTGTAGTGTTTCACCCCTAATTTAGCCAATACACTTGAGGTAATCAATACTTGCTTGCAAGTACCGTTGCTGTTTTTTAGTTGTGGTAGGAATGCATTCACAAAATAATAAGTACCTGATAAATTTGTATCGATGATCTCTTCCCAACGGTCGTCATCGCTAAAGTAATTTTCACCGCCAATACCTGCATTGGCGATAATGCCATCAATATGGGTACCATTTAAAATATTAGATACTTCAAGGCAATTTTTCTTAAGCCTAATATCTGTGCTGATTACCAAGTGGTTGCCTTTGGCTAACATACTGTGGGTCTGTTCAAGTTTTTCTTGATTTCTGCCTATAAGTATGATGCCAGCGCCCGCTTGAGCTAGTTTTAAGGCTATGGCTCGACCGATGCCGCTACCAGCACCGCTAATGATATAACGTTTGTGTTGCATTTCTCTTGCAATATACTTCTTTTTTTATTCCGTCAAAGTCGACTTGAATTTATTGCATGTGAAATGCCAATTTATAAGTATTTTTGCTTGGTGAATATGCGCGTTATAGAAGTTGTTTCTAAGGCAGATGAGAAAGTGTTTATTGACTTCCCAAAGCAGTTGTATAAACAAGATCCTCAATACATAATGCCCCTTGATGCCGATGTCGAAAAGGTGTTTGATCCTGCCTCAAATCCTTCGTTTCAGACTGGTGCTGCTAAAAGATGGTATATTCAGAGTGAAGGCAAGGTGATAGGCAGAATTGCGGCCTTTTATCAAATTTATGAACAACAACAACTCACTACAGGTGCTTGTGGTTTCTTTGAGTGTATCAATGACCAAACAGTGGCAAATACCTTGTTCGATACTGCCAAACATTGGCTTCAAGAAAATGCCTGTAATTATATGGATGGGCCGGTGAATTTTGGTGATAGAGATAGTTTTTGGGGCTTGATGGTTGAAGGGTTCGCTAGTCCTAGTTATCGCGAAAACTACAATTTTCCCTATTATCAGACCTTGTTTGAAACCTATGGTTTTAAATCCCAAATCGGACAAACTACCTCATTAATTGAAATCGCATCATTCAACTTTGAAAGGTTTAGTAAATTGGCTACAAGGGTAATGTCTAATTCAGCTTATACCTTTGATTATATCCATACTAATCAACTTAAAAAGTACGCAGAAGATTTTGTGACTATTTATAATCAAGCATGGTCATTTCACGAAAATTTTGTGCCCATGACAGTTGACAAAATTATGTTGCGCATGCAAGAAATGAAGCCCATTTTGGAAGGCCATTTGAATGTATTTGCCTATCACAATGGCAAACCAATAGGGTTTTATATTTCGGTGTTAGATGTGAATCAAATCTTCAAACATGTGAACGGTAAAATGAATTGGTGGGGGAAATTAAAATTCCTCTATTATAAAAGAAAGGTAACCCGATTGCGCGGTATTGTTTTTGGCGTAATACCAGGCTTTCACAACTTAGGTGTTGAGGTAGCTATGATCATGTATTTCAGAAATCAACTGATAAAAGATGGCCGCTTTATTGATAATGAATTAGCTTGGGTAGGAGACTTTAATCCAAAAATGTTGAGTATGTTTCAATCTATGGGCGCAAAACCCATTAAGAAGCATATTACTTATAGATTTACTTTTGGCGCATGAAGATATTGTTTATAGCCAATAGATTCCCTTATCCGCCATTTAGGGGCGACAAGTTGAAAATATTCAATTTGTGCAAACGCTTGTCAGTTCAGCACGAATTGCATTTGATTTGTTTTAGTGAACAAGCTTCTGATTTGCAATATGAAGCTGAATTAAAGCCCATTTTTGCGTCTATTACTGTTATTCCTTTGCCTAAATATCAAAGTTATTGGCAGGTCTTATGGGGGATGTTAGGCCATTTGCCTTTACAAGTTAATTATTTTAAATCTAAACGTTTTGCTAAAGCGCTTAAAACGCTATTGAATCAACATCAATTTGATGCCATTCATGTGCAGCATTTACGTATGGCGCAATATGCACAGGGTATTCAATCTACTTATAAAATACTAGACTTGCCCGATGCCTTTTCTTTATATTGGCAAAGGCGTTTACAAGTACCACGTAATTTATTTTCAAGGCTTTTAGATGCCATTGAGTCAAAGCGCGTTATTGCTTATGAAAAAACCATACTCCAACAATTTGATTTGAATTTGGTCTGTTCAAAGGAGGATTTAAATTTTTTAAAAGCGCAACATCAAGTGGATCAAATAGCGCTTTTGCCCAATGGTGTTGACACGGATCAATTTAAGCCCAATAACCATGATTACGCCCACAATAAAACCTTATTGTTTACTGGCAATATGGATTACGCGCCGAATGTGGATGCTGTGCAATATTTTGTAAAAGACATTTTGCCTTTGATCCAATCAGAATGCCCAGATATTACGTTTATCATTGCCGGACAAAGACCTATAGAAGCCGTTAAACAGTTAGCTTGCAAAAACATCAAAGTGACTGGATTTATTCCTGATTTATCTGAAATGTATAACCAAGCCAGTGTGGTGGTAGCGCCATTGAGATTTGGTGCAGGCACTCAAAACAAGGTCTTAGAGGCGATGTCTATGGGGATTCCTGTAGTTTGCTCTAATATTGGTTTTGAAGGCTTGGGCATCCAAGATGGGGAAGGCGCCTTTATGCGCACTGAGGCTAAAGGTTTTGCAGCACAAGTTATAGCCCTATTAAAAGAGGCTGAGCTCAGACAAGCTACTGGGCAAAAGGGAGCAACTGTTATTCACAGTCAGTTTTCTTGGGATAAAATTGCCTTGCAATTGGAAACTTATTTAAAGCACTAAACGCTTTGTTTGGCTTGTTGTTTGAGGACAATACTGATCCAAATGCCAGCAATGGCCATAAGTACGGCACCTAAATACATAGGGGCAGCAGGTAATATAACTGGGGCATTGTCTTGGGTAAAATAGGCAAATAAATTATTCATGATTAACGGGCCTAAAATGCCAGTAATACTCATGGCACTTGTAACAATACCACTCAATTCACCTTGGGCATTGGCAGGAATCGAATGGCTCATTTCACCCTGAATGGCTGGTCCAGCAATGCCGCCCATGCAATACACAGCGGTGATGCCAAACATCCAATAACCTTGAGTTGTATAGCCAAATAAAAACATGCCAATAGTAAAGAATACAAAGCCTAATTGAATGGCTTTTAGATTGCCCAGCTTTGGAATAATCACTCTGATTAAGCCGCCTTGAACAATAGATACCATTAAACCCACCATACCCAATGATAGTCCTATCATTTTTTCGTCCCATTGGAATTTAAATTTGGTGTAATATGACCAATTGGATTGAACGGCATGAGAGGCTAATTGTAAAACGAAAAACGGTCCAATTAGCTTCAATACATATTGATATTGTTTGATTTGTTTAATGGCGCCCAAAGGATTGGCACGCTTCCAATCAAATGCTCTGCGATGCTCATTAGATAAACTCTCAGGCAAATAGAAGTAACACAGTAAGGCATTAGCAACCGATAAAGTACCTGCCAATATAAATGGCGCTTGTGTACTGATGCCTGCTACCAATCCACCTAAAACAGGTCCTAATATAAATCCCAAGCCAAATGCCATGCCTATAAGACCGAAATTCTGAGTGCGTTTTTCAGGGGTGCTCACATCTGCTATATAGGAACTCGCAGTGGTAAAACTGGCGCCACAAATGCCAGCGATCACTCTGCCAACAAACAATACGGGTATGCTCCAAGCCAATGCGTGAAAAAAATAATCCAAACCCATGCCTAAAAGGGCTATTATAATAATGGGTCGTCTGCCAAAACGATCACTTAAGTTGCCCATCAGAGGCGAAAACAGAAATTGAGGAAAGGCAAAAGCAAACAGCATCCAAGCACCCATACTTGAAGCCTCTGACAAGGAATAGCCACCTAAAGTTTTTAAAAGTTGAGGTAGTATAGGGATAATGATACCAATTCCCATTACATCAATTAATAAGGTTACGAATATGAGTTTAAGTGGAGTAGAAGAGGCGTTAGGTTGCATGTAGGGCGAAAATACTAATTATTCTGAAAACTCAAGTGTATTAAGGGTTGAAAACAATCCATCGATTTATAAAAATTAGTTGTATTTTTGCACCTTTAAGCTATGGCACAATTTGAATTGATCATGCCTAAAATGGGCGAGAGTATTGCAGAAGCTACCATTACTAAATGGTTGAAGAATGAAGGTGATACCATTAAATTAGACGAAGCAGTTGTTGAGATTGCTACCGATAAAGTTGACTCAGAAGTGCCTTCTACTGGTGAAGGTGTTTTGATCAAGAAACTCTTTAACGAAGGGGATGTTGTGCCTGTTGGTGCAGCTATTGCCGTTATAGGATCTGATGCCTCGGCCGCTGCAGCACCATCTGCTACAGTAGCGCCAGTTGTAGAAGCCGCCAAACCTGTTGCTCAAGCGGTTCAGGTAGTAGAACAGTCTATCCAAGCTGCCGCACAATTAAATCACAGTGCACAAGCAGGTGGTAGATTTTATTCGCCTTTGGTTTTAAATATTGCAAAAACAGAAGGCATTAGCATGTCAGAGTTAGAGCAAATTCAAGGTTCAGGTAATGATAACCGTGTGACTAAAGGTGATATACTGAAATACATTGCATCAGGAAGGACTCAAACTTCAACAGCTCCAATTGTGGAATCAACTCCTGCTGTTAATGCTGTGTCAAGCCCTAAAACTGAGACTAAACCACAAGCTTCAAAAGTAGCTCTAATGCCTGGCGATGAAATCGTTGAGATGGACAGAATGCGCAAACTCATTGCAGACCATATGGTGATGAGTAAAGCGACTAGTCCGCACGTGACTTCATTTGTTGAAGTAGACGTTACCAACTTGGTTCAATGGAGAGATAAAATCAAGGGTGGTTTTGAAAAGAAAGAAAAAGAAAAAATCACTTTCACACCAATATTCATTGAGGCGGTTGTTAAAGCCATTAAAGATTTCCCTAATATCAATGTGTCTTTGGATGGTCAGAATATCATCAAGCGCAAAAACATCAATATAGGTATGGCAGCAGCTTTGCCTTCTGGTAATCTAATTGTACCTGTAATTAAAAATGCAGATACTAAAAACTTACTTGGATTGGTGAAAGATGTTAACGATTTAGCAAAACGCGCTAGAGAGAATAAATTACAACCTGATGAAATTACAGGTGGAACATACACCATTACCAACGTTGGTACATTCGGTAATGTGATGGGTACTCCTATTATCAATCAACCACAGGTAGCCATATTAGCTGTTGGTGCTATTCGTAAAAAGCCAGCAGTGTTGGAAACTGAGTATGGTGATGTAATTGCTATCAGACACATGATGTTCCTAAGCCATAGCTATGACCACAGAGTAGTGGATGGTGCATTAGGTGGTGCCTTTGTGCGCAGGGTAGCAGATTACCTTGAGCAATGGGATCCTAACCGCGAAATCTGAACTTAATCATAATTGTATAATTAAAGACTTATTTGCTTAAATTTGAAAATATGAAAGCAATTGTCTTCGTTTGTTTTTCAATTTTTTTATTAACAGCATGTGAGCATCAAGCTCCTCAAAAAACATTGTTAACCAAAGGTGTTGATTGGGTTGATACGAGTAAAAACTGCAGCTCTGATACTGTTTATTTTGTGAATGATGTATTGCCAATTATTTTGGCTAATTGTGCGCAAGCAGGTTGTCATGACGCGGGGGCACAAGTAGAAGGGGTTGTTTTGGATAAATATGCTAATATTGTCTCTACTGGAGAAGTTGTTAAGGGGCAAGCTTTGAAAAGTAAATTGTATGAGGAGATAATTAACAATAAAATGCCTCCATATCCTATGAGTCTAACACAAGATCAAAAGGATATCATTGAAAAATGGATTAATCAAGGAGCCAGAAACAATTATTGTGCTTCAGCTTGTGATACAAACTCATTTGCATACACTGCGAATATTAAGCCTATAATTGATCAACAATGTAACTCATGTCATAATGGTGGTGCACTTTTATTAAATGATCACGCCAATTTATCTGCTCATGCCCTTGATGGAAGTTTAATGGGAGCGATTAACCATGTTATAGGTTATAAACCTATGCCAAGTGCCAATATTAAGATCTCTGAGTGCGATAGACTAAAGATTCAAAAATGGGTAAACGCAGGTGCACCTAATAATTAATTACCATGAAACGTATTTATTTTTTTACAGCAGTATTAACTTTAATGTCACTAAACGCTTGTTATTACGATAAAGCAGATAAGCTCTATCCTAATGCCAATGCTTGTGATACCACTAATGCTACGTTTACTAAAACAGTTGAACCTATTTTAAAAGCCAACTGCACAGATGCCGGTTGTCATACCACCGCCAATGCCAATGCTGGAATCGCATTAGATACTTATGCTGCAACCATTTTAGCGCTGCCACAAGATCAATTGTTGAACGCTGTTAAGTACATTTCAGGAGGTAGTAAGAACATGCCGCCAACGCAAAAAATGGCCGATTGTGATGTCAATAAAATAGAAGCTTGGATCAGAAGAGGAGCGCCAGAAAATTAATCAAGTTACACATGAAAAAAGGAATATTAATCATATTAGCCATAGCCTTAATGGGTGGTGGGGCAGCCTATTGGTATGTTTTTGTAAACGGAGCCAAACACCATGACCCACTTAAATCTGATCAATTGCTTAAAGTTGAGGCTAAAAAATTATTTAATGATTATACCCAATTTGAAGACAGCGCCAATAAAATTTACAATGGTAAAGTGCTTCAAGTTAAGGGTCAGATAAGTCAGATTGATTTCCAAAACAACCGTTATACCATCAGTTTGGCAACAGATGATGCCATGGGAGTGGTTTTGTGTGAGATGGATACTACAGACAACGCCCAATACGCCCAATTAAAAGCACAGTCTATGATTGAGTTAGCTGGGTTTTGTAACGGCTTAAATTTTGATGTCTACCTAGACCGCTGCAAATTGGTCAAATAATTGCTATACGAATATTATTATGAATAAATTTTTTGCATTAACCACCGCACTATGTCTGGCATTAGGTTTAAATGCTGACAACTACATGACCAAAACAGGTACTGTAAAGTTCTTTTCTCATACTACCCTTGAAGACATCAAAGCTGAAAACCGCAAGGTTGTTAGCGTATTGAACTCAAGTACTGGTGCAATGGAATTTTCATTGCTCATGAAAGGGTTTGATTTTACCAATCAATTGATGGAGGATCATTTTAATGAAAGTTATGCGGAAAGCGATAAATACCCTAAAGCTACTTTTAAAGGAACAGTGACAGATATCTCGAAAGTAGATTTTACAAAAGATGGTTCTTACACTGCTAATTATACAGGTAAGTTAACCATTAAAGATGTAACAAAAGACATCACTGGTGTAGCTAAGTTTGTGATCAAAGATGGCAAAGTAACAGCTACCTCTGATATTAAAGTTAAGCCTAAAGATTACCACATCAATATTCCTGCAACAGCTGGTGCTAAAATTGCCGAAGAGTTGACAGTTGATATGATAATGGATTATACTAAAAAATGAGATTAGCAGTTATTTTAGCCATAGTATTGGGAGGGAGTTTGAATGCCCAAACCATTGTTTCGGATACCAATTTAAAGGCCGTTTCGGATTTGCCAGGCCTTAAAGGCGATACCTCACGGCTATTAGATGGATTATGGGAAATTGACCTTGGTCCTGATTACGAAACCAACGTATTTAAAGGGACCCGTATCATCAATAGTCAAAACACTGAAATGATTGGTAAGCAAAACTTGGACTTTAGAATTTGCCACAGATTTGGTGAAGTGAATCAAGGTGGTTACCAATTGTGGGGTTTAGATCAAGCCTTTCAAAGAATGAGTTTTACTTATGGCCTAACCGATTTGCTCAATTTAGAAGTGGGAAGAAGTAATGTTGGAAAAGTATTTGATGGCAGCATCAAATGGAAAATCATGCGCCAGGCAAAAGGTGATCAACTCAGACCCGTTAGTTTAGTATGGTATTCTAATATGGCCTATCAAACAGAGAAAAACACCTCTAAATCTTGGGACCCTTATTACAATACCCACCGTTTGTTCTACACGCATCAATTGTTGGTGTCAAAGAAGTTCAATAAAAACTTTTCTTTGCAGATCATGCCTACACTAGTGCACAGAAATATTGTAGATTCTCAACAATATAAAAACGATGTTTGGAGCATAGGTTTTGGCGGTAGAAATAAAATCACCAGAAAGACAGCTTTAACGTATGAGTATTTCTATGTTCTGCCCAATCAGATTAAATCCATCTATTACAACTCTTTAAGTCTAGGATTAGATATTGAAACAGGAGGGCATGTATTTCAATTGCAATTTACCAATAGCCGATACATGAATGAAAAGGGTTTTATAGCAGAAAATACTGGCTCTTGGTTAAAGGGTGGCGTTCACTTTGGATTCAATATTTCAAGAGTTTTCTATATAGGTCGTAACCACTGATGGTTTTATCAGTGTTCGAAATACTTGACACTGTTTAAAACTCAAAGCGTTTCACCCATTTTTATTGTCTTACTTTGAATGTGTATGAATTCAAAGTCTAAGTCAATATTCTATACCTCCGTTTTTGCCGGCCTTGCCTTGAGCAGTTGTGTGCCTCAACGAAAATTTGATGAGTTAAAATCCCAATACGATAAATGCCAAGAAACTTCGACTAATTGTAAGCAAGAGCTAAGTGCAGCTTCAACACAATTAACGGAGTGTACCTCATTGGCTACCCAACTCAAAACAAAAGTACTGAGTCTTGAAGCCGATTCCTTAGAATGTTTTACTGCCTTAGAAAGAACAAAGAAGTTGTATCAACAGTCTGAAGAAACTGCTCAAAGAATCATTGAAAACAGTCGTTATGAGAATGGTCGTTTGTCAACAGATTTGAATGCTAAAAATGAAGCCTTAAAAAATAAAGAACGTGAATTACACGAGCAAGAGGCGTCTTTGATTTCAGCACAAAACAAAAACAGAGAATTATCTGCAAGTTTAGCGCTAAGAGAAAAACGTGTTGCTGAATTGGAAGGCATTTTAAAGTCTAAAGACAGTGCGGTTTTGGCTTTGAAAGCCAGCATACAAAAAGCCTTACTTGGTTTCCAGAATCAAGGTTTAAGCATTGAAGTGAGAAATGGTAAAGTGTATGTGAGTATGGAAGAAAAGTTGTTGTTTAAGTCAGGCAGTATAACAGTTGACCCTGAAGGGGAAAAAGCATTAATGGCATTGGCAAAAGCATTGAATACCAATGAAGATGTTAGCATATTAGTAGAAGGTCACACAGACAATGTGCCTATGAAATCTTCCACCATTAAAGACAACTTAGATTTAAGTGTACTAAGAGCCACATCCATTACACGTTTGTTAACGGCCAATGGTAAAGTTGATCCAAAACGTGTAACCTCAGCAGGCAGAGGAGAGTATTTCCCGATTGATCCATCAAACACTTCTGAAGCCAGAGCTAAAAACAGAAGAACAGATATTATTCTAACTCCTAAGTTAGATGAACTGCTTTCTATATTGAATTCTCAATAATATAGAATATATTGTAGTAATCGGGCCTCCATTGGGGGCCTGTTTTATTTAAAAGCATATGATACAAGTACAAATCCTTTGCATCGGTAAAACCAACGAAGATTGGGTGAAAGTGGGCATTGAAAAATATTTAAAGCTATTGAGTAAATACGTCAAAATAGAACTCAAAGAATTGCCTGATGTAAAAAATGCCAATAAACTGAGTCCTGAAAAATTAAAAGCAGAAGAGGCCAGCATGCTCCAACAATACATTACAGAAAAAGCTTTGTTGGTGTTTTTAGACGAACATGGAGATACATTCAATTCAATAGAATGGTCAAAATGGTTGACTAAAAAAAGTTTAGACCATTCAAAATGGGTTTTTATAATTGGGGGTTCCTATGGCATAGATGTTGAACTGCTTAAAAAGGGCAGTTCTGTAGCATTATCAGCCATGACTTTTAACCATCAAATGGTTAGGGCAATACTATTGGAACAACTCTTCAGAGCCATGACCATTCAGGCAGGCACGAGTTATCACCACTGATTATAAAAACAATTGCTTGGCTTGTTCCAGCGCAGGGGCAATACCTTCAAGCAGCTTACCTCCAGCATTGGCATAAAATGCTTGTCCGCCACCACCACCTTGAATGTGTTTTGCTAAATCTCTAACAATTGTGCTGCAATTGATTTGATGCTCATTGATCAATGCATCAGAAGCAAATACAATAAGGTTAGGTTTGTTGTCTATGGTTGCGCCAATTACACCTAACAAAGGCGCTTGCTCTGATTTAAGTTGGAAAGCAATGGTTTTAATGTGGTCTAAAGAAATGCCTTCAATGACTTGAATCAACACTTTCGATTGTTTGCCATCAACAATTGCTTGAATTAAATCAGTTTTGATTTGGGCCGCTTTAGCCAACTCAAACTGTTCGATTTTTTTGTTTAATTCAGTTTTTTCTTCTTGTAACTTTTGTATGCTTTGTAACAAATCTTTAGGTTGTCCTAATGCTTCATTGATTTGTTGTAAGGTGGCTTCTACTAGCTTGTAGTGTCTGTCTAATTCAGAACCCGTAATGGCTTCAATTCTTCTTACACCAGCTGCAACAGAACTTTCTGATACAATCTTGAAATGTTTGATTTTGCTGGTATTGTCTATATGAGTTCCACCGCACAATTCAATTGAATAATCAGAATCAAAAGTAATGACCCTAACAACGTCGCCATATTTTTCACCAAATAAAGCGGTAGCACCAAGTTCATCAACTGCTTTTTGAATAGGCACCATGCGTTGTTCATTTAATGCAATTTGAGCTTTGATTTTATCATTTACAATTTGCTCTATTTGAGTTAATTCTTCATCAGTTACTTTGCTAAAATGACTGAAATCAAAACGCAAAGCTTGAGCATGCACTAAGCTGCCTTTTTGAGCCACGTGTTGACCTAAAACTTGTTTAAGGGCAGCGTGTAATAAGTGCGTAGCACTGTGGTTACAGGCGGTATCTTGGCGTTTGCTTTTGTCTACTTTGGCTGTGAAAGCTTGTAAATTATCACTAGGGTATTTGTCTACAATGTGAATGATCAAATCGTTTTCCTTTTGAGTATCTATTACTTGAATGGTTTCGTTGTTGCGAATACCAATTAATACACCAGTGTCACCAACTTGACCACCACTCTCTCCATAGAAAGGTGTGATGTTAAATACCATTTGGAATTGGGATTTGTCTTTCACTTTAACTTCACGCATTCTGGCAATTTTGACTTCAGCTTCGGTGAAATCATAGCCTATGAATTCCTCGTTTTCATCTTCTGAAATATAGGCCCAATCACCTGTTTCTTTTTGTGCGTCTTTTCTACTGCGCTCTTTTTGTTCTAATAACAAGGCTTCAAATCCTGCAATATCCACTTCAGCATTTTGTTCTGCAGCAATTAAGCAGGTTAAGTCAATTGGGAATCCAAAAGTATCATACAATTCAAAGGCTGTTTTGCCATCAACCGTTTTACTGCCATTGGCAAAGTGAGCATTGATTCTATCGAGTCCATTAGACAAGGTTCTTAAGAAAGTATTGCCTTCTTCTTGAATGACTTTGGCAATAAAGTCTTTTTGTGATGCCAATTCTGGAAATACTGATCCGAATTCATTTGAAAGTACTGGCAATAATTTGTACATAAATGGCTCGCGAATACCAAGGTAGCTGTAGCCATAACGCAAAGCTCTTCTGAGAATACGTCTGATCACATAACCAGCGCCATTGTTTGATGGCAATTGACCATCAGCTATGCAAAACGCAACAGCTCTGATGTGGTCAGCAATGACTCTAAAGGCAATGTCTTTTTTGGCATCAGTACCTGTATAGGTGTGTCCTGTTATGCTTTCAAGTGCTTTAATAATTGGTTGAAATACATCGGTGTCGTAGTTTGATTTTTTATTTTGTAAAACACGCACTAAACGTTCAAATCCCATGCCTGTATCAACGTGTTGAGCTGGTAATTTTTCAAGGCTGCCATCTGCTTTTCTGTTGAATTCCATGAACACATTGTTCCAAATTTCAATCACTTCTGGATGGTCTTTGTTGACCAATTGGTCACCGCCGATTTGTGCTCTTTCTTCATCAGAGCGCATGTCTACGTGAATTTCTGAGCAAGGACCACAAGGGCCCGTATCGCCCATTTCCCAAAAGTTATCTTTTTTATTGCCTTTTAAAATTCTTGATGGGTCACAATTGTTTAACCATAAGTCATAGGCCTGTTGATCGAAGGCTAGACCTTCTTTTTCGTCGCCTTCAAAAACAGTTACATACAATCTGTCTTTGCTGATGCCATAGACTTCAGTTAATAATTCCCAACTCCATTCGATGGCTTCCTTTTTGAAATAATCGCCAAAACTCCAATTGCCTAACATTTCAAACATGGTATGGTGGTAATGGTCTACACCAACTTCTTCAAGGTCATTGTGCTTGCCACTCACCCTCAAACATTTTTGAGTATCAGCTACACGTTTGTTAGGTGCTTTTTTATTGCCTAAGAAGTAGTCTTTAAACTGATTCATTCCCGCATTAGTAAACATGAGGGTAGGATCATTTTTAACCACAATTGGTGCAGAAGGCACTATTTGATGCTGTTTATTTTGGAAGAAATCTAAAAATCTCTGGCGTATTTCTCTTGAAGAGTACATATTTCAATATAAAATCTATTATTTTTGAGCGATTGAATGATTAATTGAGGCAAAAATACAAAAAGCCGAAGAGTTAAACACATGGCAAAGACCAAATATTTCTTTAATCCCAAAACCTTGAGTTATGAAAAATACAAACTCAGCAGGGGCTTATTGCTTTTACGCGGTATTGGTGTGTTTTCCTTTTCACTGATTTTGGGTTTTGTGTTTTTTATTTTGTTCTCAAAGTTTGTTGACACACCCTATGAAAAACAAGTTCAGTCAGCTACCAATAATATAGCTGCTGATTTAGAAGACATGAATCAACGCATCAGTTTAATGGATGCTGAACTCAATAAACTCAGACAAAAAGATGTATCCGTTTACCGTTCGATTTATGAAAGTTCTCCTGTTAATGAGCAAGTTTGGCAAAGCAAATACGAATCGTCCAAAAAGTACAGTGATCTCAGAAAGCTATCTAATAAAGAATTACTTAGCTACTTGAATTTAAGATTAACTCAATTGCAAAAAGCGTTTAAAGCACAAAGCCAAAGTTTTGATCAATTGTTGTCAATGGCTCAAAACAAAAAAGAATATTTAGCCAGAATTCCAGCAATACAACCTGTGGCCAATAAACAACTAGAACGCATTGGTTCTGGTTTTGGTTACAGAACCGATCCGTTTTATCAAACTCAAAAATTTCACTCAGGAATTGACTTTACTGCTCCTAGAGGAGTTGAAGTGTATGCTACTGCTAATGGTGTGGTTGAAATGGTCAAGACTGAAATTTGGGGTTACGGTCAACATATTATCATTAACCACGGCAACGGTTTTTCAACCTTGTATGGTCACTTGAGTAAGTTCTTGGTCAGACGCGGTCAAAAAGTATTAAGAGGTCAATTAATTGGTCTAATTGGTAGCACAGGGAAATCTACTGGGCCACATTTGCATTATGAAGTCCATAAGAACGGTGAAAAATTAAATCCTGCTTACTTCTTTTACAATGACCTTACCAACGAAGAATATCAATTAATGCTTGAACGCGCTTCAGCGCCTAATCAATCCTTTGACTAATGCCTAAATTAAAATCAGATACAGAATTCAAAAAGCTCTTTTACAAAATGGGAGAGGCCTCAAAAATGGTGGGTGTGCCTGCCTCCATGTTGCGTTTTTGGGAAAAAGAATTTGATTGTTTAAAAGATCTACAAAAAAACCGCAAAGGCGACAGACTATACACAGAACAAAACATTGTAGATTTAAAAACCATTTATTACTTGGTGAAAGAAAAAGGCTATACCTTAACTGGTGCCAATGAATACATGCAAACTGTTAATAAAGTTAAAGATAAACAACAAGAGATGCTTAAAAGCCTTGAAAAACTCAAGCACTTTTTAGAGGACATTAAAGAGAATTTGTAAACAATTCATTTGATTTGTTCAATTCAAAATGAATTATATTTGAATAACATAAAGGTTTAAACCATGGAAACTCAACCAAAAGACAAAAAAAGCAGAGTATACTTACTCATTTTAATTGGGATTTTATTGGCACTCAATATTGGCATCTTAGCCAAAATGATGTCTGGTAAAAAAGAGAACGAAGAACTGACTGCTCAAAACGTAGCGCTTAGCAATGATAAAAAAGCATTGGAAGCTGAACTCGCTCAAAGTGAAGCGGATTTGAATGCTATGCGTTCAGAAAATGATAGTTTAAGTTCAGAACTTCAAGCCAAAGACCAAGACCTTGAAGCCAAAATTAAACAAATCAAGTCTTTGTTGTCTAACAATAAACTCACCACCAAACAATACAATCAAGCGAAGGCTGATATTCAAGCCCTAAAAGATGAGATCACTGCCTACAAAAATCAAATTGCAGAATTGACTCAACGCAATACAGAATTAATGTCTGAGAACGCAGGACTTTCTCAAAGTCTAAGCTCAGAACAAACCCGCTCTGCTGAAAAAGATAAGGTCATTGCGACTAAAGATAAAGTAATTGCCATTGCTAAGCGTTTGCATGCTAATAGCGTTTCTGCGGTTGGAGTCAGAGAACGTAAAATGTTTGGTAAAAAAGAAGTTGCTACAGATAAAGCGGCTAAAACAGAAGAGGTTAAAGTGGTCTTTAGCATTGATAAAAACGCAGTATCAGATGCTGGAGACAAAGACATTTTTGTTAAGTTGATTGCTCCTGATGGATCACCAGTTACCACTAAAGTGCAAACCACTAAAGTTGACGGTACTGAAACTTTATACACCCAGAAGATCATCATCGATTATCAAAACGAAAAAACGGCGCCTTATTCAGTGTATTGTACTAAACAAAACGGTTTTCAAAAAGGAGAGTATACCATAGAGTTATTTACAGAAGGGTATAAAATTGGAAGTACTAAATTGCTTTTGAAATAATAAACGTTTAAATATCTTAAAACCGACTTTTTAGTCGGTTTTTTTTTGCAAATTTGTGTCATGATGAAACGCATTGGAGTATTAACATCTGGCGGAGATGCACCAGGCATGAATGCTTGTATTCGTGCTGTTGTAAGAACTGCGAAGTTCCATGGGATTGAAGTGATTGGTATCAAAAGAGGTTATCAAGGCCTTATTGAAGGCGATTTATTGCCATTGACTACAGATCATGTTGCTAACATTATTCAATATGGCGGCACCTTTCTTAAATCAGCTAGGAGTGAAGCGTTTAGAACAAAAGAAGGCAGAGCAAAAGCCTTTGAAGTGATACAACAATTTGGAATTGATGGTTTGGTTTGTATCGGCGGAAATGGTACCTATACAGGTGCAGGAATTTTTTATGATGAATATAAGATTCCGTCTGTAGGTGTGCCAGGAACAATTGATAACGATTTATACGGCACTGATTTTACCATAGGATTTGATACAGCAGTTAATACGGCTTTGGATGCCATCGATAGAATTAGAGATACGGCTGATGCACACAACAGATTGTTTTTCATTGAAGTGATGGGCCGAGATAGTGGTTTCATCGCTTTGCAATCTGGTATAGCAGGGGGCGCTGAAGGTATTTTATTGCCTGAGGTTATGAGTGATTTTGATGAACTATTGCAACATTTTAATCAAACAGATAAAAGGTCTAAAGCCTTTAGTATTGTCATTGTTGCTGAAGGAGAGGAGTCGGGGCATGCCATTGATATAGCCAAGCGATTTGAAGCGGCTAATCCGCATCACGATATCCGGGTTTCTGTTTTGGGGCATATTCAAAGAGGCGGTAAACCTAGTGCTAACGATAGAATTCTTGCTAGTTTTTTAGGCAATGCAGCCGTTGAAGAACTCATAAAAGGTAAAGCCAATATTTGTGTTGGAATGGTCAATCAAGCATTGTTTACTTGCAGCTTTAAAGAGGCCATAGACAACAAAAAAACCATTAATTTTGATCTTTGGAATCTGTCAAAAGTATTGAGTCATTAATTGTTAAGTAAACTCACCATATCGAATTTTGCAATCATCAAACACATCGTGTTTGAACCTGTAGCAGGATTGAACATCATTACAGGGGAAACCGGAGCTGGTAAATCCATTATACTGGATGCCTTGGGCCTGATATTGGGCAATAGAGCAGATGTTAAAACCTACAGTGAATTTGGAGAAAAATGTGTGGTTGAAGGAGAATTTACGATAGACTCCGCTCATTATGCCCCCTTATTTAAACAGATGGACCTTGATTTTGAATCTGTTTGTATCATCAGAAGAGAGATTCATAAATCTGGCAAAACCAGAACCTTTGTGAATGATACGCCTGTTACTCTAGGACAACTTAAACGCCTTACCAATACCTTGGTGGCCATACATTCTCAACATGAGAATACCCAATTAACTGAATCAGCCTTTCAGTTTCAATTCATAGATCAGTTCTCTAACTCAATGGAATTAAGACTGGCTTATCAAAACGCTTTACAAAGCTATAAACACCAAGCTCAGGCTTTAGAACAGCTCAAGGAACAACAGAGTCAATTACTCAAAGAAAAAGATTATTTAAGTTTTTTACTCAATGAATTTGAAGCCTTGTCTTTACAAGCAGATGAAGAATTAAGCATTGAACAATCTTTGGCCATTCTTCAAAATTCAGAAACGCTTACTGCCTTTTTACAAGATACAGTTAATACCCTCTCAGAAGGAGAGTATTCAGTGATTCAATCTTTGAATCAAATAAAAAATAAATACCGTTCAGCGGAAGCTATTCACCCCAAAGTTAAAGCAGTTTTAGACAGACTTCATTCTGTTATCATTGAATTGAAGGATATTGTTTCAGAAACAGAATCCTTAAATGATTTGGCCCAACACGATCCTGCAAAAATGGATGAATTGAATGCGCGTTTAAACAGTATACAACAACTTAAGCGCAAACATGGCGTAGAGCAAAGCAATGAGTTGTTGAGTATACATGAAAACATTGCAGATCAATTGCTGTCTATAGGCAATATTGATCAGTCCTTATTGGAATTGACTGCTCAAGTTCAAAAGGCATTGGCTTTGGTAAAAACGTCTGCAAGAGCATTGCATCAAAATAGAAGCAAACACCTTTTAGCTTTGCAAGAAGCCATAGAAGACCAATTACATGCCTTGGAAATGCCGCATGCTAAAATTCAATTTAATTTGAATTTGTCTGAGCATATGAATGAATGGGGTATGGATGAATTAGAACTTTGTTTTACCGCCAATTTAGGAATGCCTTTGCAAAGCATTGGTAAGGTTGCTTCCGGCGGTGAACTGAGCAGATTGGCTTTGAGTATTAGAGCTATAGAAGCTGCCCATCATCAATTAAATACACTTGTGTTTGATGAAATTGATACTGGGGTTTCTGGAAAAGTGGCAGATACTATCGGTCAAGTGTTCAAACAAATTGCTTTGTCTCATCAAGTATTTGCCATTACCCATCTGCCCCAAGTGGCTGGTTATGGGGATGCCCATTTCTTTGTTGGTAAAACAGAAAACAACCAAAAAACAGAATCAACCATTCAACGCTTAACAACCAAGCAGCGTATTGAAGAATTGGCTAAAATGTTAAGTGGTAATCAGGCCACAGAAATAGCCAAAAAGAATGCTAAAGAATTGTTAAAAGCATAAGGCTTACTGATGCAGTTCAATTTGTTTGATCAACTCATCCTCAGTTACTAAACTATTGGCCTCCCATACGATAATTCCTTTTTTATACAATTTTAATACAGGTAGGGCACTCACTTTTAATGTCTGACAAAGTGTTTTATTCTCCTCTACATTAATGCGTTCAACCTTTACTGTAACTTTAACTTTTTGCGATAACGTTTCTAAATACGGTTTCATTTTTTGACAAGGTGCGCACCATACGGCATAGAAATCTACTAATAGTAATTGGTTTGAATCTATCATAGTTTGATAAGCTTGTGCACTGATTTTGTCTGCTACTGGTTCTGAGTTGCCATTTACCTCGGGTAACTGATTAGAACGCCAAGCCATCATACCACCCTCTAATTCGTATACTTTAGTATAGCCTGATTGGCGCAAAAATTGAGCCGCTTGTCCACTTCTGCCGCCACTTAAACAATACACATAAATGGGGGCCTCTTTTTGATATTGGGCCATGCTTTTTTCAAAACCATCAGCATTCCAATCAATATTAACAGCACCATTAATGTGTCCAGATTCAAATTCAGAAGGCGTTCTTACATCAATAATATTGTTCGCGCTTTTAATGGCTTCTGCAAATGCTTTGGCCGTTAATACTTGATTTTGATCCTCAGATTTAGCCTGCATTTGACAAGCATTCATCAACAGCCCAACGAGGGCAAGAAAAAGTAATTTAGTAGGTGTTTTCATTGGTTATTTTTTTTCACATTGATTGCCAAAACAATTGCCAGATGCACAGCCAAAGCCTAATAAGCCCATGGCAGAAAAATACAAGCCCATTGCGGTCATTAAATACTCACGCATCATGATGGATTGTATGACCATCAATACACCCATGATCAAGTAGATGATGCGGCTAAAATTCCATCCGCTCAATAGTCTTTGTTTGATATACATTATTGAATTTGATGTTTTAAACTTGCCCAAGAACCGCCATTGTATACTGTTTGATAACCGTTCGATTTAAGTATATTTTTGGCTGCAGCACTGCGCATGCCACTGGCGCAGCAGGTTATTATAGGCTTGTTTTTATCTTTTAATTGTGATAGTTGATTGTTTAAAGCATCAACAGGTATATTCATTGAACCCTTAATATGACCTGATTGGTATTCTCCTTTTGATCTAACATCTAAAATAATAGCGCCTTGAGCCACTAAAGCTTTGAAATCTACTTTAGGCCCAAATCCGAAAAGTTGTTTAAGTGCTTGCAACATATTATTGAACATCTAACCATGAACCACCATTAACACAGTCAATACCTTGTGCCATTAAAAATCTTTGAGCTTGACCACTTCTGTTTCCAGAGGCACAGCATAAAACAATGCCTTCACCCATTGCTTTGATCGCATTGACTTTTTCAGGGATTTCATTTAATGGAATGTTGATTGAGCCTGCAACATGGCCGCCCATAAACTCTTCTTGACTTCTTACGTCGATTACAATTCTTTTCATATTGGTATTATTTTTTCTTAAAAATGTCACTGATTAAAAACCCTAATAATCCGCCATACAACGTACTATTGAGTGGTTTTGATGTGATGGCACAAGTTCCAGAAGCACATCCTACAAAATAGTAGTAAAGATAGCCAGCGGTTAAGCCAAGCCCTATACCTATCATTAAGTGTTTTCTTGAACTGATCCAATTCATAGTGCAAATTTAAATGGTCAATCTAAGCGCTTTAGTAACTTTTGTTACACTTGTTATTTTTTTCCAATCAATCTAATGATTTCGGCTGCACCAATATGGTAGGTACCTTCATTTAGTGTTATACTATGGTATTCATTATGGAGCATTTTGATACCGGAAAAATCGTTGTTTAACATTTCTATGTCATACAACATATCGATTTGTTTGGGGCCACCTGAGGCTTTGCCTAATTGAGCAGGTTGAAAGGCTTCTAATATAAGCAAGCCATCTGTCTTCAGCCATGAAATGGTTTTTGAATGAAGCAGAGTTCTTATTGATGTAGGCAGGTGGGCATAGATTAAAAAGATGGCATCAAAAGAGTCTTTTAGATAATCTACCTCTGCTGCATTTGCAATATTAAATTGAATTTGAGTGGCTTCTTTTAGCGCTAATTGATTGGCTTTTATTTGGCCTTCACTACTTTGGTCAAAGGCATATACCTCATGGCCTAAACTTGCAGCATAAACAGCATTTCGCCCTTCTCCCTCACAACAAAATAATAATTTGCCTTTAGGTAGATGATTCAATTGTTCTTTAACAAAATCATTGGGAGCTGTTCCATAAGCATAATCCGATGCTTGATAACGTTCGTTCCAAAAAGCTGTATCCATCCTTCAAATTACGGCATTTAAACGCAGTATAATTGTGACAAAAATTACTGAGCAGTATCTTGCTCTTTAATGCGAAACAAGAGAATGTCTTTGATCAGTTCTTTTGGAAACTTACTGGTATAGGGAATTTGAATGGCCCCCTTGGTGTATGTATATTCAGTTAGTCTATCTTTGAAATGTTCAATGGCTTTAGGTCTCGGATAAATGCCTAAATGCTGCTTATGCGCCGCATAATGAATCAAACTCCCTTTGTAAAGTGGGGTTGGCATTTGCCATTTAATGGCTTCATCAATTGCAGGTAACAACTCAAAGACTAAATTGCGCATAGCCTTTAAATGGGGCTTTGCTATGTCTGGCGCAGATTGTATATATGCTTCAACAACGTTCAAGCTTTTGATTCAATCGCTTTTTTGATGAACTTCACAAAAATAGGGTGAGGATTTTCAACCGTGCTTTTTAATTCAGGGTGAAATTGAACACCAATAAAGAATGGATGCTTTGGAATTTCAACAATCTCTGCCAAACCTGTTTTTGGATTGATGCCAGTGATTTGCATACCGTGTTTTTCAAAGTCTTTAGTGTATTTACTATTGAATTCGTAACGGTGTCTGTGTCTTTCACTAATCTTAGATTTACCATATATTCTGCTGGCTAAAGATCCCTTAGTGATTTGGCAATCATAGGCACCCAAACGCATTGTGCCGCCTTTTTGTGTGATGGCTTTTTGTTCAGACATCATATCAATAACAGGGTATTTTGTCTGTTCATCCATCTCCACACTGTGGGCGTTTTTGAAACCAATTACATTTCTTGCGAATTCAATCACACAACACTGCATACCTAAACAAATACCAAAGAAAGGCACATTGTTTTCTCTAGCGTATTTGATAGCGATAAGTTTACCATCAATACCTCTTCCACCAAAACCAGGCGCCACCAAAATGCCATTAAAACCTTTCAATTTTGAGGCAACATTTTCTGGCGTGAGCAATTCAGAGTGAATGTATTTTACTTTAACGGTGCATTCATTGGCTGCACCAGCGTGAATGAAAGCTTCGTTGATTGATTTGTATGCATCTGGTAATTCAACATACTTGCCAACTAAGGCAATGTTCACTTCGTTTTTAGGATGTTTTACATGGGCTAAGAAAGCTTTCCATTGATCCAAAACTGGTTCGTTTTTTGCAGACAACCTTAACTTTGATAAGACCACTTTGTCTAGCTTTTCTTTAAGCATAACTAATGGCACATCGTAAATGGTATCAACGTCCATGCTTTCTATAACTGCATTTGGACTAACATTGCAAAACAATGCAATCTTTTTACGCATTTCAGCACTTATTGGATGCTCTGTTCTACAAACTAAAATATCTGGTTGAACACCACTTTCTAATAAGAATCTTACCGAATGTTGAGTTGGTTTGGTTTTAAGTTCTCCAGCTGCTTTTAAATAAGGTACTAAGGTTAAATGAATAACGATGGTATTTTCTTCACCTAAATCCCATTTGATTTGTCTTACCGCTTCAATGAAAGGATGTGATTCAATGTCACCAACTGTGCCACCAATTTCAGTGATCACAATGTCGTATTGACCGGAGTCTCCCAATAAACGCATTCTGCGTTTGATTTCATCAGTAATATGCGGAACTACTTGAACTGTTTTGCCTAAATAATCACCGCGACGCTCGTTTTCAATAACGGTTTGATAGATTTTACCTGTGGTAACGTTATTGGCTTGAGAGGTTGGCACGTTTAAAAAACGTTCGTAGTGGCCTAAGTCTAAGTCAGTCTCGGCGCCATCTTCAGTCACATAACATTCACCGTGTTCGTATGGGTTAAGCGTTCCTGGATCGACATTGATATAAGGGTCGAATTTTTGAATGGTCACTCTATAGCCTCTGGCTTGTAAAAGTTTAGCCAAAGATGCTGAAATAATGCCTTTTCCTAGAGAGGATGTAACACCACCGGTTACAAATACGTATTTACACTTCTGTTCCATATTGAATTATGGTTAAATGAAGGCCTGTAAAATCAATGATTCCAGCGTATCTGGATGAAAATTAAAACTGTACAGTTGGAGCAGATAACCGGATGACAAAGGTAGGGCTTTTTAGCCGGCAAATTCAGGATGTATTTTCAAGAAATTGTCAACAGTTTTTAAATCCTCAGGAGAATCCACAGCTGGACTAGAAAAATCGGTTGTACTCACATGTATTTTATAGCCATTTTCAAGCCAGCGCAATTGTTCTAAAGATTCTAATTGTTCTAAAGGGCTTAATGGTAAATGCATTAATTGAGGAATGATGTTGCTGTTGAAACCATACATTCCAATATGTCTGTAGTATTGGTGTTTTAGATGCCATTCAGCTTGCTCAGTGCCTCTGATATAGGGTATGCTTTGTCTTGAAAACAGCAGGGCCATACCAGATAAATTACTGATGACTTTAACCACGTTGGGATTGAATAATTCTTCAGAACTTTGAATGGGTAACTGCAGGGTAGCAATGTCAGCATCGGTATGGTTTATGGCTTTGTACAAGAGTTCAATTTGTTGAGGTTGAATAAAAGGTTCATCACCTTGGAGATTGATAACACAAGAATATGCTTGAGGTAAACTGCTAAACACTTCGAAACATCTATCTGAACCGCTTTGGTGTTCAGGGCTGGTCATTATACAATGACCAAATTGCGAAACATGGTCGAATATGCGTTGGTCATCAGTGGCCACATAAACGTCTTTCTCAAATGGCGCTTTGAGGGCTTGTTCATAGGTGCGTTGAATCATTGATTTACCGGCAATGTTAACTAATGGTTTGCCTTCAAATCTTGTAGAGGCAAATCGAGCAGGGATAACAATTAATGCTTTCATAATTTTTAAAATGATACACTTAAACCTAGTTTGATGCCAAATTTTCTGACCGTACTGCCATCTAACTGAGTTAATCTATGGACAAAGGCTATTTGCATTACTTTAAATACATTTTCAAGTCCGTAGGCCATTTCTATATAGGGCTCTTTGTTGATTTTATTTTCCAGTTGACTAATAGGTCTGTTGTAGTCATCTGTTTTTGGTATCAATGCTTTGTTGGCATCACTGATTGTGCCCATTACTGCTCTGGCTTCGAAAAATTCTCTCCATTTTAATTTTTTCATGATTGGCACTCTGTTTAAAATGGCACCATTAAAGTGGTGTTCCATTTTTAAGAATACACTTTGGTCAGTAATGAATTCAAAGAAGTTCATTAAGTTGTAAGCACTTGTGCTGTATACAAAAGATTGATTCCCTCTGTGAACCTCTAAAAGCGGATAGGGTAAGGTTTCGAAAATTTTTGTTGCACTTAATGTAAAATCTGTTCTTCCCCAATACCCAAAACTAAGCCCTTTTTCAATAGAGGCTGTTACTCTGTTGTAATCAAATCGACTGCCAAAAACGCCTTTAAAACCATGGGTATAATTGAGGGATAATGCAAAGCCCCCTGGTTTAGACTGTTTCACCCTTTCGTTATCGTTTTGAAGGTAATATTCCTTGGGCGCCCATCTTAATCCAAGAGTCATAGTTGAATTGGTGAAATCACTTGATATGGATTGTGTGTCGTTTAGCTGGTCGAAATAGGCAAAATTGAATTGTCTAACAGGTTGAAATTGGTATTCTTTGTGCATCATTACCAATTTAAAGTTCCAACCTTTTTTAAATTCACTATTGAACCACACCTTGCTTTCTTTCGTTCTATTGAGTTGGCTGGCGGCAAAAACAGATACGGCTGTAAATAAATTACTAGAACCATAATAGTCATCAGTAACCCCAATTTGCTCCACATCTTTTTTGTAAGAGGCCCCCACCATAGTCCAATGCTTACGGTTTAAAACCCTTTCGGTTTGCAATTTGAATTTGAATTGAGAATCAGAGAAGCCGTAAGCAGTATACGCACTTAAAATGTAATTTTTGCTAAAATGAAAATTGGTTTTCATGCCCAATCTCAAACGATGTCCTTCAAGTACATTGTATCCATACATCATGGCATATGGCCCCCAATCAATTTTTCCTATTGTTTTGTAGCCATTGAAAGCGATGTTGATGAATTCGACATAGTTCTTAATCACTTTGACATTGGTTAAAGTGTCTATTTTAGATAAAACTCTTTTTTCATCAGCGCTGAGGGCTTCATGTCTAGCAGTATCCCAATACTCATTAGAATGCGTAGTAGCCCCATCTGTCATAATAATAGGGTAGTCATAAAAAGTGTTTGGGTGATCAATGTTAACGGCAATTTTTTCATAAGAATTGCTAAACATAGCAATCATACCTGCAGATTTTTTTGACATTTCTGCAATGTCTATTAATATCCTAGATTTCACTGGTACATATGCACCCGCTGCCGTAGGCGCAAGTTCCTGAGTGATTTTTAGTTTTTCAATAAAGTTAAGATTGGCTTTGTTGGTAATGCTCAGAGATAAAGACCTTAAAGCAAACGTTGAATCCTCTATCCAAACATAACCCGTAAAGACTAGGTCAAGTGGGTTTTTTGGCGTCACTTCAATTTGATAGATTTTTTTTCGACTGCCTTCAGGGTAATGAGAACCTACTAATTTGTAGTTGTAATAAGTGAATGATGATTTACTGATTGGAGATATAAAACTCTTTTCCAAAATCGGTAAAATATTGTCGTTGAAATTATATTGCTGAAAGGTGGATCCTAATAGCTGTGATAGAAATGTGCCATCTTCAACACCAACCCCTTTAACCCTTGAAGCTAAAATGACTTCTTTATTTTGTTTTGGATTTTTTTTGAAATAAAATTGGCTTAAATTTTCAGATAAAAATATCGGTAATACTAATTTATCGCGGTCTTCACTTAAATAGGAAATGGTATCAAAAATGCCTTCAACTTGTTTTAATAATTTCTTGTTTTTGAGTTCTTCAGAAACATTGTTAACTGCTATTTGGACCTTGGTGAAACTCTCACATTCAAAGGCGTCTAATTTTTCGAAATTATAATTTTGTTTGTTGTTTTGAGCCTTTTCTATCACCATAATGGCTCTGTTGATTTTATTGGTGGTTTTGACACCTGCCAAGGTGGTTTCTTTAACCACCATTTGCACCTTTAGGGTTTGTGTGCTACCTATTTGCACTTTAAAGTACTGAGTGGCATAGCCAACATAAGAAACCGACAAACTATCAGCACTCATTTGTGTTTTGATTTGAAAATAGCCTTCAAAATTACTAAAGGCTCTATTCTCTGTGCCAATAAAATGGACCATAGCACCAGACATCGGCTCCCCAGTTTTTTGATCCATAACGCGCCCTTTCACTATGGTCCAGTCTTGTGCAGACACAGATGTGAAAAGCGAAATCAATAACATTAAATACAAATAGCGCATCCTCACAAAAATATTTCATTTTTAAACGTCTTCCCTAATTGCTTCATGATATTTTATCCCATTTTGTGAATAAGTCTATGCTTTTGCTTGTAAAAAAGAGTGCCTTGTTTTGTTTCATGATTGTTGAAAAATAATTCAACAAAAAAAACAGGGCACTAGGTTTATACTCTATCTTTGCATCGAGTATTGGTTTTTGATTGACTGGCAAAGTCAATTAAAATTAAAAGGGAATTGGGTGTAAATCCCAAACATTTCCCGATGCTGTAAACACTCGCCTTGTGCGATTTTTGGACTTATGCCACTGTCTGTAAAGATGGGAAGGTTCCAAAAGTTTGAGTGTAAGTCAGAAGACCTGCCATACCCATTTTAAATCAAGACTTTCGGTGAAAAGGTCTGAGGTGTCATACAAATTGTTTGTACATTTCATTGTTTTCCCTTTAGTCTGTTGATAAACAAACAGAATGAAGAAGACCATTTGTCTCATAGCTATTAGCCTGTTTGCCATGCTATTACATGGTAAGGGGATAGATACTTCTGTTTGGCGTAACTTCGAGTTAATTGCTAGTAAAGACCATATTAATCCGGGTTCCATTCGCATCAATCTACCACAACAGCAAGATGGCAGCATAGCGGATGTGCTCTCAAAGAACAGTGCATTGTTTATTAAAACCTATGCGCCTGGTAGTTTAGCTACAACATCTATGCGGGGCATGGGGGCTCAACATACGGCGGTTTTATGGAATGGTATCAATTTGCAAAGTTCAATGAATGGTGTCATAGACTTAAATATTCTACCCATGTTTTTTATAGATAAGGCGGCCATTGAAACAGGGGTTAATGCCTCATTGTGTGGCAATGGAGCCCTAGCTGGAGCCATTGTTACCAATACAGATTTTCAATCACCCAAAAAATTAATTGGCGAAATGGCATATGGTAGTTTTGGTCAGAAACAATTGGCTTTGGGTTTTACCACAAAAATTAAACAACTGGTTTTACATACTAGATTGTTTAATAAATCTGCCAACAATGATTTTGAATACTACAATGCCTTTAAAATAGGTCAACCTTTAGAACGTATACAAAACAATCAGTTTCAACAGGCTGGGGTCATGCAAAGTATTCGCTTGAAATTATCTGATTCTAAGAAAATACAAGCTTCTTGGTGGTACCTGAATACACAGAGAGGTTTGCCAGCCGTAATGGGTGCTGCCTCGCACAATGAACATCAAAACGATTACAATGCCATAGCTTGTGTACAATACGATTACACCTTGCCGAATAAACAAGTCTTCAATAGCAAATTGGCCTTTAATTCAGAAATGATCAATTACTTCAATGATTTGTTGTCGCCAGCCTTAAACACCGCACGGTCTTTGATTTCTGAATCTCAATACACGATTAAATTCAAACGCCATTTAGAATGGTATAATAGCTTCAATGCGACTTATCAAAAAGCATGGACAGACGGTTACAGACAAGGTGTTGATCGTTTGGGTTTATCGTGGCACAGTCGATTGACTTGGTTGGCGAACAAGACCTTTAAATTACACATGGGCAATAGGCAAATGATGGTTCAGGATTTAATGGCGCCTTCTACACCAGATGTAAGCACTGAATGGGCTTTTCATCCCAATTGGAAACACAAATTAAATGCAGCTTATAGCTTTAGATTGCCTTCCTTTAATGATTTGTATTGGATGGGAGGGGGCAACCCGGATTTAAAATCCGAGAAAGGTAAAAAAGTAGAAAGCAGTATTGAATTTAAACAATCAGGATTTAAACTAGGGCTTACAGGTTTCTTTCATCATGTGAATGATTGGATCATGTGGGTGCCAGCAACTGGTGCTTCACTTTGGAAAGCAATTAATGCTAAGACTGTGGAAAGTAAAGGCTGTGAATTGTCTTCTGAACTTAAATGGAATATCAGTAAACAATTGCTTGTTAAATGGTTTTCCAAGTACCAATATGTTAACAGTGTCAACAAAGCGGTGTATGGCACTGATCAAAGCATTATAGGAAAGCAGTTGTTTTATACACCTCAGCATACAGGGATAAGCCAAATACAGTGTCTATTCAATAAATACCGAATTGCAACTGCTTGTCAATATGTAGGTCAAAGATTTACTACAGCAGATAATGCTATAACAGGTCAATTACCGGCCTACTTAATTTGGCAACTAGCTTTGTCAAGAGAAATGGATTTTGGGCAGTGGCATTCAAGCCTTGAACTCACCATTAATAATTTAAGCAATGTCAATTATATGGTCTTTGAAAATAGACCAATGCCACTCCGCAATATATACTTAACTTATAAATTCAATATCAATTATGAACATTAGATCATTTTACTTTTGTTTTCTGCTATCAATAGCCTTGTTCGCTTGTAAGCCAGATGCCCAACAAACCATTATAACAGACGATTTTAAAGGTATTTTTGTTGTCAATGAAGGTGGTTTTGGTAAATCCAATGGCAGCATTGGTTTATACAAACCAGGAAGTCAACAGTATTTTGATGCTTATAAAACTGCCAATGGCATTGGTCTTGGAGATGTGGTACAATCTATGACTTTAATTGATGGTAAATATTATATAGCGGTCAATAATTCTAATAAAATTGAAGTGGTCAACCAGTCAGATTTTAAATCCGTTGCTAGCATTGCAACAACCTCTCCAAGATATGTTTTAAAAACAGCCACCAATAAAGCCTTTGTTAGTAATCTATACAGCAATACCGTTAAGGTTGTAAATACTAGCAATTATGCTATTGAGTCAAGTGTTGATGTTCACCACAATACAGATCAACTAATGCTGTTTAATAGCAAAGTGCTTGCCAGTACCTTTGATCAAAAAATCATGGTGATAGATCCTAGCAGCAACAGTTTAATAGACTCTATTAGCTCAGCTTCAGGACTCAGTAAAATGGTAGCAGCTAATCAAGGTGTATACTTACTCTGCACAGGATTGTTAGATTGGAACACAGGCGCCACAATAGAAAAGGGAGCCATTCAATTTGTGAATGATACTTTTGGTGTTGAACAATCTTGGCCGTTAATGTCTGCTAGTTATGGCGGCTCAATGGTGTATGCTAATAGTTTGAACGCACTGTTGTTCAGCTTAGGAGATAATAAAATCATTAAAATGGCATTTGACGGTACTATGACAGATTGGTTGGTGTTACCTACAGGTCAATCTGTTTATGGTCTTAATTGGGATGCGCAAAACGCCCAATTATACATCAGTGATGCAGGCGATTTTAATGCCAATGGTAAGGTATATGTATATGATGCCACTGCCAATAAAGTTAAGGAAATTAGTGCAGGCATAGCCCCTAATGGTGTTGTATTAAATCCTTAATGTGGCGTTTCCTTTTTTTTGCTCTCTTGCTCACGTCTTGCCTTGAGCGCCCCAATACAGTTAGAGTTGTATCCCAGCAGTTTTTACCTGTAAACTACAGCCAATCTTTTACTTTAGCCAGTAATGATTCTGAGTTTCAGGTCAACTATCTGTTAGCAAATGATACCCAATATGGACCTGTTTTTAAAAAGGCCCGTCTACCAAAACGAATAGTCGTTTTGTCTTCTGTTTTTGCCGGTTTTATTGAGGCCCTTAACGCTAGCCATTGTATTATTGGGGTTGATAGAATAGCTTATTACAGTCATCCAGACTTAATTAATGCTTTTAAGAAACAACAAATCGTTGAGTTGGGCGAAGAGTCACAATTGAATGAGCAGCTCTTATATGATCTTAAACCGGATTTAATAGTGTCCAGTTCTGCATTGTTAAAGCAGACCGCTTTAATGGAACGTTGTAAGCAAGCTAATATTCCCATACTAGTCTGCGATAATTACTTGGAGCAAGAGCCTTTAGCAAGGGCAGAATGGATTAAAGTATTTGGTTGTGTATTGGGTAAAACTCAAGCTGCCAATAATTTGTTCGACACTGTTGCTTTTAATTACAACGCACTCAAACAGCAGAATCAATTGCTGAACATTAAACCCAAGGTTTTAACTGATGCACTTTACAGCGATGCTTGGAATGTGCCAGGTGGCAAGAGTTATACAGCTCAATTAATTCAAGATGCAGGAGGTGAATATATTTTTAAAGCTTTCAATCAAAGATTTTCTTATGCTTTTAATTTAGAGAAAGTCATCACTTTAGCTTCTGATGCTGATATTTGGATCAATATGAATCGCTATGCTAGTAAGCAAGCACTTTTGGCGGCAGATTCAAGATATCAAGTTTTTAAAGCCTTTCAATTGGGACAAATGTTTAATAACCATAAAAGGGAATTGCGCTCAGGGGCTAATGATTTTTGGGAAACAGGACCCGTGAGGCCAGATTGGGTTTTAAACGATTTGACTTGGATAATGGCGCACCCAAATATTTCTACTGATAAATTGTTTTTTTATCAAAAGCTAGAGTAAATTTGACGGTTTAAGGTGCTGTTCAACTCCTGGATATTTTTCTTGTTTTTGCCATTGGTAATGGCATTGAATTTTGCTTTACCACATAGGTATAGGTGGATACTCTTGTTGTTGGCCTCTTATGTGTTTTATGGTTGGTGGCGAGCGGAGTTTTTGGTCATGATTGCCTTTTCAACTGCATTGGACTACACCTGTGCCTTGAAAATTGAAGATGCCCAATCAGATATTGTTAGGCGGCGATGGATGTTGCTGAGCGTGATTACCAACCTCAGTATTTTATTCCTGTTCAAATATTTTTATTTCTTCGTCGGCACTGCGCCATTTATGCAAGGGCTAATGAATGAGCATCAGTCTATAAAAACGGCGGTTGAGTTTTTAGGTCAGTCATTGCCGGTGGGTATATCTTTTTATACGTTTCAAACCATGAGCTACACGCTCGATGTGTATTACAGACGAGCTAGGGCTGAACGCAAGCTTGGTCAGTTAGCTTTATTTGTGTCGTTTTTTCCGCAACTAGTGGCAGGTCCTATTGAGCGCTATTCGCATTTGAATGAGCAATTAAAACAACGGCAGTTTTTAAATTATGCCAATATTCAGCAAGGATTAAGATTGATGCTCTATGGTTTTTTTGTAAAAATGGTGATCGCAGACAATCTATCTTACACAGTAACTTCAGTGTTTTCAGAACCAGGTAAATGGGTATACTATTGGAACATTATTGGGGTTTTGAGTTTTGGTTTCCAAATTTATGCTGATTTTTTTGGTTACTCTCTAATTGCACAAGGGGCTGCAAAATGTTTTGGCATTGATTTAATGGATAATTTTAAAAGACCTTATCTGTCTAAAAACATCAGTGAATTTTGGCAGCGATGGCACATATCACTTAGTACTTGGTTCAGAGATTATGTATACATTCCATTAGGCGGCAACCGCGTGAGTAATCGCAAATGGGTGTTTAATGTTTTAATGGTGTTTCTGTTGAGTGGTCTTTGGCATGGGGCCAATTACACCTTTATTGTTTGGGGTGGATTGCATGGTTTGTATTATTTAATAGAAAGGTATTTTCCTTTAACCATTCGCTTCAGCTTAATCAAAGGCTTGATGACTTTTTTAGCGGTCGCATTTGCTTGGATATTTTTCAGAGCTGCTTCCATGCAAGAGGCTTATGCAGTGATACAAGGTTGTATAAACAGTCTTCACGGCACAAAAGCATTAGATACGCAACCGTTTATTTTTTTACTCTTATTCTTGTTTGGTGTATTTGAATGGCAAAAAGGCGATCTCAGATTTGATGGCTATTGCGCTCAATTGCCGGCATTCAAACGTTGGACCTTATATTGTTTTATGTTGTTTTGTATTTTGGTGGTTTGTGGATCAGAATACAATGCCTTTATTTATTTTAAATTCTAATGTATCAGTGCGTTAAATATGGCATAAAATTAGGCTTAATCGGATTAACGGTAGGGCTCAGTGCATTTGTATACAAGGCCATTTATTGGGAGCCCGAATTAAAAGATCAAGGGCATATGCTGTTCAATGTTTTAGAATTTGAGTGGCATAACGATGCGCTTTATATTGGCGAATCTTCTAATTATTGGACCTCCCCAAATGATTCTGATAAACGCAGCATCAGTGAAATGATCAATGCGCAATTAGCGCATGGACGCTTGAGTGGGACTCAAGTGCCTGCTTATCATGCTGGCATGTTTTTGCCAGTCATCAAACAGATCGATCCTAAAAGCCGTGTTAAGCATTTGGTGGTCACTATGAATTTAAGGTCCTTCGGTCAAGCATGGATATACTCTACTCAAGAAGCCGCTCTTATGCGTTCAAAATGTTTTTACGGCGATCAGCATCCATTGTTCAATAGAATGGCTGCAGCCTTAGGGTACTATGAACAACCAAGTGCCGCAGAGCAAGAAGCCAAAATGTTAGCCGCCTTTGAACATGATCGCATACAAAGTCAAGTGGCTTTGCCCTATACTACCATCAATACTTGGAAAGACCACATTGTGTTCGATGATCCTGCTAAGCAAGCATTGGCCCATCATTATGTTAAGGCCTATGCCTTTTCTATCGATACCTTAAACAATCCTAGGGTAGCAGATTTTGATGAAATGGTTAATGTGTGCCGCTCAAAAGGCATTCGCTTGTATTTTAATGTCATGTCTGAAAATACCGCTTGGGCCGATAGTTTGGTTGGTCCGGCTTTGTCTGGTTTGATGCGTGAAAACGTAGCTAAACTGGTTAAGCGCTATGCTTCTAAAGGCGTGGTCATGATTGATAATTTAAACCTTGTGCCTGCCGAATGTTTTGGTGAGAAGGATTGGACCACTGAGCACTATGATCAAAGAGGCAGACAAATCATTGCCCAACAAGTAGCAACCACTCTTAACCGATATGTGCACTAAGTGGATTTATGGGCTATTGCTTTTGACTTTGATGGCCTGTCAGCAAAAAACTTCCAAGATGCAAACGGTTTTGCAGGCAGATTCTATGCAATTGTTTGTGTTTTTAAATTTGGATTGTCCGATATGTCAAAAATACCAAGGTCAATTCAAGTCTATAGAAGACAGCGCTTATACCACCTATTATGTATTTCCGGGTCAAAGTCAGAATAAACAATTAAGCCATTGGATGCAATACAATCAGATTGATCCTGCTTATGTTATCCAAGATTCAAACTTTGTTTGGACAGATTTTACAAAGGCAAGCAATACCCCAGAGGCGATACTGTATCACCGAGAGCAAGTCATATACAGGGGTTTGTTAACGGATCAATTTAGAGGTGTTGGAGCGTTTCAATCCGAAGGGCATATTAATTATGTTCATAATGCCCTAAATTCGCTGCGTCAACATGTTCCGATTCAAAACACCAAACCTGTGGGTTGTTTTATTGAGCCTCATTAGTGCTTTGTTTTTGGCCTGTCAGCCAAACAAGGTAGAATTTTGTAAAGATGTTGCACCCATAATTGAAAAGCATTGCACACCCTGTCATAATTCAAAGGGAGCAGCCCCTTTTGAACTTTCCAATTATTGGCAAGTCAAACAAAAGGCTAAAATGATTGCTTTTGTTACCCAAAAAAGAATAATGCCACCTTGGCCGGCAGATCCTGAATACACTCATTTTATAGGCGAACGTTTATTGACTGAAGCGGAGATTCAAACCCTTAAGGATTGGTATCAGCAGGGTTGTCCTAAGGGCGATGATACGCATTTGAAACTGCATTATGCAGACAACTCCTCAATGAGTTTGGGGCCAGCTGATATGGTAATCAATCTTGAACCGATTGCCATTAAAAACAACAATAAAGACCAGTTTTTGGTGGTAAAAATACCTTATGAAATGCCTGAGGCCAAATTTGTAAAGGCCGTTGAATTTTTGCCAGGTCAAATGGCTTATTTGCACCATGTGAATGGTCATTATCTGCGCTTAAACAATACCAGTCATCCCTTTGAAGGCAATAGAGTAGTAGATGTAGAAAGTCCTCAATATGAAAAGGCATTTATGGATTTACAATTATTAAATGCAGATGGCTCAATACCTGAACGTGTGCATTCTGCTTTTAATTTTTTACCCGGTGCTTATGGGGTAGCTTATCCAAATGGTATTGGAGGTTTTTGGATGAGTCCAAAGGGCATTTTTGTGGCCAATGATATGCACATAGGGCCATCAACAAAATCATGTATTGACTCTTCAAAGTTATTATTGTATTTTTCAAAGACACCTAATCAAAGACCTACTTTTGAAATAATGATGGGTACCAATGGGATCAGTCCTGTAGAGCCTGCATTGCAAATAGCACCTAATACCATCAGTAAACATCTATCAAGAACACGTATCTATACTGATATGTCTGTTTTAACGGTCAATCCGCACATGCATTTACTTGGTAAATCATTTAAAGCCTATGCCATTTTACCCAATGGTGATACTACTAAATTGATTCATATTCCTCAGTGGCAATTCCGTTGGCAATATTTTTACACTTTTACCCATCCGGTTCGCATACCAAGAGGCAGTGAACTTATTGTGGAGGCTGTTTTTGACAATACACTAAAGAATCCTAATAATCCGTTTAATCCACCACGCTTAATTGGTGAAAGAACAGATAGAGGGGGAGCCAGTATGCGCACTACAGATGAAATGTTGCAGTTCATTATCACCTATTTGCCTTACCAAAAGAACGATGAGTTAATCGATTTAACCCAACCATGAAAACCCTAAAGCCATTATTTTGGATATGTTTGTTTTTACTCATACTGAGTGTGGGGTTGGCTTATATTAAACCCATTATAAGAGCGGTTCAAAATTATACTTCAGACGATTATAAAGGGGGACTTGATATGGTTGAAAAACATTTTGGCTCTGACATCGATAGTGCAGCTCAAGTATTTCAAATAGAACCAGCCTATTTAAAGGCACTTTGTATGTTAGAGTGCAGTGGAAAAAAAGCAATAAGCCCAAGGTTTGAAGCCCATGTGTATAAGCAACTTAAACGTGTGCAAGCAGGCACTATACAAAACTATGAGCATGTACAAGCGAGTATGTTGAAGGATGCTAACGATGATGCAATTCGCAATTTGGCGAGTAGTTGGGGGCCTTTCCAATTAATGGGTTATAAATGTTTGCTTTTAGATATTAAGATCAGAGACATTAGAGGGCCTGATGCAGTTTTTTATGCTGTGAAATGGATTCATTTGACTTACGGTGATTATTTAAAAAAGCATCAATATAAAGATGCTTTTCACATTCACAATACAGGACAAAAATTTCCAAGTAACGGCAAAGCCAAAACCTATGATCCAAAGTATTGCCAACGGGGTTTACAATACATGAAACATTTTCAAGCCCCAAATTAATAGACTTTTTGTCCTAAGGCATAAGTAGCAATTACCTTGCTCGTTAAAAGGTCCTTTGGCTGTTTTAAATGATAAAAATCTCTGTCTATTATCACCAAGTCGGCATCTTTACCTTTACATAAACTGCCTTTCCTATGTTCCAAGCGACAAGCTTTGGCTGCCCAAATGGTCATGCCTTTGAGGGTTTGATCCATACTCAGTGCTTCATCTTTTAAAAAAGGTTGATCATTGCTTCTTTGTGCGCTGAGTCTAAAAACTGCGCTGTAAATCGTATAGAATGGGTCAATGTATTCAACAGGAAAATCAGTGCCCAATGCTAAATAGCCATTTTGTTTAAGCAAAGATTGATAAGCGTATGCAGAGGCCATTCTGTTGTCGCAAATACGAGCACTCACCCAAGGTGCATCACTGGTGGCATGTGTGGGTTGCACACTTGGAATAATACTAAATTGTTTGAAGAGGGCTCTGTCTTTAGGCTCTACCAATTGAGCATGCTCAATCCGCCAACGTCTGTCATTAGGGCCTTTTAACTGTTGTCCATACAAATCCAAAAGCAGAATATTGGCAGAATCACCAATGCAATGGGTATTGATTTGGTAGTTGGTGTTTTCGTAAATGTCTTTACAAAAAGCTTGTAACATGCTCTTTGAACTGACCCAGTAGCCATTGTGATGCGCTCTGTCACAGTAGTCTTGTTTTAATTTTGCGCCTCTGCTGCCAAGTGCGCCATCTGCATACAATTTAAAGGAGGCAATTTGACTGAATTGATTTTCATAAAGCCCCTTGCTTTTGGCAAATTGTATTGCCGCTTGTTCTGGAGTAAGCATCATGTACAAAAAGATACGGCGCTGTGCCGCCTTGCCCAAACTGTCAAGGTACAAACATTCTTTAAGCGGAAGGCCTGCATCAGCAAGGGTTGTTAGGCCTTTGCTAAAGCATAATTGCTCCGCAGTTTGTATGGCTTTTAAAAGTTTTTGATCATGATGATAAGTGAAATAATGGTCTACTAAGTTGACGGCATTGTCAACTAAAACACCAGTTAAAGAATTGTTTTTGCTGATAATTTCACCACCAATTACTTTTGTGTTGTTGACAATGTTTGCGGCAGAAAGTGCTGCTTGATTGCAAATGACAGCGTGTCCATCAATGCGTTTTAGAACTACAACTCTGTTAGGAAATAAGGTGTTTAATAATGCGTTGTCAGGGAAAGTTTTGTTGGCCCAATCATTTTGGTCCCAACCTCTGCCCAACAAAGGTTCATTGTCCGCTAAAGTTTTTTCAAATTGTTTAAGTGAATCCAGAACGGCTTCCCATGAAGGACTGCCAATTAAATTGCATTGTAACTGGTTATTGGCATAACCCAAAAAATGACAGTGGGCATCTATGAAACCTGGGTATACCCATTGTGATTTTAAGTCTGTAGTGGTTTTGCCGCTGTATTGTTTCAAAAGTGCTTTTCCACCTATATCTATAATTTTGCCTTTATCTATAATAATAACTTCTGCTAGTGGCATAGAATCATTCATGGTATAAATATGCCCATTGAAAAGAACGGTATCAACTAACTGAGTTGATCTTTGACAACTTTGAGTGATCAAGATGCTCATCAATACAACAATAAAGTGCTTTGCTTTCATGTAGTACAATATTATTACTTCTACTGAGTTTTAACAAGCAGATAATGAGTCTAAGTTATTTTGTTATTTTTGCAACATGAAATGGCCGAGTGATTCTTTGTTTGTTGCGCACAATGATTTGTTTAAAAGCATTGGGCAAATTGCAGACAAGGCTGGCATTGAGGCCTATGTAATTGGCGGTTTTGTTCGCGACACCATCTTGTACAGGCCATCAAAAGACATAGACATTGTTGTATTGGGCAGTGGAATTGAATTTGCAAAGCAAGTGGCCTCTGCTTTCAAAAACGTCAAGTTGAGTTATTTTGAACACTTTGGCACAGCCCAAATCATTTATCAAGATTGGATTTTGGAATTTGTTGGAGCACGTAAAGAAAGTTACAGACAAGACAGCCGCAATCCTATTGTAGAGTCGGGAACGCTAAGAGATGATCAAGAGCGAAGAGATTTAACCATTAATGCCATGAGTATTGGCTTGAATCAAGCTAATTTTGGTCAATTAATAGATCCCTTTAATGGCTTAGATGACATCGATAAGCAATTGGTAAGAACGCCACTTGACCCGGATAAAACCTTTAGTGACGATCCTTTGCGCATGCTTAGGGCCATTCGTTTTGCCAGTCAATTGGGCTTTAGAATTGACGCAATTACCTTAGAGGGTATTGAGCGCAATAAAGACCGAATTGCTATCATTTCACAAGAGCGTATTACTGATGAGCTCAACAAAATTATTTTATCGCCAGTGCCATCAATTGGCTTCGAGTATTTGTTTGACACAGGCTTGTTGAAATTAATTTTCCCTGAAATGGTTGACTTATACGGGGTTGAAACGGTGAATGGTTTAAGCCATAAAGATAATTTTTATCACACGCTTCAAGTCCTTGATAATTTAGCCTTAATGACTCAAGATTTGTGGCTTAGATGGGCAGCTATACTGCACGATATCGCTAAACCTGCTACAAAGCGATTTGAACCAGGCATTGGTTGGACTTTTCATGGTCACGAAGACAAGGGTAGTAGAATGGTAAAACCCATTTTTTCAAAACTCAAATTGCCTTTGAATGAGAAAATGAAGTTTGTTCAAAAATTAGTGCTTTTACATTTAAGACCAATTGTTTTGTCTCAAGATGTAGTGACTGACAGCGCAGTCAGACGCTTAATGATGGAGGTTGGAGAAGACATTGATGCCCTCATGCTTTTATGTAAAAGTGATATTACCAGTAAAAATGAAAAAAAGGTAGAACGCATCAAAAAGAACTTCTCATTAGTTGAGCAAAAAATGAAGGCAGTTCAAGAAAAGGATTACCTCAGAAATTGGCAGCCACCTATTACAGGTAATGATATACTTGAGTTGTTTCATATTCAAGATAAAGCCCATATTGGAGTGCTTAAATCTGCAGTCAAAGCTGCAATTTTAGAGGGTCGTTTAGCAGATGATCAAATGGCTTGTGTTGAGTTTCTAAAACAAGAAGCCAAAGCCCTTAACATTTCTGAAAAATAATCTTACATTTGCGAAGTATGATCTACCGTTTCAAAGTATGGTTTGAAGAGGAGGAAGAAGTCTTCAGAGTAATTGACATTCAGCCCGCTTCAAGTTTTTTAGACTTTCACAATACAATTTTGGATTCTATTGGCTTTAAAAAAGATATGCCAAGTGCGTTTTACGTATCAGATGACAATTGGAGAAAAGGAAAAGAGATTAGCTTTCATGATGCTTCTAAACTCAAAATGTCTGAGGTAAAATTGAAAGACTGTATCAATGATCCCCACCAAAAGTTTGTATACATTACAGATTTCAATGAGCAATGGACCTTCTGTATTGAATTGCAGAATATCAATAATGATGCTCCTGGAGCAGTCTATCCTTTAGTGTTTAAAACCGTAGGCAAAGCGCCTAAGCAACACGAAGGTTTAAGTCGATTCAAAACGGTTGATGAAAATGAATTTGATGAGATCGCTAATAAATTGGTCAGTAAACATGCCCCAATGGTAGACGAGGATTTTGATGAAGATGGATTTGGTCAAGAAGGGGATGATGATGACAATGACAGCGATGAATTTTCAGATGAATTTGCTGGCTCTGATGAGCATTACGATGATTAATCTTAGCTGAGTTTATGGCATTTAAAATAAGCTTTTTAGGCACCGGCACATCACAGGGCGTCCCTTTGATAGCCTGTGCTTGTAAAGTTTGTCAAAGCCATGACAGCAAAGATAAACGCTTACGCAGCAGCATTAAAATTGATAATGAGGGTTCTGTTATAGTCATCGATTCTGGTCCTGACTTCAGACAACAAATGCTCAGAACCAATACCCAGCGTTTAGATGCATTACTCTTCACGCATGAGCATAAAGACCATATTGCTGGCATGGACGATATCCGCGCTTTTAATTACAGCTTAAAACAAGCCATAGATGTTTATGCCCATGAGCGTGTTCAAGAAGCGCTTAAGCGAGAGTTTCAGTACATTTTTTCGGACTTTAAATACCCTGGCGTACCAGAAGTTAATTTACATGAATTAAAAGCCAACCAAGCTTTATCGCTCTGCGGTTTAAACATAATGCCTATTGAAGTCATGCATTATAAATTGCCTGTATTAGGCTTTAGAATCAATGACTTTACTTATATCACAGATGCTAATAGCATTTCTGATGCCAGTAAAGATTTGATCAGAGGGAGTAAAGTTTTGGTGCTCAATGCGCTAAGACACGAAACCCACATCAGTCATTTTACACTAGACGAAGCCATTGGGTTGGCACACGAGTTACAAATCCCGCAAGTCTATTTAACGCATATTAGTCATCAATTGGGCTTGCATGAGCAAGTACAAGCAACTTTGCCAGCAGGTATCAGTTTGGCATATGATGGTCTAGAGATTTTAATGGATTAAACCCTCATACAATGTTTTCCAAGCGGAACTAACCGCTGTGTTTTCGTAGTTTTTGATGGCAGTCAATTGTCCGTTTTCGGCTATTTCAGTTCTCAATTCAGGATTGAGAATTAATTGAGACAATGCCGCTGCAAATGATTGAGCATCATGAGCAATTAAGCAATCTTTGTCTTTTTCTACATTTAATCCATTAGCGCCAATTACAGTGGTAACAACGGCTTTGCCTTCCATCATGGCTTCAATGGTTTTCATTCGGATACCACTTCCGCTATTCAATGGCACAACTAAAATGCCTTTATCTTTGGCAAATTCACTGGCAGAATCGACCTCGCCTTGAACATGAAAATGTGTTGTATTCCATTTGAAATAGCGTGCAGGCATGCCTTTGCCAGCCATATAAAAATGAACCGAGGGGTGTTGTTTGTGTAAGATAGGCCAAACCTCTGAATGAAACCATTCCATTGCTTCTTGATTAGGCATCCAATTCATGTAAGCCAAATGGTATAAGTTATCATTAGGACTAATTGTTGTTGCATGGTGAGCAATAATTCCCCCAGGTAATTGAAGTAATTTAGCTTTTAGCCCCCATGTTTGACAGTCTTTGAGGTCAATAGGGGAAATGCAGACGATTGCCTCAAATCGTTTGCTAATAGAAGTTTCAAAGGTCTTTAAACGTTTTGCAAGAAGTTTTAAGTACCAACGCTTAATTGGATTATTAGTGGTTTGAGCCAGTAATTCCCAAATTTTGTATTCAATATTATGGCTCCTGTATACACAAGGTATGCTATCTAATCCTGCTCCTTTTTGGGTTTGTAACCACTGAACATATTGCGTTATAAACAAGCTTTCAAAATGGATCAAGTCAAATTGTTCTTGGTCAATAGTTGATTGTATCAGTTGGGTGAATCCAGGGTCGGTAAAACGATCAATGTGGTAGGAGCGCTTTGAAAATAAATTTAACAGCGCTTTGAATACGGACAAACTAGTGTCTATTTCATAGGTTTTAACCACTTTACAAAAGGAAAATGCCTTTTGAATGGTATCTGCCTCTACAAAATGTTTTTTGGTGTTAAGGGTAATGAAGTGAATTTCAACCCCTAATTGACTTAAACCTAGCAACATATTATAAGTTGCTATGGCGCCGCCATCTTTGAGTGGCCATGGTACTCTATTGCCTATGACTAAGACTTTCAAACGCTTCAAATTTAACCAAAATCTGAAGCCGTCAGGAATTTTTAAAAAATATTTTGTTTTTAATCATTATTCATTACCTTTGCAGTCCTATTTTTAGAAAATGGCAAATCACAAATCATCGATCAAAAGGATCAGACAAACTGAAGTAAAGAACGAAAGAAACCGTTACCAACACAAAACCACTCGTAACTTGGTAAGAAAACTTCGTGAAACAACTGATAAATCTGCAGCTGCTGCATTGTATGTAGAAACAGCTAGCATGTTAGATAAATTAGCTAAGCGTAATGTTATCCACAAAAACAAAGCTTCAAACTTGAAGTCTAGTTTGTCTGTGCACGTTAATAGCTTGAAATAACAAGACATTCCCACATGGGACAAGCCTCCGGAAACGGGGGCTTTTTTTGTTTATATCCCTGCTATAATTTTTGTATTTTTGTAGCTCGAATAGTAAATTATTGATTATGGTAGATATTTTTGAAAAAGTAATTAAGAACATGGGCCCATTGGGTTCACACATCAAGGAAGCTCACGGGTATTTCACATTCCCGAAATTAGAAGGTGATATTGGACCAACTATGGTCTTTAATGGCAGAGAAAAATTAAACTGGAGCTTAAACAATTATTTAGGTTTAGCCAATCATCCAGAAGTAAGAAAAGCTGATGCTGATGCAGCAGCTCAATATGGTTTAGCTTACCCAATGGGTGCTAGAATGATGAGTGGCAACAGCAATCCTCACGAACAACTTGAAAGAGAATTGGCGGAGTTTTGTGGTAAAGAAGATTCAATTTTATTGAACTACGGTTATCAAGGTGTCGTATCCATCATTGATGCAATGGTTGACAGACATGATGTGATCGTATATGATGCGGAGTCTCATGCTTGTATAGTGGATGGTGTTAGATTGCACCAAGGTCAGCGTTTTATGTTCAAACACAACGATATGGAGAGTTGTGAAAAACAATTACAGAGAGCAACAAGATTGGTTGAAAAATCAGGTGGCGGCATTTTTGTGATTACTGAGGGCGTGTTTGGTATGAGTGGTAATCAAGGCAATTTAAAAGGTATTGTAGCCCTTAAAGACAAATACAGTTTCAGATTATTCGTTGACGATGCTCACGGTTTTGGTACTATGGGTAAACGCGGTTCTGGAACAGCAGAGGAGCAAGGTGTTATTGATCAAGTGGATTTACACTTTTCAACTTTTGCTAAATCTATGGCAAGCATAGGCGCTTTCGTAGCAGGTCCTAAAGCCATTTTAAATTTCTTAAGATACAATTTGCGTTCTCAAATTTATGCTAAATCATTGCCTATGCCTCTAGTTGTGGGTGCGCTTAAGCGTTTGGATTTGATTAGAACTCAGCCTGAGTTAAAAGACAACCTTTGGAAAATCGTTAATGCTTTGCAAGGCGGTTTAAGAGAAGCTGGTTTTGAAATAGGAACTACTTCAACGCCTGTAACCCCAGTTATATTAAATGGTACTGTTGCTGAATCTACTCACTTGACTTTCGACTTGAGAGAGAACTATGATATTTTCTGCTCTATAGTGGTATACCCTGTAATACCTAAAGGCTTAATCATTCTAAGATTAATCCCTACAGCAGTTCATACCATGGCAGATGTTGAAAGAACAATTGCAGCATTCAAAGACATCAAAGCCAATTTGTTGGCAGGTAAATATCAGCATGATCAATTGGTGAATGCTGCTTTATAAGCCGCTTATCAAATCAATTTAATAAGTTTTATTAAGGTCCATAATTTGCGAATTATGGACTTTTTTTTTGGGTATTTTGCGGCCAGTAAAGCTCAAATTCACAGCAGTTTGGTCTTGATTGTATTGATCATTATTCTGCTCTTTTGGCCTTTTCTTGAATCTCTTTTTACAAGTAAAAACTTAACTTTGTTAGCGCCTCAGACAGTCTTTACATCTCACTCTAGTCCTAAACTTTTAACTAAACGAAGAGCATGTAGGCCATTTATACCAGAGCAATTAAAGGTCGAAGACTGGGTTGATCTAGGTTTTTCAAAGTTTATTGCAGAAAGGATTTTACGTTATCAACTCAGGCACCGCATTAAAAATTTCAAGGATTTAACTTGCGTTTATGGCATAGATACTTTGTTGTTGCAGGCTTTAAAACCTTGCATGCGGTTCGACGCTCAAGTCAATAAACAACTTTATAAAAGTCAAACCAACCAGCTTGCATTAGAAATCAATACTGCTGATACCCAAGCATTAGAACAACTGCCTTTTATTGGAATGAAATTGGCTAAGCGCATAGTTGATTATAGAACGCGATTAGGGGGCTTCGTGAGTTTAGACCAACTCATGGAATTATATGGCTTAAAACAAGAGCAGTTTGAACAGATGACTAAGTATTTAAAAGTTGATCCAAAATTGATACAATATATTGCAATTAATTTAGTGGCATTTGATCAATTGCGCCTTCATCCTTATTTAACCTATTCGCAGGCCAAGGCGATTATCAATTTTAGAACCCAACATGGTCCGTTTGCTTCTTCAATTGACTTGCAAAAAACCTTAGTTTTAGATGACGTTCAACTGAATAAATTGTTACCTTATCTTAAATTTTAAAAACCCTGTACATTGCATGGTTTTTTTAGTAAATTTGCCGTAAATATGAACTTTCAAGCTACTGAAAATCAGTTAATGATTCGACAAATGTGTAAAGACTTTGCCGAAAAAAACATCCGCCCTCATGTAATGGAATGGGACGAATCACAAACCTTTCCAACCCATGTGTTTAAACAAATGGGCGAATTGGGATTAATGGGAGTTTTGGTGCCTCAAGAATTTGGTGGTTCAGGCATGGGTTATTATGAATACTTGGAAGCGATTGTTGAAATCGCTAAAGTATGTGGCTCTGTTGGATTAAGCCTTGCCGCTCACAACAGTTTATGTACAGGGCACATCATGATGTTTGGAAATCACGAACAAAAAAGCAAATGGTTGCCAAAATTAGCAAGTGGTGAATGGATCGGAGCTTGGGGCTTAACGGAGGCCAATACAGGTAGTGATGCATTGCGCATGCAAGTCACTGCCAAAAAAGTTGGTGATGAATGGATTTTGAATGGGGCTAAAAATTGGATCACTCATGGCGCTACTGGCGACATAGCTGTTGTATTGGCAAGAACAGGTGATTTGTTAGATTCAAGAGGGATAACTGCTTTTGTAGTAGAACGCGGTACACCTGGTTTCAAAGCTGGCAAAAAAGAAAATAAATTGGGCATGAGAGCAAGTGAAACTGCAGAGATGATTTTTGAAGATTGTCATATTCCTGCGGCTAATATGTTAGGTCAAGAAGGAGAGGGTTTTATCCAAGCCATGAAGATACTTGATGGAGGAAGAATCTCAATTGCGGCACTGTCTTTAGGCATTGCTAAAGGCGCCTATGAGGCGGCATTGAAATATGCTCAAGAAAGACAACAGTTTGGTCAACCAATAGCTCAATTTCAAGGAATAGGGTTTAAATTGGCAGATATGGCGACCCAAATTGAAGCTGCAGAGCTATTGATTTTAGAGGCCTGTCATTTGAAAAACACTGGTCAAAACGTTAATAAAGTATCGGCTATGGCTAAATATTATGCCAGTGAAGTCAGTGTCAAAGTTGCTACTGAAGCGGTGCAAATTTTTGGCGGTTATGGCTATACCAAAGACTTTCCAGTTGAGAAATATTACAGAGACAGTAAACTATGTACAATAGGCGAAGGGACCTCTGAAATTCAAAAGTTGGTAATTTCTAGAGCAATTTTGAAATAAAAGCTTTGGAGAATTAAAAATTTCATTATCTTTGCACTCCTAATTGAGAAATTACACATGATTTATATCAACGTAAAAGACAACGAAAACTTAGACAAAGCCTTAAAGAAGTACAAAAAGAAGTACGAAAAAATTGGCGTAATGAAAGAATTAAGAAGCCGTCAAGCTTTTGAAAAACCATCTATCACAAGAAGAATGGAAATCAAAAGAGCTGCTTACAGAACTTTCGTTCAAAGTCAAGAAAATAAATAATTCACTTTTTTAGTGTAAATTAGCGTCCGATAATTCTATTGTCGGACGCTTTTTTTATACAGCAATTTGAACAATACTTGAGAGCAGAGAAAAAGCTCTCCAAGCATTCTGTGGTAGCATACATCAATGATGTTAGCACATGTGTTAATTACGCCATTAATGCTTTCGATATCCAGGCAATTTCAGAACTAAAGCATCTTTTTATTAAGTCTTGGTTGAGCCAAATGCTTTCAGACGGCATAGATCCCCGCTCTGTTAGGCGTAAAATATCCTCTCTTAAAACCTATTACAAATATTTATTGAAGCACAGTTTGGTTTCAACTGATCCTATGCTCAAGGTAACATCGCCTAAAATGGCTAAGAAATTACCCGATTTCATTGAACTCCATAAGATGGATCAGATCATAGAGGGTATGTCAACAGACGCCGACGACAGTAAACATCGGTTAGCAAATGATATACTTTTAACGCTTTATCATACTGGCATGCGTTTAAGTGAATTGATTCAACTCAAAAAACAAGATATAGACTTACACCAAAAAACGCTTAAAGTATTGGGCAAACGCAACAAAGAAAGAATCATTCCTATTGCCCAAGAATTAGTGGAATTGTTACAATACTATTTGCCGCTTATGCCTGATAGTCCGCTGGTATTTCATACCCATACTAGCGCACCATTATACCCTAATTACGTTTACAGATGCGTTAAGCAATTGTTGAGTGAACACCATGCCATTCGCAAGAAAAGCCCCCATGTTTTGAGGCATACATATGCTACCCATTTGCTCAACAATGGTGGTGATTTGAACGCTATTAAGGAATTATTAGGGCATGCCAATTTATCAGCCACTCAAGTTTATACTCATAACAGCGTTGAGCGTCTAAAATCAATACACAAACAAGCACATCCGAGAAGCGGACAATCAAAAGTTTCAAAAGAGAAAGCACCAGACAATTGATCTGACATTTAAAAAAGGAATCAATTCCTTAAGTCTTAGCGGCTTAAATCCATCCTTACAGCAATATTTATATTTTTTTTTCAATTTTTTTGGAGAAAGGACTTATTGCTCTACTTAGTCTTATTAAAAAGGAATAAATTTGTCTAAAGCAATGATTTATCAATGGTTTAATGTAAATTTACCTCGGTAAAATTTAGTCAAAAAATCCTCAAAAAAGGACAGGCTTGAACGTTTTGGAGTTTACTTAGGGGGTTTTTTATGAATATTTTTTCTGCAAACGCTTTGAAATATCAATCTTTTTGTCTTTTTTTGCAGTCCTTTTTGCAGAAAACCAATTTGGTCAAATGTAAAAATTAAGTTCTTTAACACGCCACTTTAGCTCAGCTGGTAGAGCAACTGATTTGTAATCAGTAGGTCGTTGGTTCGATCCCGACAAGTGGCTCCAAATTGTAATTGGGAAGTTTCCAGAGTGGCTAAATGGGACAGACTGTAAATCTGTTGCTTCGGCTTCGGTGGTTCGAATCCACCACTTCCCACCACGACAATTGACACAACATTTTAGACTCTGTGTTTGAATTGCGGGAGTAGCTCAGTTGGTAGAGCGACAGCCTTCCAAGCTGTAGGTCGCGGGTTCGAGCCTCGTCTCCCGCTCTGCTCAGGCGAGTTTCGGTGTTGAGAATTTAAACCAGCCGTTGTAGCTCAGGGGTAGAGCACTTCCTTGGTAAGGAAGAGGCCAAGGGTTCAAATCCCTTCAATGGCTCAGATAGATAAAAGAAAAAGTAAAAATTAGAATATAATAACATAAAAAAACAAATTAATCATGGCAAAAGAAACATTTGACCGCTCTAAAGCCCACGTTAACATTGGAACTATTGGTCACGTTGACCACGGTAAAACCACATTAACTGCGGCTATTACTACAGTTTTATCTACAAAAGGTTTAGCTGAAAAATCATCTTTTGAATCTATCGACTCTGCTCCAGAGGAAAAAGAAAGAGGTATCACAATCAACACTGCACACGTTGAGTACAATACCGAAACTAGACACTACGCACACGTTGACTGTCCGGGCCACGCTGACTATGTTAAAAACATGGTAACTGGTGCTGCTCAAATGGACGGTGCCATCCTAGTTGTTGCTGCAACTGATGGTCCAATGCCACAAACTCGTGAGCACATCTTGTTAGCTCGTCAGGTTGGTGTACCTCGCTTGGTTGTTTTCTTAAACAAATGCGACATGGTAGACGATGCTGAATTATTAGACTTAGTTGAAATGGAAGTTCGTGAATTATTGAGCTTCTACCAATTCGACGGTGACAATACTCCAATCATCCGTGGTTCTGCTTTAGGTGGATTAAACGGTGAGCCTGCTTGGGTTGAAAAAATCATGGAATTAATGAATGCAGTTGATACTTGGATTCCAATTCCTCCACGTTTGGTTGACCAACCATTCTTGATGCCAGTTGAAGACGTGTTCTCAATCACTGGTCGTGGTACAGTTGCTACAGGTCGTATCGAAAGAGGTGTAGTTAACGTAGGTGAAGCAGTTGACATTATCGGTCTTGGTGATGAAAAATTATCTTCTACTATTACTGGTGTAGAAATGTTCCGTAAACTCCTTGATAGAGGTGAAGCTGGTGACAACGCAGGTTTATTATTGCGTGGTATCGACAAAACCCAAATCAAAAGAGGTATGGTTATTTGCAAACCAGGTTCAGTAACTCCACACGCTAAATTTAAAGCTGAGGTATACGTATTGAGCAAAGAAGAAGGTGGTCGTCACACGCCATTCTTTAACAAATACCGTCCACAATTCTATTTCCGTACCACGGACATCACTGGTGAAGTATCTTTACCAGAAGGTGTAGAAATGTGTATGCCTGGTGATAACATCACTATCACAGTTCAATTGATCGCTCCAATCGCTATGGAAAAATCTCTACGTTTCGCTATCCGCGAAGGTGGTAGAACCATCGGTGCTGGTCAGGTAACTGAAATTTTAGACTAATCACTAAATGTAAATACTGTTAGTCACCTTGATTTTAATCAGGGTGACTAACGTTTTTACGAGAGTAGTTCAAGGGTAGAATAGAGGTCTCCAAAACCTTTGATGGGAGTTCGAATCTCTCCTCTCGTGCAAAAAGACAACAAAATGGAAAAAATTAAAAACATGTGGAACCAGTCTGTAGACGAGTTGCTTAATAAAGTAACTTGGCCAACCTGGGATGAATTGCGCGAAAGTGCTATCATCGTTTTGATTGCCTCATTGGTTTTCGCATTAATGGTATGGGGTTTAGATTACGGTTTAGGTAACGGACTCAACTTTTTTTATAGTTTGTTTAAATAAGAACAATGGAAGTGAACGAATTACAATGGTATGTTGTCAGAGCAGTCTCTGGTCAAGAAAAGAAGGTGAAAGCCAATCTTGAAAGTGAATTGATCAAAGCTAAGCTAACTGACTATGTGCCACAAATCTTGATTCCAATGGAAAAAGTTTACCAAATTAAAAATGGTAAAAAAATCGCTAAGGAAAGAAACTATTTCCCTGGCTATATTCTCATTCAAGCTAAATTTCACGGTGAAGTTGCTGCCACTATTAAAGGCATCAATGGTGTTGTTGGTTTCTTGGGGTCTAAAGACCATCCAGTGCCACTTCGTCAAGCTGAAGTAAACAGAATTTTAGGTAACGCTGATGAAAACGGTGGGGTTGACGTAGAAACTGTTGAACCATTCATAGTAGGAGAGCCTATCAAAGTTATTGATGGTCCTTTCTCTGGTTTCAGTGGTGTGATTGAAGAAGTGAATGAAGAGAAGAAAAAATTGAAGGTAATGGTTAAAATCTTCGGAAGAAGAACTCCATTAGAATTGAATTACAATCAAGTAGAAAAAGAATAAACAATTAATATAGCTAATTATGGCAAAAGAAGTAACAGGTTACGTAAAACTACAAGTAAAAGGCGGACAAGCAAATCCCGCACCTCCCATTGGACCTGCATTGGGCTCAAAAGGTGTAAACATCATGGAATTTTGTAAGCAGTTTAACGCGCGTACACAGGACAAAATGGGTAAAGTATTACCAGTAGTTTTGACTGTATACTCCGACAAATCTTTCGATTTCATCATCAAAACGCCACCAGTGGCCGTTCAAATCATTGAAGCAACTAAAGCGGCTAAAGGTTCTGCTGAGCCTAACCGTAAAAAAGTAGCTGAAATGACTTGGGATCAAGTAAGAAAAATTGCAGAAGACAAAATGCCTGATTTAAACTGTTTTAAAGTTGAATCAGCAATGAACATGGTAGCAGGAACTGCCAGAAGTATGGGTATCACAATCGCAGGCGAAAAACCATTTTAATTAATCAGACATCATGGCACTTACAAAGAATAGAAAGAAAGTATTAGAAAAAGTAGATACAACTAAAGTATACAGCTTAGAAGAAGCTTCTAAATTAATGAAAGACATTTCTTTCACTAAGTTTGATTCTTCAGTGGACATTGACGTTCGTTTGGGCGTTGATCCAAAACAAGCCAGCCAAATGGTTAGAGGTGTAGCCACATTGCCACATGGTACAGGTAAAACTGTTCGTGTGTTAGTATTGTGTACACCAGATAAAGAAGCAGAAGCCAAAGCGGCTGGTGCTGACCATGTAGGTTTAGACGATTATATCGAAAAAATCGCTGGTGGCTGGTTAGACATAGACATCATCATTACCATGCCAGCTGTTATGGCAAAGCTTGGTAAGTTGGGTAAAATATTGGGACCAAGAAACCTAATGCCAAATCCAAAGTCAGGAACTGTTACACCTGATGTGGCTAAAGCTGTGACTGAAGTGAAAGCTGGTAAAATCGACTTTAAAGTTGACAAAACCGGTATCATTCATACTTCAATCGGAAAAGTTAGCTTCCAACCCAATCAAATCGCAGAAAACGCTGTGGAAATCATTCAAACGCTTAGCAAGTTAAAGCCTTCGTCTTCCAAAGGTACCTACTTTAAGAGTGTGTATTTAAGTACAACGATGAGCCCAGGTTTATGCATCGACATCAAATCAATTCCAGGAATTTAAATTAATTAAATGAACAGAGAAGAAAAAAATGCAGCAATTGCCGAACTAACCGAAAAGTTCAAAACTGCAAATTGTTTGTACATTGCTGATACTTCTAGTATCGGTGCAATTGATACAAATAACTTCAGAAGAGAACTCTTCAAAAACGGCGTTGAAATGCTCGTAGCCAAAAATACTTTGATATTAAAGGCTATGCGAAATTCCGGTAAAGAATTCAGTGAATTAGAGGGTGCTTTAAAAGGTACCAGTGCATTGTTGTTCAGTGACAACTTTAAAGCTCCAGCTCAAGCTATTCTTAAATTTAGAAAGAATGGCAAAAAGCCAGCTTTAAAAGGCGCTTACATCGATAGTGCTGTGTTCTTAGGCGACAACCAATTGGAAGCGCTAAGCAAACTCAAATCTAAAGAAGACTTAATCGGCGACATCGTAGGAATGTTACAAACTCCTGCACGCAATGTAGTATCTGCATTGCAAAGTGGTGGTGGCAAGTTGGCCGGCATCATTAAAACATTATCAGAAAAAAATTAACAAAACAATTAAAAAAAACAATTAAAAAAAATGGCAGACTTAAAAGCATTTGCTGAACAATTGGTTAATCTTACAGTTAAAGAAGTAAACGAATTAGCCACAATTTTGAAAGACGAGTATGGTATCGAACCAGCTGCTGCTGCTGCAGTAGCCGTGGCAGCTCCTGCTGCTGCTGCTGGTGATGCTGGTGCAGCTCAAACTGAGTTCACCGTTATCTTAAAAAGCGCAGGCCCTAACAAATTAAACGTTGTTAAGGTTGTTAAAGACTTGACAGGTCTTGGCTTAAAAGAAGCTAAAGATCTAGTTGACGGAGCTCCAAAAACTGTAAAAGAAAACATTGCTAAAGACGAAGCTGAAGCTTTGAAAGCAAAACTTACAGAAACTGGTGCTGAAGTTGAAATCAAGTAATTCAATATTTAGCTCTATTTAACGCCAATAGACCCACGTAACCGATGGGTCTATTGGTGTTTATGTATTTTTCGAAAAAAATCGGTTAAAAACACACCATATTTAACATTTTACAAAATTGGCAACAAAAGTAAAACAACAAAAAAGAATCAATTTCGCCTCAATAGACAAGGTGATTGATTATCCGGATTTCCTTGACGTACAATTGCAGTCATTCAAAGAGTTTTTTCAGTTAGAAACCCACGTTGATAAAAGAAAAGATGAAGGATTGTTCAAGGTTTTCCAAGAAAATTTCCCAATCAACGATACTAGGAATATTTTTAACTTAGAATTTTTAGACTACTTTGTTGACCCACCAAGATACGACATTAAAGAGTGTATTGAAAGAGGTTTAACCTACTCAGTGCCTCTTAAGGCTAAATTGAAATTGTCTTGTAACGATCCTGAACATGAAGATTTTGAAACCATCGTTCAAGATGTGTACTTAGGTACTATTCCTTACATGACTCCAAGCGGTACATTTGTGATCAACGGTGCAGAGCGCGTAATCGTTTCTCAATTACACCGTTCACCAGGTGTATTCTTTGGTCAATCTTACCACACCAACGGTACTAAATTATACTCAGCCCGTGTTATCCCTTTCAAAGGTTCATGGATTGAATTTGCTACAGACGTTAACAACGTTATGTACGCATACATTGATAGAAAAAAGAAGTTCCCTGTAACGACTTTATTAAGAGCTATTGGCTTTGAATCAGATAAAGACATCTTAAACATCTTCGGTTTAGCTGAAGAAGTTAAAGTGTCTAAATCAGGTTTGAAAAAATACATCGGCAGAAAATTATCTGCAAGGGTATTGCGCACTTGGGTTGAAGACTTCGTTGACGAAGACACCGGTGAGGTAGTATCTATCGAACGTAACGAAGTCATCATTGAACGCGATACGATTTTAGAAGCTTCGCACATTGATGAAATCGTTGAAGCAGGTGTTAAAACCATCATCTTAAACAAAGAAGAAGAAGGTAAAAATGATTTCACTATCATATACAACACTTTGCAAAAAGACACATCTAACAATGGTAAAGAGGCTGTAGAGCACATCTACCGTCAGTTAAGAAATACTGATCCACCAGATGAAGAAACAGCTCGTGGTATCATTGAGCGTTTGTTCTTCTCAGATAAACGTTATGATTTAGGTGAAGTTGGTCGTTACAGAATCAACAAAAAGTTGAACCTAAGCACTGGCATGGAAGTGAAAGTGTTAACCAACGAAGACATCATTAAAATCATTTCTTACTTAATTGAGTTAAGCAATAGCCGCTCTGAGGTCGACGATATTGACCATTTAAGTAACAGACGTGTGAGAACGGTTGGTGAGCAATTGTATGCTCAATTCGGTGTTGGTTTGGCTAGAATGGCTAGAACCATCCGTGAAAAAATGAACATCCGTGACAACGAGGTGTTTACTCCAACTGATTTGATCAACGCAAGATCATTGTCATCTGTGATCAACTCATTCTTCGGAACCAATCAATTATCTCAGTTCATGGATCAAACCAATCCATTGGCTGAAATCACTCACAAGCGTAGAATGTCTGCCCTTGGACCAGGTGGTTTATCAAGAGAGAGAGCAGGTTTCGAGGTGCGTGACGTTCACTATACTCACTATGGTCGTTTATGTACAATTGAAACACCTGAAGGACCAAACATTGGTTTGATTTCTTCATTGTGTGTGCACGCTAAAATCAACAGCATGGGCTTTATCGAAACCCCTTACAGAAAAGTGGCAAACGGTAAAGTGAATATGAAAGATGCAGTGGTGTATTTAAGTGCAGAAGAAGAAGATGGTAAAATGATTGCACAATGTAACGTGGATGTAACTGAAAAAGGTGAATTCAAAACCAAAGAAGTTAAAGCCCGTTACGAAGGTGACTTCCCATTGGTTGAACCAGATAAAGTTCAATTCATGGACGTTGCACCTAACCAAATTGTGTCTATCGCTGCTTCTTTGATTCCTTTCCTAGAGCATGATGACGCGAACAGAGCCTTGATGGGATCTAACATGCAACGTCAAGCTGTACCTTTGTTAAGACCAGAAGCACCAATCGTAGGAACAGGCTTAGAAGAGCGTGTTGCTAGAGATTCTCGTGCATTGGTTATGGCTGAAGGTGACGGTGTTGTTGACTATGTTGATGCCAACGAGATTAAAATTAAATACGATTATACTGCAGATGATGAATTACTCAATTTTGCAAGTAATATCAAAACCTATACACTTACAAAATTCTTAAGAACCAACCAAAGTACTTGTATCAATTTGAAACCTATCGTAAGAAAAGGTCAAAGAGTATCAAAAGGCGATGTGTTGTGCGAAGGTTATGCTACTCAAGATGGCGAATTGGCTATCGGTAGAAACTTGAAAGTGGCCTTTATGCCATGGCAAGGTTACAACTTTGAGGATGCGATCGTAATTTCTGAAAAGGTTGTAAGTGATGATTGGTATACTTCAATCCACATCGATGAATTCGAATTGGAAGTAAGAGATACTAAACGCGGTGAAGAAGAATTAACCAATGATATTCCAAACGTAAGCGAAGAGGCTACTAAAAACCTTGACGAAAACGGTTTGATCAGAATTGGTGCTGAGTTAAAAGAAGGCGATATCATTATCGGTAAAATCACCCCTAAAGGTGAAACTGAACCTTCACCAGAAGAAAAGTTGTTAAGAGCTATCTTTGGTGATAAAGCTGGTGATGTGAAAGATGCTTCATTGAAAGCGCCACCATCAACTGAGGGTGTTGTTATAGACAAGAAATTGTTTACCAAAACCAAGAAAGAAAAAGGGGCTAAAACTGAAGAGAAAGCCAAATTAGCTAAGAATGAATTAGAGTTCAAAAAGAACAAAGAGAAATTAACTGAAGTGTTGGTTCAAAAATTATTTAAAGTTTTGAACGGTAAAACATCTGCAGGTGTTAAAGCTGTATACGGCGACGACATGATACCAAAGGGCACTAAATTTACATTGAAGAACTTATCTTCTGTAGATTATGACAACGTCAACTTTGCCAACTGGACTTCAGATGCAGACAAAAACATCCAAGTTAACACCATTCTTAAAAACTACAAATCTCAGTTAACTGAAGTATACGCTGCGTTCAGAAGAGAATACTATGCGATTACTGTTGGTGATGAATTGCCAACTGGTATTTTGAAAATGGCTAAAGTTTATGTAGCGGTTAAACGTAAGTTGAAAGTGGGTGATAAGATGGCAGGTAGACACGGTAACAAAGGTATTGTTGCTAGAATTACCCGTGCTGAAGACATGCCGTTCTTAGAAGATGGAACTCCAGTAGATATCGTGTTGAATCCACTAGGTGTACCTTCAAGGATGAACTTGGGTCAGATATATGAAACCGTATTAGGTTGGGCAGGTAAAGAGTTAGGTTTGAAATTTGCTACACCAATTTTTGATGGTGCTAGTGCAGATGAGATCGAATCTTATACTAAGAAAGCCAATGTGCCAACCAATGGTCAAGTATACTTGTACGATGGTTTAACTGGTGAAAGATTCCACCAACCAACTACAGTAGGTATCATTTATATGTTGAAATTGGGTCACATGGTTGACGATAAGATGCACGCGCGTTCAATCGGACCATACTCAATGATTACTCAACAACCACTTGGTGGTAAAGCTCAATTTGGTGGTCAACGTTTTGGTGAGATGGAGGTTTGGGCATTGGAAGCATTTGGTGCTGCCAATATCCTTAGAGAAATCTTAACCATTAAGTCAGACGACATCATGGGCCGTGCTAAAACCTACGAGGCAATTGTCAAAGGCGATAACATTACACAAATCGGTATTCCTGAATCATTCAATGTATTGATCCATGAATTAAGAGGTTTGGGTATCGATATGAACTTTGAGGAATAAGTCACTTTAACTAACACAATTAAAAGAACATCACATTAATGTCAACGATTAAAAAGAATCAAAAAATAAAAAGTAATTTCACCAAAATTCGTATTGGTTTAGCCTCTCCTGAGAGCATACTCCAAAAGTCGTTTGGTGAGGTCATTAAACCTGAAACCATCAATTACAGAAGTTATAAGCCAGAAATGGGCGGATTATTCTGTGAGAGAATTTTCGGGCCAATCAAAGATTACGAATGTCATTGCGGTAAATACAAACGCATTCGTTACAAAGGCATTGTTTGCGACCGTTGCGGCGTAGAAGTGACTGAGAAAAAAGTCAGACGTGAACGTATGGGCCACATCAATTTAGTGGTTCCAGTTGCTCACATTTGGTATTTCCGTTCATTGCCTAACAAAATTGGTTACTTATTGGGTTTGAGCAGTAAGAAATTAGACTTAGTCATTTATTACGAGCGTTACATTGTTATTCAAACCGGTGAGTACGAAGGTGTCAACAAATTAGATTTATTAAGCGAAGAAGAGTATTTAGACATACTTGATAAATTACCAAAAGAAAACCAATACCTTGACGACAACGATCCTAAGAAATTCGTTGCTAAGATGGGTGCTGATGCTCTTTGGGAATTATTAACTACCATTGATTTAGATGGTTTAAGTTACAGCTTAAGAAACCAAGCAGCAACAGAAACTTCACAACAACGTAAAGCTGAAGCTTTGAAGCGTTTGAAAGTGATTGAAAGTTTCCGTGCAGCCAACAGAGAAGGTAATATCAACCGTCCTGAGTGGATGATCATGAAAATGTTGCCTGTTATTCCACCAGAATTAAGACCATTGGTGCCATTAGAAGGTGGACGTTTTGCGACTTCAGATTTGAACGATTTATACAGAAGAGTAATCATCCGTAACAACCGTTTGAAGCGTTTGATGGAAATCAAAGCGCCTGAAGTGATCTTAAGAAACGAGAAAAGGATGTTGCAAGAATCAGTGGATTCATTGCTTGACAACACCAGAAGATCAAGTGCCGTTAAATCTGATGGTAACAGACCATTAAAGTCTTTAAGTGATATGCTTAAAGGTAAACAAGGTCGTTTCCGTTTAAACTTATTGGGTAAACGTGTTGACTATTCAGGTCGTTCGGTTATTGTGGTTGGTCCTAAATTAAAATTAAGCGAGTGTGGCTTGCCTAAAGCCATGGCTGCTGAGTTATTTAAGCCATTCATTATTCGTAAACTGATTGAAAGAGGTGTTGTAAAAACCGTTAAATCAGCTAAGAAAATTGTAGATAAAAAAGAGCCAGTAATTTGGGAGATTCTTGAAAATATTTTGAAAGGACATCCTGTGTTGCTAAACCGTGCTCCTACACTCCACAGATTGGGTATTCAAGCATTCCAACCAAAGTTAATTGAAGGTAAAGCAATTCAATTGCACCCATTAACTTGTACAGGTTTTAACGCTGACTTTGACGGTGACCAAATGGCTGTTCACGTTCCACTAGGTAACGCGGCAATCTTGGAAGCCCAATTGTTAATGTTAGCGCCTCACAATATCTTGAACCCAGCTAACGGTTCTCCTATCACAGTTCCTTCTCAGGACATGGTGTTGGGCTTATACTACATCACAAAAGGTAGAAAGAGCACCAAAGAAAGAAAAGTAAAAGGCGAAGGCATTACTTTCTATTCTCCAGAAGAAGTGATCATTGCATTCAATGAAGGCAGAGCAGATTTGCATGCTCACATTAAGTGTAAACACATTGATAAAGATGAGCATGGTAACATGGTGTACCGTATTATCGAATCAACTGTTGGTAGAGTTATCTTCAACCAAGTGGTTCCTGAAGGTGTTGGATACATCAATCAGTTATTAACTAAAAAATCTTTACGTGATATCATCAGCAACTTTGTAAAAGAAGTAGGTGTGGCAAGAACTGCTAAATTCCTTGATGACATTAAAGATTTAGGTTTCCACTATGCATTTAAAGGCGGTTTGTCGTTCAACTTGAACTATGTTCAAATTCCTGATGCAAAAGAGAAATTAATTGATAAAGCTAGAGCAGAAGTAGAAGAAATTAAATTCAACTACGAAAACGGTTTCATTACCAATAACGAAAGATACAACCAAGTAATTGATATCTGGACCAGAATCAACTCTCAAGTAGGCGAAATCCTATTAAAAGAATTGGCTGAAAACGATCAAGGTTTCAACCCAATTTACATGATGTTGGATTCAGGGGCGAGGGGTTCTAAAGAACAAATTCGTCAGTTAGGAGGTATGAGAGGTTTGATGGCAAAACCACAAAAGAACATTGGTGGTGGTGTTGGTGAAATCATTGAAAACCCAATTTTGTCAAACTTTAAAGAAGGTTTGTCAGTATTGGAATACTTCATCTCTACTCACGGTGCTCGTAAAGGTTTGGCCGATACAGCGTTAAAAACTGCTGACGCGGGTTACCTAACCAGAAGATTACACGACGTTGCTCAAGACGTTATCATTACAGAAGAAGACTGTGATACTTTAAGAGGTATTTCATTGTCAGCTTTAAAAGACAACGATGATGTTGTAGAAAGCTTATACGAAAGAATTTTAGGTAGAACAGGTTTATACGATACTTATCACCCTGAAACTGGTGCTTTACTAGTTGCTGCAGGTTCTGAGATTACAGAAGAAATTGCTAGAGCAATTGAAGATGCAGGTATTGAAGAATTAGAAATTCGTTCTGTATTGACTTGTGAGACTAAGAGTGGTGTTTGTGCTAAATGTTATGGTAGAAACCTAACCAATGGTAGAATGGTTCAAAGAGGTGAGGCTGTAGGTGTAATTGCTGCTCAGTCTATCGGTGAACCTGGTACACAGTTAACACTTCGTACCTTCCACGTGGGTGGTACTGCATCTAGTATTGCGGCTGAATCTCAAATCGTTTCTAGATTTGAAGGTGTGGTTAGCTTTGATGCATTAAAGACTGTAGCCATTGACAAAGTGGACGAAAGTTCAGGCGAAAAGCAAAAAGTAGAATTGAACTTAAGCAGAAGTGCTGAAGTTCGTGTACTTGATCCAAAAACTAAAAACATCTTAATCACTTTGGTAGTGCCTTACGGTTCTACAGTATTCGTAAAAGAAGGTCAAAAAGTGAAGAAAGGTGATTTGATCTGTTCTTGGGATCCATATAACGCTGTAATCTTATCTGATCAAGCTGGTAAAATTCAATACGAAAACATCTTGGATGGTATTACCTTCAGAGAAGAGAATGACGAAGTAACAGGTTATGGTGAAAAGGTTATCATTGAAACCAAAGATAAAACCAAATCGCCTACCATTAAGGTATTAGGTAAAGATAAAACAGTGATTAAAGAAATCAACTTGCCAGTAGGTGCACACATTTCTGTGGCTGATGGTAAATCGATTAACGCTGGTGATATCATTGCTAAAATTCCAAGATCTGCTCGTGGTACTCGAGATATCACAGGTGGTTTGCCACGTGTAACAGAATTGTTTGAAGCTAGAAATCCTTCTAATCCTTCAACAGTTGCTGAAATCGACGGTGTAGTAAGCTACGGTGGTATTAAACGTGGTAACAGAGAAATCACCATCACAAGTAAAGATGGCGAAACCAAGCACTACATGATTCCATTGTCTAAACATATTTTTGTTCAAGACAATGACTATATCAAAGCTGGTGCGCCTTTGTCTGATGGTGCAATCACGCCTCAAGATATCCTAAGAATTCAAGGTCCAACTGCAGTTCAACGTTACATTTTGAATGGTATTCAAGAAGTATACAGATTGCAAGGTGTAAAAATCAACGATAAGCACATCGAAATCATTGTGCGTCAAATGATGCAAAAAATGGTGATTGAACAACCTGGTGACACTCAATTCTTGGAAGGTGAAGTAGTTGAAAAACGCGAATTGTTTGAAGAGAACGATTGGGTATTCGACAAAAAAGTTGTACTCGATAACGGAGACTCTGAAAAGCTTAAAGTAGGACAAATCGTTTCACTTAGAGAATTAAGAGAAGAAAACAGCTCATTAAAGCGTCAAGACAAAAAGCAAGTATTGGTAAGAGATGCTGTTACAGCTACTGCTGATGCAGTGTTGCAAGGTATTACCAGAGCGTCATTGGCTACTAGAAGCTTTATGAGTGCTGCATCGTTCCAAGAAACAACCAAAGTATTGAACGAAGCTGCTATTGCTGGTAAAGTAGACTATATGAGAGGTTTGAAAGAAAACGTTATCGTAGGTCATTTGATTCCTGCAGGTACAGGTATGAGAGAATACGAAAAGATTGTAGTTGGTAGCAAAGAAGAGTATGAGCGTTTAATGGCATCAAAGTCTGAAGGCGAAACTGCTGCATCTAACTAATCGATAAATAAGATTGATAAAAGGCCCTCCATGGAGGGCCTTTTTTTATGCACTTAATTTACTTGTAGAACTTGTTTTTACTTAGTTTTTGGGCTATTTTCGCATCAAATAATTTTATGGCAACAGCATCAGATTTATCAGTAGGACAATTCATTCGTCACAATGGCGAATTGGTTCAAATCATTGAATTCATTCACCGTACCCCAGGTAACCTTAGAGCCTTTTATCAAGGTAAAATGAAAAATGTTAAAACCGGAAAATCAGTTGAATACCGTTTTAACACAGGTGAAAAGGTTGACGTAGTAAGAGTAGAAGTAAGAGAATTGGCTTATTTGTACAAAGAAGGCAATGCCTTGGTTTGTATGGATAACGAATCTTTTGAGCAATACAATATTCAAGAGAGCTTTTTTGGTGATGCTGCGCCGTTTATGGTTGAAGGTATGACCGTTCTAGTATCATTTGAAGATGGTGAAAATCCAATTGGAGCAACACCTCCAACCCACGTAGAACTTGAAGTAACATACACTGAGCCAGGAGTCAGAGGTGATACTGCAACCAATTCTTTGAAACCAGCTACAGTTTCTACCGGAGCCAATATCATGGTGCCTTTATTTGTTGACATCAACGACAAAATCAAAATTGATTTAAGAACTATAGAATACGTAGAAAGGGTTAAATAATTTCTGTATGAAGGTATTAGACACCGAGCATAATTTTTTAGGCATAGAAGAGCCTGAATTGTATCAATATGATCAGGCCAAAGTGGTGATTCAGTCTGCGCCCTATGAACATACTTCATCTTACGTTCAAGGTAGTGATAAAGGGCCATCAGCCATAATTGATGCCAGTCATTTCGTGGAGTTTTTTGATGAAGAAACCAATCAAGAAGCTTATAAAAAATTTGGCATAGCTACTCTAGAGCCTATGGATTTTACCGGTAAAGTAAATAAAGCTGCGGTAGATCACATCGAAGCAGAAACTTTAAAACATTTGAATAACGGTAAGTATGTTGTCTCTTTGGGCTCTGAACATACCGTTACCTTAGGTTTTGTGTCAGCCTTTATGAAGCATCACAGTGAGTTTTCAGTTTTGCAAATTGATGCTCATTCTGATTTAAGATCAGCATACCATGACAATCCGTATTCACATGCCAGTGTATTGGCCAGAATCCACGATTTAAATGTGCCTATATGTCAAGTTGGTATTCGTGCTCAATGTAAAGAGGAATACGATTTGATTCAATCTTCGCCGTTGATCAATACTTGGTATGCCCATCAAATTCAAGACAACGATGATTGGATGGATGCTTGTATCGCAGCCTTAAAAGATAAAGTGTATTTAACCATTGATGCTGACGGCTTTGACCCATCTGTTATGCCAGCTGTAGGAACGGCTGAGCCTGGTGGTTTAATGTGGCACCAAGGTTTGAAGTTCTTTAAAAAATTAGCTGCTAAAAAACAAATCATTGGATTTGATATAGTTGAGTGTGCGCCAAAAGAAGGCGAAATATTAACCCAATTCAATTTGGCCAAATTGCTCTACAAAATTTTAGGCTATTGTAGTCATAACGGTCAATTATAACATGAAAGTCTATTTGGATAATGCCGCAACAACTCCCCTTGATTCTGAGGTGATAGAGGTTATGTTGCCGGTAATGCGCAATGATTTTGGCAATCCTTCATCATCGCATGCATTTGGCAGAAAGGTTAAAGCTCATATTGAGACCAGTCGCAAAACCATTGCGAAATTATTAAACGTTAGTCCTGCAGAAATTATCTTTACTTCTGGCGGAACAGAGGCAGATAATACCGCCATTCGTTCTAGTGTAGAATTAATGGGGGTTAGACACATCATTACTTCGCCCATTGAACACCATGCTGTTTTACATACTGTAGAGGAATTAGCCCACAGTGGAGCGGTTCAAATGCATTTGGTAAATTTGCTTCCAGATGGTCATGTTGATCTTCAGGATTTAGAAGCATTATTAAAGTCACATCAAAATGTATTGGTGTCTTTGATGCACGGTAATAATGAAGTTGGCAATCTTTTAGACATTGAAGCAGTTAGTCAACTTTGTAGACAAAACAATGCATTGTTCCATTGCGATACCGTTCAAACCATGGCCCATTACGCATTTGATTTTAAAGCCTTAGATTTGGATTTTGCAGTAGGTGCTGCTCATAAATTCAATGGCCCAAAAGGTGTAGGGTTTTTATATTACAATAAACGCAATAAGATCAGACCACTCATTACTGGCGGTGCTCAAGAACGTGAGTTAAGAGCCGGTACAGAAAATGTATACGGTATAGTAGGTTTGGCTAAGGCAATGGAAATAGCTTACCGCGATTTGACTAAAAAACAAGCCCATATTAAAGGCTTGAAAGATTATTTTATTGAGCAAGTTAAAGCTGAATTTCCGAGCATACAATTTAATGGCGATACAGCTGGTAGAAGTTTGTATACGGTTTTAAGTTTAGCTTTTCCTCCAGAAGTGTCAAGTGATATTTTACTGTTCAGTTTTGATTTACAAGGCATAGCTGTTTCAGGTGGTAGTGCTTGCAGCTCAGGTAGTAACACAGGCTCTCATGTTATTAGAGGTATTGGTAAACATCTGGATTGTGCGCCCGTAAGATTTTCTTTTGGAAAACACAATACCAAAGCCGAAGTGGATTACGTATTAGGCTTTATTCGCAGTTTGTTTGAACAGAGCAAAAAGAAAGCATCACTCTAATGCCTAAAATCAACATAGCCATAGACGGTTATTCAAGTTGCGGTAAAGGGACTTTAGCCAGTATGTTGGCAAAAGCTTTCAACTACACTATGATTGATACTGGTGCTATGTACAGAGCGGTAACTTTGTATTTAATGCAGCATGGCATTGATATCAATGACCACAAGGCCATAGAAGCTGTATTGCCCCAAATTCATATTTCCTGGCAAACCATTGATCAGAAGCAGGTCACTTTTTTAAACGGCAATAACGTGGAAGACCAAATTCGCAGTATGGCTGTGGCCAATATGGTTAGTCCTGTTAGTCAGATAGATGTTGTAAGACATTTTTTAGTGCAGCAACAACAACAACTCGGACAATCTAAGGGGGTAGTGATGGATGGAAGAGATATTGGCACTGTAGTGTTTCCGGATGCAGAGGTTAAATTTTTTATGACAGCTTCTGCTGAGGTTCGCGCTCAACGCCGCTATTCAGAAATGCAACAAAAAGGGCAAACCTCGCTCAGCTTTGATCAAGTTTTGCAGAACTTGAATGAACGCGATTATTTAGACACTCACAGAGCGCATAGTCCATTGCAACAAGCACCTGATGCTATTGTGATTGATAATTCACAATTAAGCATTCAAGCCCAATTGGATTTGGCCATTGAAATAGTTCAAGCTAAAATCAATAGCCTTTGATTTGGTTTTAGGAATTCAATCAGAATAATTGCACTTTTGTAAACACTATTGATTTATGGAATCTAGCATTAAGCAATTAGCTAAAGCCATTCGCGAGGACATCATTGCCATTCGCCATGACATTCATCAACATCCAGAATTGTCTTTTCAAGAAGAAAGAACAGCTCAGAAAGTAGAAACCTATTTAAAAGGTTTAGGGCTCGAAACCCATCGCATTTCTAATACTGGTGTTTGGGCCATGATACAAGGGGAGGCCGGTCCAGGCAAAACCCTTGCGCTTAGAGCCGACCTTGATGCTTTGCCTATTCAAGAAGCAACGCAAAAAGACTATAAATCTGTAAATGATGGCGTAATGCATGCCTGTGGTCATGATGTGCACACCAGTGCCTTGTTAGGCGCTGCAACTATTTTGGTTCAATTGAAGGCTCAACTTAAAGGGCAAGTCAAATTGATTTTTCAACCGGGTGAAGAAAAGTTGCCAGGTGGCGCGAGTTTACTTATTAAAGAAGGCGTTTTAAGCCATCCGCCAGTCGATGCCATTATTGGCCAGCATGTAATGCCATTAATTCCTTCAGGAAAAGTTGGGTTTAGACAAGGTTTGTATATGGCCAGTACAGATGAAATTTACATCACTATTCATGGTAAAGGTGGTCATGGCGCAATGCCTCACTTATGTGTTGATCCGGTAGCCATTACCGCTCAGCTACTGGTGAATTTACAACAGATAGTGAGCCGTCAGGCCAAGCCTATTTTGCCCACTGTATTAAGCTTCGGGAAGTTATATTCTCATGGAGGGGCTACTAATGTTATCCCTAATGCGGTAAGCGTTGAAGGCACACTTAGAACCTTAGATGAAAGCTGGAGAGCTGAGGTAAAAACCCTAATCAGCAAGATGTGTCATAGCATTGCAGAAGCCAATGGTGCTAAAGCTGAGGTCAGAATTGAAAATGGCTATCCATTCTTAAAAAATGATGAAGCGCTTACCGTTTTTTTTACACAAGCGGCTAAAACATATATGGGAGAAGCACAAGTTGAACCATTGGATATTTGGATGGCGGCAGAAGATTTTGCATACTACAGCCAAGAAGTACCAGCCTGTTTTTATAGACTAGGTACCCGCAACGAAGCTAAAGGCATAGTGTCTTCTGTGCACACCAATACCTTTGATATTGATGAAGATGCTATCGAAGACGGTTGTGGTTTAATGGCTTATCTTGCTTTTCAGTACTTGAATGCCTAAACGCCTTTTTATTGGACGTTTATAGCAGCAAGTGGATATCTCAAAACAGGCCAAAATGCGTTAAGCTTTAATTTTGTTGATGTGAAAACATTAGCCATTATTACTGGGGGAAAATCGCCTGAACACGATGTTGCCATCATTTCTTCAAGAAATATTTTTAAAGCAGTTGATACAACTCAATACGAGATTAAAGTTGTAGGGATATCTAAAAGTGGTCAATGGTATTTATTGCCTGATCAAACCCTATTTGAAGAAGGTATAAAAATTGGCGAACAGTCGTCGCATTTGCCATTATGTGTTTTACCTTTTGATGACTATCCCATTCGATTGCAAAATGGTTTAGAACCAGTTAAAATTGATGTGTTTTTTCCTATTGCACATGGTGTTTATGGGGAGGATGGTATACTTCAAGGCGTACTTGAGAATACCAATAAACCTTATGTAGGACCAGGTGTTTTGGGTTCAGCCATTGGCATGGATAAAGATGTTGCCAAACAATTGTTGGCTTTTAATGGTATTCAAGTAACACCTTGGGTAACCTTGTATAAAGGAGATGAAATTCCTTGGGCTAACATAGAAGCTCTTGGCTTTCCTGTTTTTGTTAAACCTGCCAATATGGGTTCTGGTGTTGGGGTTGAAAAAGCGAGTACTTTAGAGGAATTAAAAAGTTGTATAGAGCGCGCTTTTACTTATGATATTAAACTCTTAATAGAAAAGGGCATAAATGGAAGAGAGGTTGAGACTGCTGTATTAGGCAACTTAAAAACCAAAGGTACTGGCGTAGGGGAAATCATAGTAGAATCAGGTTTCTATACCTATGAAAACAAATACATTAATGCAGCCACCAAGGTAGTGATTCCTGCAGAAAACTTATCTGAAGCAAGCATTGCTTTGATTCAATCAACGGCTTTAAAAGCCTATAGGGTTTTACAGTTAGAGGGTATGAGTAGAGTAGACTTTTTCTATGTAAATGATGATACTTTTTACTTGAATGAGGTGAATACCCTGCCAGGCTTTACCAATATTAGTATGTATCCTAAGTTGTGGGAAGCAGCAGGATTGCCTTACACAGCTTTAATTAGTGAACTAATAGCTGTTGCAATCGAGCGTTTTAATATGCGCCAATCGCTTAATAGAAGCCTATAATTACCAGGTGTGGTCTACCACAATCTTCCATGCTTTTGATTGTTCTTGAAAAATCAATGAAAAGTAGCCACCGCTGTTTTGATTACTAACAATCTGCCATTTGCCGGTTACTTGATAGGTTTTAGGTTGATCTGCTAATTTGAAAATACTCAGGTCTTCAAAGCTTAATTTACCCATCTTTTCTGAAGAGGAGTAATGGCGTTTATAATTGGCTGCAACTGAGTCATAATTGAATCTTGTACCATTTTTACCAATAAACTTTAAGGCAGCATTGTGCCAATAACCTTGCATGAATCCATCTATACTGCCATTGTTCCAATCCCTCACTTGTTGATCCAATACAGCTATAATGGCAGTAGAATCTGCTGATTGTGTATTGGCGGTTTGGCTTGTGCTAGTTTGGCATGACATCATACCACAGACGATAAAAAGGCATAGAATTGCTTTCATATTCAATTAAAGTATCTTTGCAAAGATAAATGAACGCCATGCAAAACGAAGCAAAAGTAGATGTTATAGTGGTAGGAGGCGGTTTGGCTGGCATTTGGACTTGCTTCAGGCTGATTGCGTTAAATAAAAAAGTTGCCTTAATTGATTTGCCTGAGGGCAATTGTAGTTCAAGTATTGCTGCAGGCATTTATAATCCCTTATTGGCTAAACATCAAAAGTTATCCTACAAGGCCCATGAAATTTATCCTCATATAGCTGAAGAATATGCCAGAATCGAAGCATATATAAATGAGCAGGTTCACCATGCTATGCCTATAGCGTATATCATCGATCAATTAAAAACACTAAATGATTGGGCTGGCTTATGTAGTGATGATCGATTCAAACCTTTTGTTAGCCTAAACAATGAAAGGTTATCTGATAACATCATTTCAGAGCTTGGGTATTTAAGCATACAATCATCTGCTTGGGTTGATATTCCGCATTTGATGAAAGCCTTTAACACTGCCATACAATCAAAGCACATCTATCTTAATCAAACATTTGATTACACTTCACTTCAGATACATGAAGACCATCTTCGTTATCAAAACCTTTTTGCGGATAAAATTGTGTTTTGTGAGGGCATTGGCATACAACAGAATCCTTTCGCAAGTCATATTCGCCTAAAACCGGCAAAAGGAGAGATATTGCTTATTAATAGTCAATGTGCGGTCAATGATTGTATCCCTCAACAAGGGGTGTTTTTGTTGCCTGTAGCACCTAATACCTTTAAAGTCGGCTCAAACTTTGAATGGCAACAATTAGATACACAAATAACTGATTCAGCAAAGCAAGAAATAGTAGACAAACTTTGTGAGTGGTTTAAAGAACCTTTTGAGATCACAGATCATAAAGCTGGTATAAGACCCTCCAGTCATGACCGCAGACCAATACTTGGCGCCTTAGATGCCCATCAACAATTGTTTGTATTCAATGGATTAGGGTCCAAAGGTGTGGCCTTATCGCCTTATTACAGTCAGTGTTTAGTTGATCACATGTACAATGGAACGCAGATTGACGATGAAGTATCTGTTAATCGTTACAAGCCTAAATGCTGACAAGCTTTAACACAAGCCATTTCTTCAGCTGTTTTTTTACTGATGTTGCTGACGGAAGCAATTTGTTCTCCCTCTAAAACAACTGCCATTTCATAGACCTTTCTTTTTTGAGAGTCATCAACGTTCAACAATACCATTTCCAGGGTTCTTTTTTCTTTTTGAGCCCATTTAATGAGTTTGGCTTTATAGCTCAGTTCTTCTTGCAGTAATGTGTCAAAATCAATGTGCTGAACCAAGATGGTATTTAAGATAAATTTTCTGGTAAAGTTGAAACCTTTGTCGAGGTAAATAGCGCCAATCAAGCTCTCAAAAGCATTGCCTGCGACACCCTCTAAAAAGGCAGGATTATTCTTTAATTTTTGATCGTAAAACAACAATTGATGAATACCCATCTTCTTGGCTATTTGATTGAGTTTATTGCGACCAACAATTTTAGATCTGGTTTCTGTTAAGAAACCCTCATTTTGATAGGGAAACTTTAAATACAATTTTTCGGCAATGACCATTCCCAAAACCGCATCCCCTAAAAATTCCAAACGTTCATTATTGCTTTTTCCTCTAGAACTTAAATGCCGATAAGAATTGTGCGTGATAGCTATTTTGTATAAACTAATGGCATTAGGGTAGAACCCTAACACATTGTATAACTTCTCATAAAGCGCTTTGTCTTTAGACCATCGCGTCTTAAAGAAGTTAAATAACCGAATCAAAGTGTATTACAGTTTTTTGAAAATAACAGTGGCATTGTGACCTCCAAAACCAAATGTATTACTCACTGCCACATTGATGTTTCTTTGTTGGGCAGTGTTAAACGTTAAATTCAATTTAGGATCGATGTTTTCATCGTCCGTAAAATGATTGATGGTTGGGGGAACAAGACTGTGTTGCATTGCCATGATAGAGGCCACAGCTTCAACAGCTCCAGCGCCTCCTAATAAATGGCCAGTCATAGATTTGGTTGAACTAATGTTCATCTTATAAGAATGCTCACCAAAAACGGATTGAATGGCTTTTAGTTCAGCAATATCACCCAATGGGGTAGATGTACCGTGAACATTGATGTAATCAATATCAGTTGTGCTTAATTGAGCATCTTCTAAAGCCCAGTTCATACATCTGATAACCCCTAAACCTTCAGGGTGTGGTGCAGTCATGTGATAGGCGTCAGCACTTAAACCAGCGCCAGCTACTTCACAATATATTTTAGCTCCTCTAGCAATGGCGTGTTCATATTCTTCCAACACCAAGGCTGCGGAGCCTTCTCCCAATACAAACCCATCTCTGTCTTTGTCAAAAGGACGAGAAGCTGTTTTCGGAGAGTCGTTTCTTTCACTAAGGGCTTTCATGTTGCAGAATCCGCCAACGGCAGGTTCATTCACACAAGCTTCAGATCCGCCAGTAATGATCAATGGACTTTTACCCATTCTTATCATGTTAAAGGCATCAATTAATGCATTGTTACTAGATGCACATGCAGAAACTGTGGTGTAATTTGGCCCACCAAAGCCATACTTAATACTCACCAAACCTCCAGCAATATCTGAAATCATTTTGGTGATAAAGAAAGGAGAGAATCTAGGCGTTCCATCGCCTTTAGCAAATTCTACACTTTCATTGAAAAAGGATGTTAATCCACCAATGCCTGAACCCCATATTACCCCGATTTTTGATTTGTCAATCTTTTCAAGATCTAAACCAGCATCTTTAATGGCTTCTTCTGTTGTTACATGTGCAAATTGGGCAAATCTATCCATTTTTCTAGCCTCTTTACGGTCCATAAAGTCTTCAGGGTTGAAGCCTTTAACTTCGCAAGCAAAGGTGGACTTAAATTTAGAGGTGTCAAACAATGTGATTTTGTCGGCTCCACTCACACCATTAGACAAACCATTCCAATACGATTGGAGATCGTTGCCTAACGGTGTAAGAGCACCCATACCCGTAACGACTACACGTTTTAACTGCATGTGTTGTTAGAGGGAATAAAAATTACTTTGCGTTGTTTTCGATGTATGAAATGGCATCGCCAACAGTGCCGATTTTCTCAGCTTGCTCATCAGGAATGGCGATATTGAATTCTTTTTCAAATTCCATGATCAACTCTACAGTGTCTAATGAATCTGCACCTAGGTCGTTGGTGAAACTTGCTTCTGGCGTAACTTCACTTGCTTCAACGCCTAATTTGTCAACGATGATTGACTTTACTTTTTCTGCTACTTCTGACATGATGTATTATTTTTTAATTTGCTGCAAATAACCATATTTTTTGAAACATAAACACATTTTTTTTTGGGAATTTGTATACCAATAGGCCGATGATAAAGCGACAAAAAATAGCTTAAGTATTTGTTTTACAGTGTTTTATGTGCAATGTATAGGTTTTGGGTCATTGTTGAAAACAATTCCAGATTTATGCTTTTTCGAGCGCTTGACTTAAATCAGCTAATAAATCTTCAATGTCTTCAACCCCAACACTTAGTCTTAATAAGCCATCTACAACGCCTGCTTTCTCTCTCTCAGCCTTTGGAATACTAGCATGGGTCATGCTAGCAGGATGGTTGACTAAACTTTCAACGCCACCAAGAGACTCAGCAAGTGAAAAGACTTTGACATTGGTGGCAAAACGCATGGCTGCCTCAAAATCATCCCCTTTTAATGTGAATGAAACCATACCGCCAAAACCACGCATTTGTTTTTTGGCAATGGCATGTCCTGATGCATCCTCAAAACCTGGCCAATACACTTTGCCAATTTTAGGATGTTGTTTTAAAAACTGAGCGACTTCAGCACCATTTTCACAATGGGCTTTCATTCTAAGGTGTAAGGTTTTGATTCCTCTGATGACTAAGAAACAATCCATAGGACCCGGGTTGGCGCCACAACTATTTAATATGAAATGCAATTGCTCATACAGCGATTTTGAATTCATTACCAAAGCTCCCATGACCACATCACTGTGCCCACCTAAGTATTTTGTAGCACTATGCATCACAATATCAGCGCCGAGATCCAAAGGGTTTTGTAAATAAGGTGAAGCAAAAGTATTGTCAATGGCCAATAACAACTGATGTTGTTTGGCAATTGCTGCAACGGCTGCTATGTCTACAATTTTAAGGGTAGGGTTGGTGGGTGTTTCTGCCCATATCATTTTGGTGTTTGAATTGATGTAGGGCAAAATAGTCTGAGCATCGTATAAATTCACGTAGTGAAATTTTACACCCATAGGCTCATATATTTTTGAAAACAATCTGTAAGATCCACCATAAATGTCATCACCAGTAATGACCTCGTCGCCAGGTCTTAGTGTGCGCATAACGGCATCTACTGCTCCCATTCCACTGCTAAAACAAATGGCATGTTGTGCATTTTCTAATGCGGCTAAATTATTTTCTAATTGCGTACGGGTTGGGTTTTTACCTCTCGCGTAGGCATAGCCTTTGTGTTGGCCTGGGTATTCTTGAACAAACGTAGAGGTTTGAAATATAGGGGTCATAATGGCGCCTGTTGTAGGGTCAGCCTCAATGCCCGCGTGCAATGCTTTGGTACCGAATTTCATAATTTTATAATTGTATGGTTTTTAAATTGGGTGATATGGTTAAACGGCCTTCCGTTTTGGATTGAACATATTCTACACTGACTTCAGGTGCAATCTCAATCAATTCAAATCCGTTTTCTGTTATGTCGAAAACCCCAAGTTCAGTTACTACTTTTTTTACACAAGCAATGCCAGTGATAGGTAATGTACAAGCCTTTAATAATTTGGACTCACCAGCTTTGTTAACGTGTTGCATGGCTACAATGATGTTTTTAGCACTGGCCACCAAATCCATAGCGCCTCCCATACCTTTGACCATTTTTCCTGGAATTTTCCAGTTGGCAATATCACCTTGGTCATTCACTTCCATTGCCCCTAAAACAGTTAAGTCGACTTTGCCTGCTCTTATCATGCCAAAACTCATTGCAGAATCAAAAAACGCAGAGCCAGGAACTGTCGTTATGGTTTGTTTGCCAGCATTGATTAAATCTGGGTCTTCTTCACCATCAAACGGGAAAGGACCCATGCCCAACAATCCATTTTCTGATTGTAATACCACTTCAACTCCTTCCGGAATATAGTTGGCCACTAGTGTAGGAATACCTATACCTAAATTGACATAATAGCCATCTTTTAATTCTAAAGCTATGCGCTTGGCAATTTGTTCTTTGGTTAGCATGATGTTTACTGCAAAACAATGTATTTTTTACGTAAAATAATTAACAGATTTTGGGCATTTGCGAATTATTATCTGAAATTTGCAAGCCATGAGCAAGCAAAGTGAATTAACTGTTGAGGCCTATATCAATGCGTTAGATAGTCAACGTCAAGCTGATTTTAAAACCTTATTTGAAGTGATTCAAGCTAACATACCCAATGATTTTGAGACAATCATTCAATACAAAATGATTGCTTGGGTAGTGCCGTTTTCAATCTATCCACAGGGGTATCATTGTCAACCCAATTTACAATTGCCTTTTGCTAATTTAGCCGCTCAGAAAAGCCATTTTGCTATTTACCACATGGGCTTGTATGCAAATCCTGAATTAATGGATTGGTTTGTAACTGAGCACAGCAAACGATCATCTAAAAAATTAGATATTGGTAAAAGTTGTATTCGTTATAAAAAGATAGAAGATGTGCCTCTAGACTTAATAGCCGAATTGTTTCAAAAAATCGATGCTAAAGCCTGGGTTAAACTTTACACACAAGCTTTTTTAAAATCAAAGGCCTAGGCTTTTGTAAATGATGTCTTGGATTCTGGTTCTGTAATTGCCATTAATTAGTTCCTTATTTTCTTCATCTGGGCAAATGCGATTGCTTAAAAACACATAGACCAAACCGTGTTTTGGATCTGCCCAAGCACAAGTGCCAGTAAAGCCAGTATGACCAAACATATTACTACTGCCTTTAGTGCTTGCAGGGCTAGTCTTGCCTGAAAAATCAGGTTTATCAAAGCCCAAACCCCTTCTTGAGTCTAAATTTTGATAGGCAGTGAAGTGTTTGATCGTAGAGAGTTTTAAATACGTTTTACCATTGTATCTGCCGCTGTCCAAAAGCATTTGCATGAGGGCCGCTAAGTCATAGGCATTAGAAAATAAACCGGCGTGACCACTCACACCGCCCAACATGGCTGCTGCTGGATCATGCACATAACCGCAAAGCATTTGCTGTCTGAATTGTCTGTCCATTTGAGTGGGAGCAATGTCATGCAAGGGCCTGTGCTGCCATGGATTATAAGTGATATGTGTTAAGCCCATTGGTGTGTAAAATTGGGTTTTAACATATTCGTCTAATCCCATACCTGAAATCTGCTCAACAACTAACTGCATCAAAATCATGCTGAGGTCGCTGTAACGGTATACCTTACTCTCTAAGGGCGATTCAAAAATGCGTTTATAAATAGTGTCTTTGTTGGCTTTCAACATAAACAACTGATCCGCAACCTTAATGCTGTACAAGGTGTCTGATGCCTTGGCATAAACACTGTCAATATGGGGAAGAGACTCCTTGTAAAATGGGATCCAGGCAGTTAGACCAGCGCGGTGTTGTAAAATATCACTGATTTTTAAATCGGCTTTATTCGTTCCAATAGCTTGTGGTAAATAGTCTTTTAAAGTTTTGTTTAAATGCAATTCACCATTTTCGTATAGCTTCATCACTGCTAATGTAGTAGCGGCAATTTTTGTGATAGAGGCAATGTCATACACTGTGCTATCATTCACTTTTTTAAGCTTGTCGTAATTTAAATAGCCATAAGCCTTGTCAAAAACGGCTTTGCCATCTTTTAATACCAAAACACGGCAACCAGGGCTTGCTTTTTTGCTTAATAATTGATCCACAACGCCGTCAATTAAATTCAATTGGTTGAGGTCCATTTTTGAACTACTGCTCTTGCTTGATAGGTATTGGAATTGTATGGGTAAATGGCTGCTAGTTGTTTGATGCTCAAATAGCAGTTTAGAGGCAGTCATTTGAAACTCAGTCAAATCCTCATAAGCCGCTATGATGTTTGCGTTTTTGGGTAGATACTTTAATGTATACGGATTGCAAAATCCTACTATGGTCGATGGTTTCTCATTGACTATTGTTTGAATGTTTTTGAAATCAAGATCAGAATAGCCCGATTTGAGTTGTTTCCAAACTTTAGGTTGGTGCAAACTAATTACCACATTTTGGTAGGGTTTTATGTTTCTTGTGAGTTTGTGAATCACATCACTGTTGGCCTCACGTGGCAGGTTTAAATATTGAATGCCATGAGCTTTTGCGGCTAATTCCCAGGCAGATCCTGGTTGAGCATCAAGTGCAATAAATACAGTTTGATTAGCATCAATCATTGGGATTTGTTTTGGGGTATTAATATAACCAACAACGCCTTCAGCTACCTTTTGAATAATTGTGCTGCTAGAGCTTGGATTCAAATCAGATTGAAGTTGGTTGATGTCAATTGCTTGGTAATTGTTTAAGCCGACTCTTTGTTTCCAATATAAAATCTTTAATACACTCTGATTCAATTTATCTTCACTGATTTTACCGCTCAAAATGGCTTGCTTGATCTTGTCAAAACCTTCAGCCACGTGTTCACTGAACAATAAAATATCATTGCCAGCCATGAAGGCTTCTAATTCTAAATCACCAGCAAGATAGTATTTGCTAACACCTTTCATGTTTAGGGCATCAGTAATGACTAAGCCCGTAAAACCCATCTGCTGCTTAAGTAAAGTGTCAATGATTAAATGAGATAAAGAGGCAGGTCTATTGGGTCTATTGTCTAATTGAGGAAGGTGCAAATGCCCTGTCATTATAGAGGGGATGCCGTCCTTAATTAAAGCTTTGTAGGGGAATAATTCAGAACTGTCTAATGATGATAATGGTTTGTCAATTTCTGGCATGTCGAGGTGAGAGTCCGTGTATACATCGCCATGACCTGGAAAATGTTTGGCACAACCCAAAACCCCTTCACTTAATAACCCCCTGTGGTATGCTAAAGCATGCATGGCCACTCGGTGTTTGTTTTCTCCAAATGATCTAAAGCCAATGATTGGATTATTGGGGTTTGAATTAATATCTACATCTGGAGCGAAATTCATGTGAATACCCAAGCGGTGCATTTGTTTGCCAATTTCAGAAGCCACCGCATAGGTGCTACTGCTGTCGTTGAGTGCACCAAGGGTAATGGCATATGGAAAACGTTGGGTTTTTTGCAGTCTCATTGCCAAGCCCCATTCGCCATCAATGCCTATAAGTAAAGGTGTATTTGAAAGCGATTGCAAATAGTTGCTCATGTAGGCTTGTTTGAGGGCATCGTTTTGAAAAAAACACATACCACCAATATGGTATTGGTCGATTAAGTTTTCAAGTTGTTGAATATGCTGCGCATCTTTGTTGGTGTAGGCAGCCACCATGAATAATTGCCCAATTTTTTCGTCCAAGCTCATCTGCTTGAACTTTTGCTCATACCATTGTTCTGGTTGTTTAGCAGACAATTGAGTTGCGCCTAATACCCATAAGCATATGCTTAAGACCAAAAAAGATGTATTGATTTTAACGCTCAAAGTTGGCTTTTCTTTTGGTTAAAAATGCTTCAGTCCCTTCTTTGAAATCTTTGCTGCCAAAGGCATTAGCAAAGGCATTGATTTCTGTGTCAAATCCATTTTTGCCTGTTTCGAAATAGGCATTGATACAGGTAATAACATCCGCTATAGCCATAGGTGATTTACTGGCGATGGTGTTAATGATGTCAATGCATCTTGGGATTAAATCTTCTAAGGGTACTACCTCGTTGACTAAACCATATTCATGAGCAACATTGGCCCCAATGGTTTCTGCTGTTAACAACATTTGAGTGGCTTTTCCTTTGCCTATTAATTGAATTAATCTTTGAGTGCCAGCATAGCCCGGAGGTAAGCCAAGATTAACTTCTGGTTGACCAAACTTAGCATTTTCAGAGGCAATTCTCATATGACAAGCCATGGCGAGTTCGCAGCCGCCACCTAAGGCAAATCCGTTTACTGCAGCAATAACCGGAATGCTTGATTGTTCTATACTGTTCATGACAGCATGGCCATCAGACGACATTTTATGGGCTTCAGTAGTTGAAAAATTGACGAATTCAGAGATGTCAGCACCTGCAGCAAAAGCTTTGCTTCCTGCACCAGTTAAGATTATACCGCGAATAGATTGGTCTTTGTTGGCCGCTTCAACAGCCTGTTTAATTTCTTGAAGGGTTAATATGTTTAGGGCGTTTAATTTGGCCTCTCTGTTAATGGTAATATGAGCAATGCCTTGTTCTTGTTGCAGTAAAATGTTTTGATACATAATCTGCGAATTTAATCATTTAAGCTAGCATTCAACCAAGCCTAAAGGCCATAATTGTAAACAAATTATTAAATGCTATAGAGCTGTTGACAACTCAGTTTTTATAAGCGCATATTAGGCGGTAATATTGTGAATAGGCTATGTATTTATTTCCTATTTTAAATGGTGTTTGGCAGGGATTTATAATCAGCATCTTGTTGTTTGGGCCAGCTTTTTTCAAACTGATTCACACCAGTATACAGGAGGGTTTTAAAAAAGGAGTATTGCTGGCTTCAGGTGTTTTTTTTAGCGATTTATTGGTTGTAGGGCTTTGTATTTTTGGTGTAGCTGACTTTATGCAATCTGCGCCCTTTCAAAAGATTTACAGTGTTTGTGGGGCAATCGTTTTATTGTTGATGGGCATTAAATCATTTAGACATCCCTACAAAGCCTTTCTGCAATCTTATTCTTCGCGTGTGCCTGCGTCCAAGAATGTTTTTAAAGGGTTTTGGTTGAATCTGATCAATCCGTTTACATTTATCTTATGGTTCAATGTTATGGGGTCTATCAGTTTAAAGTATGCAGATGAACCTCAATATAAAAATTTGTTGACAGTCAATCTTGTAACCATTCTATTGGTCTTGTTTTTAATGGATGTACTCAAAGTCTTTTTGTCTCATTTGATTGGCAAGAAATTAAATGCCAGAATATTTTTTATGATTAACAAATATTTCGGGGTTCTACTTATGTTGATCGGGGCCTTCTTTATGGCCAGATTTATTGGATTGGTGATCAGGTAATAACGCAATAAACGATTCCATACAAACCAATAAAACCATCTAATCGCCAAGCAAAATCCGCTGATTCGGTATAGTTTGATTGTTTGATCATTGTATAAAGCGCCATCACAAAATAGAGGCAAAGGCCAATGATAAATAATAATGTATTAGCAGTTATTAAATGAGCGATTAAAGCTGTAAGCATGCTCAAACAACTACTAATTAAAAGGGGGCGTTTTAAGGCAATTTGGTCTCTGATTTCAAAGTTTAAAGCAATGCCAAACAATAGCATACCTTGGCCGAAAAGGAGTGTTTTGTTCATGTTTTTGACCCAGATTAAATTAGGGATTTCAAGCATTAGCCACCAAGTTATAGCCAATAAACCTGCTTTCATAATCTTGAAACTTAATCTGTTTTGGCGGGTTTGATTCATGGTCTTTACAATTGTCCCATAAAGCAATAAGCCAAACAATGAGGTTACAATCAAAAAGCTGTATTGATGATCTACCCATTGCCAAATGACCATTGACAGTATTGAGCTAATGGCCAGCATGAATAAACTGAATGGTTGATGGGTTTGACTCCATTGATAATCAGTTCTTAAGTAAGTAATGGTTTTGAGTTTAAATAATCTATAGGAGGTATAGACCAATAACGTGGCAAAAAACAACCAAATGCTGTAAGTTACATCATGGTTTTTACTGATTCCGTATGTGCCAATGCCGGCCATTAAAGCAATCCACACATGACTATGACTCAAAATCCTCACTGTGCAAAATTAACAACCTGTGCATACAAAATCGCATAAAAGCCAAAGTCTTTTAAAGTCTTTTTGTATGTTTGCAATCATGAAAGTTGCTGTTGTTGGCGCCACTGGTTTAGTAGGGACCAAAATGTTAGAGGTATTAGAAGAAAGACATTTCCCAGTTTCAGAATTAATTCCTGTTGCTTCCTCAAAATCAATTGGTCAAGTCATACAATTCAAAGGCCAATCCTATGAAGTGGTTGGCGTTGAATCAGCTATAGCCTCTAGGCCAGACTTGGCCTTATTCTCGGCTGGTGGTAGTACCAGTCTTGAATGGGCCCCTAAATTTGCTGAAATTGGTTGTTTTGTGGTTGATAATTCATCAGCTTGGCGTATGCAAGAAGATGTGCCATTAGTTGTGCCAGAGGTGAATCCGCAGGCAATTAGCTCAGAAAGTAAAATCATCGCCAATCCTAATTGTTCTACCATTCAAATGGTAGTGGCCTTGCAGCCGCTTCACATCAAATGGGGTATTAAGCGCATTGTTGTGTCAACCTATCAAAGCGTTACTGGGACCGGAAAAAAAGCAGTAGATCAACTCATGAATGAACGCGCCAACCTAGTAGGAGAGATGGCTTACAAGCATAAAATAGATCTAAATTTAATCCCTCAAATAGATGTCTTCCTTGATAATGCTTACACCAAAGAGGAAATGAAAATGGTTCTTGAAACCAAGAAAATCATGGGCTCAAATGCCATTCAATTAACAGCAACTGCAGTAAGAGTGCCAGTACTTGGGGGGCATAGTGAAAGCATTAATGTGGAGTTTGAAAACGAATTTGAATTAGCCGATGTGTATGCTGCATTGAGCAGTTTTCCGGGTATTGTTGTAGTAGACGATATTGCTCAAGCCCAATACCCAATGCCGATAACCGCACACAATCAAGATGCTGTTTTTGTAGGTCGTATTAGACGAGACGAAACCCAAGCTAAAACCTTAAACCTTTGGGTGGTATCTGATAACCTCAGAAAAGGGGCAGCTAGTAATGCTGTTCAAATTGCCGAATTGCTTTTGCAACAAGGCTTGATAAATCTATAACTACTTTTTTTCGCTATATTTGAATATCAAACGTTGGGTATTCATAGCTTTTTTGGTCCTTGCCAGTTTTAAACTGCAGGCTCAATGTTACATTGTTGTAAAAGGATTGCCCTGTAAAAACAACCCGATTCAATTTTCTGTTACCCCAAATGGCACCACCAATCCCAGTTGGAACTTTAACAATGAAGGCTTCAATAACAGTAACGTTAATCCTACATTTACGTTCTCAACAATTGGGACTAAAACCATAACCTATTCTTGTCGATTGCCTAATGGTCAGGTTTGCAATGCCTCCACTACAATCGTTATAAAAGATCAACCCAAAGTCAATTTGAGGTTGTTGAATGCCTCCATACAGTGTTATGACAATAACCAGTTTTGCTTTGTCGATTCAAGTATGTCTGGCGATAATAATTACTGTATTAAAACCATTAAATATCTGTTTAGCGATGGGGAGTTGATTACACGCTATGGGAGTAAAAACGCGCCAGTGAAAATGCCATTTAGTTTTTGTAAATCCTATTTGGATCCTCAAGGGGGCGCCTATTCATTAACTGTTGAAATTGAGGATTGCAATGGCTGTATCATCAAACAGCAATTGCCATTTGTAATGAAGGTTGAACTTTTGCCAGTGCTTTTTGCCACATCAGATGAAAAGACCAGTCATTGCAGTGGATCAGTGAATGTTAAATTCACGAATAGTTCTCAAATAACTAAATCCAATATCAAATCCTTTTATTGGGATTTTGGAGATGGAACTAAAGATTCCACACAATGGGATAGTGTTTACCATCAATACAGCTCCTGTTCAGATATGTCTAAAGGCTTTAGCCCTAAGTTGGTGGTGTATACCTTAAATGGCTGCAGAACAGAATTTGCCTTAAAAGATGTTATTGTATACAATTTTAAACCCTATATCACCAAAGATAAAGATTCCATATGTGTAGGCGATGTGATCCACTTTGAATTGCATCCCAGTGCTATGAAGACCTACATTGATGATTCAAAAGTGCGTTGGGACTTTGATCCAGGTTTGCAATATGGGTATGATGTTACCAATGGGTTTTCCGAATTAGGCCCTCATATTATTGGGTGTTATGTGCCCCATGCTTGTGGCCCTTATATTTTGAAAGACACAGTAGTTGTAATTGGTCCTAAGGCGAGAATTGAACCAGATTTTATATCCAGTTTAGAGCGTTACCAATGTAAAATTAGAGACACCGTAAATGTGGTGGACCGTTCTGAGTTTTACCACAATGACTCCAATTTTTTAAACGACGATAGTCTACTTGATGAAACCCCCAATCATTTCAAGTATGCCTTTAAATACGATCCTAAATTAGGGCGTATGGTCACCATACATCCTTACGATTATTTGCGTTCAAAAGATCATGTTAAAAGGTTGTGGGATTTTGATGATCCCTATTGTTTGCCTTGTACCACAGATAGAAAAAAAGGACAAAATGTTGATCGCAATTGTCGCTATTCATTAGACAGTTCCGAGCAACACATCTACAGTGATTGGGATTCTGTGTATGCCTATTGGTATGCCAAGTTGCCATTGCAGTGGCAGTTCTATGATCCTGTTACAAAGTCATGTAGAAAAGGCGCTGTTTGGACCCAAGATTCATTGTTGGCAGTTGTGGATTCGGTTGTGTATTATGGCGATAATGTATTGGGTATTGCCGCTAAAGACAGTAGTATTTTCTCTGGCAAAAAACGCAAGATTAAAATAGCTTCTGGTTTATTCAATCAGGGCAGTTATTCAGTGTATTCAGATTTGTTGGTATATGTTCCGAATGGGTCATCTGTATTAATCAATCCAATGAATGGGAATCCAGGGTATTCAGTGCCAGGGCCTCAATATTACAAGGTTTTAGCCAATCAAACCCTTGAGGTGCAAAATGGGCAATCCTGCTATTTTGTGTATGGCCTTAAGCAATTTTACGACACCCTTTTACCCAATGCGGTTAAGCCATATCATAGTTTAGTGCACAAGGTGGCTTTGCCAATAGCACAAACGGATACAATTAATGCCAATTTGCACAGAAGATTGTTTTATAAAACCATCGCTAGGTGTTTTAAAATCAGTTTAACCTTAAAAGACACAGTGCATCCGTTCAAATGTGAGAGTAGAGCGGGGGCAGATTTAGCGCTTATGCCGCCATCTGCAAAACGATTGTCCATTGACGATCAATATTGTTATGGCTATGATTTTAAAGTCATTGAATTCAATTTAGAGGACACCAAGCCCGGTTGCATGGCGTCCTTTGTTCAATTTAATCCAGATTATGTCAAAAACCCTAATAATTGGCTATTGTTAAACAACCTGACCTATGGTGAAATCAATAGAAATGTGTTTTTAAATGCAACTGGACCCTATACTGGTTATGCTAAAGAAGGTCCCAATGGCGGTAAATTCTTTTGGGTATACAATGACAGTATATTAGATAAAAATGCTTATCAAGCGTTGAATATTGGTTTAATCATTGGTAATGGTATTCAACCCAATGAATGTGTTGATACAGTTTTGTATCAAAACTTTGCGAGTTTCCCGCGTTTAAAACCTGATATTGTTTTTGCCACTAATAATGCCTCAGAAGAACACACTTGTAAAGATACCTTTGTGTATGTTACCCTGCCTTTTGATCGCAAAGATGCCAATGCCTTGGCAGATGCTTCTAGTTGGTACATTATAGATAATTGGAAGGGCGATACATTAGAACAAATAGACGAACAATACAGAAGGGTAGTGGATCATTGGGCTTACCCTGGCAAAAAAGTCAATTACACAGTGATTGTGCGTTATAAATGGGTGAATGCTTGGCCAACGGAATACAAGCGCGACACGATAGTGACTGCCATTGTAAATGCTTATAAGCCATTTGCATTGCCAGGTGTTGGTTTGAAACAGTTAAGACAACGCTTGGCGCTATTGGGCATAGATATCAATGATGTTAATGATACCAGTATTTTAGATTTGATATGGAACGGCAAAGGCACACTTGGGAATCCATTAACAGGCAGCAGAGGCTGTATTGATACCACAGGCTTTGGTCATCAAATTCATTACCGATACCAAATATTAAAGGCAACAGTTTTACATTTCAGAGACAGTAGCTTAATGCCCTATGATACCTTTAGCATTCACAATATTGATCGCCAAGCCTATGCTTTTAGAGTAAAGCGTCAATCCTCTTATAACATATACAGGGCAGTGTCGTCATTGTATCCTGGCTTTTGTACTTTGAGTGATTTTGTAACAGTAGCAGTTGGTTTTAAATCAAAAATCACCTTTTCAGACTCCATTATTTGCAGAGGGCAAACCATTGAAGCCAAACCTGAATTCAAATATTTCAGTACCGACTCAGCCACCTTTAATGCCTATGATAGCAACGATTATTGGTACAGTCGAAGAGCTCAAGCAGGCAGTTGGCATAGAGAAGGTGTTACTATTTGGGATTATTCTAAAGCAGACGACAATCCCAATCAACCCAATACGGTTTTTGGCAATTTTCCATATGTTAAAAAAGGATATGCGCCTTCTGTTTTGTTAGGCAATGAACCAAATGGTATTTATTACCGTACACCAGGTGTTTTCACTTTAAGAGTATTAGGCATAGATAGTAATCAATGTACTGATACTTTTAAGCAAAACATCTATGTTACAGGGCCTAAAGCTGGGTTTTATACTGATATCGTTACCCCTAATTGTAAGACCATTTTAGAGTTTTTTGACACCTCTTACATCGTTGATCCATGTCAAAAAGCAGGGCTTTCACCTTGTGATTTTATTTATCAATGGACCATTGATTTTGGAGATGGCTCACCGGTATTAGATTATTTTAAACAATTGCCTAAGCAAATTGGTCACGACTATACTAAGAATGGCTATTATCAAATTAAATTGACCATTCAATCTGTATTAGGGTGTGTTGACACCGTTTCTCATTGGGTATTTATTCCTGGTCCAAGCCCTGACTTTAAGCCGATTAGTTCAGTTTACATTTGTGTAGGTGATTCAGTACAATTTAAAAATTTAGGGAAGAACTTTACTGGCTCTTCTCAATGGTTATGGAATTTTGGTGACACCTACTTTGCGCCTCAAAAAGACACCAGTAGCATAGCTCATAGGTATATGAAAGCAGGTGTTTACGATGTCTACCTCACTCAATTTGATAGCATACCTCAAACCGGAAAATACTGCGCAAATACTTTCCCTGATACTGCCAAACAGCAGGCAAAAATTACGGTTTACGTAAGTGATTGGGATCAATTCAATTTGAAAGCCAATCCGATGATTGTTTGTGTAGGAGACTCTATTCGTATTCAAGCCCAATTAACTTCTGTACATGCCTATAAGCAATACCATTGGCAAGTCAATCAAATGAACATTACCAATCAAACATTAAACTGGGGATTTGTGCCTCAACAATCAGGGGCTTACACCATTACATGGCAGCCAGATACTGCAGGCATTGGATTGCCTTATTGCCCTGATAACGATACTGTAACAGTATACGCTGATAGTGTACTGGCAGACTTTACCATTGATGAAAGTCAAAAGCCGATTTATTGTTTTGATAATACTTCAAAATATGCAGTGGAGTATAGATGGGGCTTCTATCATGATACGGATATCACATTTAAGCATTTAGCGTTTAAGCAGGATCAGCAACAATTTGAACCTGAAAGAAGGATTTGTCAGAATTTTTCAGAGCACCAAGGGGTTAATTGGATTTGTTTAGAAGCGATTAATCCTAGAGGCTGTGTCGATACAGTTTGTAAAAAAATCAACAATGATTTTGAAGTGGCCATATTACCACCCAATGTGTTTACACCTTCAGGAAATGATGGATTTAAAGGCACAGATAGAGAAGGCTTAGAGGGGAATAACGTCTTTAATATCTACACTAAGAATGTAGCGGATTACCATTTGCAAGTATTTGATCGCTGGGGCGTGAAGGTGTTTGAAAGTGATCATTGGTCATATGATTGGAATGGCAAAGTCATGAATACTGGAACAGATTGCCCAGACGGCACTTATTATTATATTTTGAATTACCGCTATGTTGGTCGTGATAAAGATGAACCAATTTTAAATGGGGTTGTTCGATTGATCAGAGAATAAGCCTATAGAAGTTTTTGATGCTAATTTAAGCCAAATTGAGCTTAACTTTGTGGCATGGAATCACCTATTAAACCCTTAGAATTAATTGTAGCTCCCCCTGCTTATCATATGGTAGGCGATGGATTTAGAGTGCATAATTTTATACCATCCGTTTATCGATTAGACATGCACCGCATGGATCCTTTTATCATGATGGATTACAATTCTAAGTTTATGTTTCAGCCAAGTCCTCAACAAAGAGGCGTTGGTGTGCATCCGCACAGAGGGTTTGAAACCGTTACCTTGGCCTACCATGGAAGGGTAGCGCATCATGACAGTGCAGGCAATAGCGGCATAATAGGCGAAGGAGAAGTCCAATGGATGACTGCTGCCTCAGGGGTTTTGCACAAAGAATACCATGAAAAATCCTTCAGTGAATCAGGAGGGTATTTTCAGATGGTTCAATTGTGGGTTAATTTACCTGCCAAAGACAAAATGAGCCCGCCCAAATACCAAGCCATTACAAGATCTGATATTCAGCCTGTCATTTTGGATGAACAGGGCAGCCGTTTGGAATTAGTCGCAGGGTTTTATAAAGATCAAAAAGGACCTGCCTCCACTTTTACACCAGTGCATATTTCTTCGGCTTATCTCAAACAAAATGGCGAAATAAGCATGCAATTTCCTGCTCATTATACAGTGTGTGTAGTGGCAATAGAAGGCGAAGTCATTGTTAACGCTGAAGATGTCTTGCCTCAAGACCATTTGGGTTTGTTTCAAAATCAAGGTGAAAGTTTTACGCTTCAGGCAAAAGGAGATGCGGCTATTTTAATTTTGGCTGGCGAACCAATCAAAGAACCAATTGCCGCTCATGGCCCATTTGTAATGAATACAAGAGCTGAATTGGTTCAAGCCTTTAATGATTTTAATGCAGGCCTGTTCGGAGAATTAGCCGATTAATAGTTTAGACTTTTTCTTATCTTCGCAGCATGGAAATGGAATCTGTGCTGAAGTCTGATATTGCTCATGTATTGAATAAATTATATGGGCATACCCTCAGTCTTGAATCGATTAAACTGGAGCAAACCAATGCCGATTTTAAAGGCGATTACACTTTAGTTACTTTTCCTTTCGTTAGGCTATCTAAACAAAGCCCCGAACAAACGGCCAATGCTATAGGCGAGGCATTAATGGAGCAAAGTACTATGCTCAACAGCTTTAATGTGGTAAAAGGGTTTCTCAATTTAGAATTAAAGCAAGCTGTTTGGATAGAAAGTATTTTAAAACACCAGGCCATTCCTGAATTCCCTAAAAATGAAAAAGTAATGGTGGAGTATTCTTCGCCAAATACCAATAAACCATTGCATTTAGGCCATATTCGCAATAATTTATTGGGCAGCAGCTTGGCCAAAATATTAAAAGCCAATGCTTACGAGGTCATACAAGCCAATTTAATCAATGACAGAGGTATACATATTTGTAAAAGCATGTTGGCCTGGCAAAAATTTGGTCAAAATGATACGCCAGAATCAAGTGGTTTAAAAGGGGATCATTTAGTCGGTAAATACTATGTAGAATTTGATAAGCATTACAAACAAGAAATCAAAGCCTTAGTAGAACATGGTTTGAGTGAAGAGGCGGCCGCCAAGCAATCGCCGCTCTTAATTGAGGCCCAAGACATGTTGCGCAAATGGGAGGCTGGCGATCAAGCCACTATGGATTTATGGCGTACAATGAACCAATGGGTTTACGACGGATTTGCGAGCACATACAAACAACTAGGCGTTGAATTTGATCAATATTATTACGAAAGCAACACCTATTTGTTAGGTAAAGATTTGATTGAGTTGGGTTTGTCTAAAGGCGTATTTTATAAAAAGGCTGATGGCAGTGTTTGGATAGATTTAAGCGCAGAAGGACTGGATGAAAAATTAGTCTTGAGAGCAGATGGTACTTCTGTCTATATTACCCAAGACATTGGCACAGCAAAATTGAAATTTGAACAGTATGCTTGTTCAAAAAGTATCTATGTAGTCGGTAATGAGCAAGATTACCATTTTAAGGTCTTGTTTTTAATGCTTAAAAAATTAGGCTTTGAATGGGCAGAGGGCCTTTATCATTTGAGTTATGGCATGGTTGACTTACCAAGCGGAAAAATGAAAAGTAGAGAAGGGACTGTTGTGGATGCTGATGATTTAATGTCAGAAATGATTCAAACAGCCAAAGAAAAAACAGAAGAATTAGGCAAGACAACAGGCATGTCTGAATCTGAAAAAGCAGAATTGTATGCTACTCTAGGTATAGGGGCTTTAAAGTTCTTCATGTTGAAAGTGGATCCTCAAAAACGCATGTTGTTTAATCCTGCAGAGTCAATAGATTTCCAAGGTGATACTGGTCCATTTGTTCAATATACTTTTGCTCGAATAAACAGCATAATGCGCAGTGCCCAGGCGGAAGATAAATTATTATCTAATCCTCCAACTGAAATTAAATCCTCTGAGGTTCAGCTCATACAGAGCTTGTTAGCTTATAAAAACGAACTTCAGAAAGCCGCTCAATTGTATAGCCCTTCTATAATTGCTAATTATTTATTGCAAGTCGCTAAAGCATTCAATCGCCTATACAATGATGTGTCAATTTTAAAGGCCATTGATGTCAATGAAAGGGCTTTTAGATTGCATTTATCGGCGTTAACAGCTGAGACAATTCAACATGGATTAGGGCTTTTAGGGGTTAATAGCCCTGCAAGAATGTAATGGTTCAAAAAGGCATATATAAACACTACAAAGGGCATTTATACGAGGTGATTAACCGAGTCAGGCACTCTGAAACATTAGAGTATTTGATATTGTATAAAGCTTTATATGGCGATTATGGCTTATGGGTAAGACCAGAGGCCATGTTTTTAGAAACGGTTGTAATTGATGGAGTAGAACATCCTAGATTTGAATATCAACAACCCAGTTAAAGAGTTTATTGCGGTCTTGGTTGCATAATCTCTTTAAATGTATATATTTGCACTATTAACTTAAAAATCAATTAATATGAAAAAATTACTTTATTCTGCTATTGCATTGTTTACAGCCAGCGTTATGCTGATCAGCTGCGATTCTGGTTCAGGTAGCGGTAATGGTGGTGGATCTACTCCAAGCGGTCCTAACATTACCTTCCAAACCAACACTGGAACATTCTCAGGTTTCACTTTTGCTAACGACAAACTATTAATAGGCTCTTCAGTTAAAATTGGTGTTGTTATCACTTCTTCTGTGAATTTGAAAAACACTAAAATGACTGTTAAATACAACAATCAACCAGAGTCTATTATTGGAACAGATTCTACTTTCTCTGGTTCAGTTACTTCTTGCAACAGAACTTATAATTACACTTTACCACAAGATAAAGGTACTTACACTTTTACTGCATATGCTACCGATAAAGACCAAACCACAAAAACTGCTACAATTGTAGTAGTAGCTTTTGGTCCATTGGCAGACAAAGTAGATGGCTTAGTTTACAGTTTACAAGCTACTACTCCTGGCAGTTACAGTGCATACGACTTATTTGAAAATACAGCTATATCAGCCTCTTCAAGTGCAGGTAACCAAGCTAGCAGAGACATCGTTGATGCCTCAACTGGTTCAACATTATCAAGAACTTGGAAATCTCAAAACGGAACAGAATTTATCATTTCTGATGCCACTGGCAAATTGAATGGTAAAGTATATTCTCAATTCCAATCAGAGCAAGATTTAATTGATGCTTGGAACGCTTCTTCAGGTAAATCAACCACTGTTACTGGTATCGATGATGGCAAATTAATTATTGCTAAATCATCAAGAGGTGGAATCACTTATTACTACTTAATCGGTGTTAATACAGTTACAGATTTAACTGGTGC
>JBIPPH010000043.1:0-15484 GCA_044368575.1 Bacteroidia bacterium
AAGAAACCTATGCAGAAATTTCACCACTTCGTTTAAACACCAATGGTGTTTCAGCCTTTGTATCCATTATGAGAGGTTGCGATAACATGTGCAGTTTTTGTGTAGTGCCATTTACCAGAGGCAGAGAAAGAAGCCGTCAACCTGAAAGCATATTAGCAGAGATCAAACAACTCAGCGAAGCTGGCTATAAAGAAGTCACTTTATTGGGGCAGAATGTAGACAGTTATTTGTGGTTTGGTGGAGGCCCTAAAGTGGAATACAAACAAGCCACGGAAGAGCAAAAAGCCAATGCCGTCAGTTTTGCCATGTTGCTAGAACAGGTTGCTTTAATCGATCCAAACATGCGCATTCGATTCAGCACCTCTCACCCAAAAGACATTTGCGATGATGTGTTGTATGCCATGAAGAAATACGACAACATCTGTAATTACATCCATTTGCCAGCTCAAAGTGGCAATACCAGAATCCTTGAAGCCATGAACAGAACCTATACTAGAGAATGGTATCTGGATAAGGTTAAAAGAATCAAAGAAATCATCCCCAACTGTGGTATCAGTTGCGATATTATAGCTGGTTTTTGTACCGAAACGGAAGAAGAACATCAAGACACTTTATCATTGATGGAAATCTCAAGATTTGATTTCAGTTACATGTACAAATACAGCGAAAGACCAGGCACCTTGGCGCAGAAGAAAATGACCGATGATGTGCCAGAAGAAGTTAAATCAAGACGCTTAACTGAAATCATAGCCTTACAGAATAAAATCTCTCTTGAAAACAATCAAGCCTATATTGGCAAAGTTGTTAGGGTATTGGCAGATGGCTTATCAAAGAAAAGCGATCAAGATTTGTCTGGTAGAAACGACGAGAATATCAAGGTAGTCTTCCCTAAAGACCATCACAAAATAGGTGATTTTGTAGACGTGCTTATTGAACGCGTAACTGTCACCACACTAATAGGTAAAGCCGTTTAATTCATATGGAATTACAAAGCATTAAAAACCGATTTGAAATTGTAGGCAATTCACCGGCATTGAACCATGCCCTTGAAACCGCTATTAAAGTAGCCCCTACAGACATGAGTGTTTTAATTACTGGTGAAAGCGGAGTTGGTAAAGAATCGTTTTCAAAAATTATTCATTCACTCAGCGCCAGAAAACACGGTAACTTTATTGCAGTCAACTGTGGTGCTATTCCTGAGGGCACTATTGATTCTGAATTATTCGGACATGAAAAAGGCTCGTTTACCGGCGCTACTGATGCGCGTAAAGGTTACTTCGAATCTGTCAATGGCGGCACAATATTTTTAGACGAAGTAGGTGAATTGCCACTAGGCACTCAAGCCAGATTACTAAGGGTTTTAGAGAATGGAGAATTCATCAAAGTGGGTTCTTCAAAAGTGCTCAAAACCAATGTTAGAGTTGTTGCGGCAACCAACCGCGATTTGTTAGAAAGAGCCGCTCAAGGCAAATTCAGAGAGGACTTATATTACCGTTTGGCCACAGTGCCCATCAGAGTGCCAAAATTGAGCGAAAGACGCGACGATATCAATTTACTATTCAGAAAATTTGCCAGCAACTTTGCTGAAAAGAACCATGCGCCTTTATTGCAATTAAGCCAAGAAGCCCAAGAGGTATTAAAGCGCTACGATTGGCCGGGTAATATCCGTCAACTCAAAAACATAGCCGAACAAATATGTGTGTTAGAAGCAGAGCAACAGCCGGTTTCTGCAGATACTTTGGCGATGTATTTACCAGCAAGTCCTAGCCATTTGCCATTGGCATTTAATGGTCAAGATAATTTATCAGCTCAAGGATTAAGCGAGAGAGATATCTTCTACAAGTTCCTCATCGACATGAAAAAAGATGTCAGTGATTTGAAACGCATAGTGGTTGGATTGGTTGAAAACAGTGGCAACAGAGAAGAGTTCATTCAAAACAATAAAGAAGACATTCAACATGTGTTGTATGATGAACCCTATTACAATGACCACTTTGAAAAACCAGTCATTATTCCGCCAACGAATGTAACGCCCATCATGCGCAGCAATGTGATTGATGTTCAACCCCTTGAAGACCATGAACCAGAGCGTTTAACCATAGCCGATCAAGAATTGGATATGATTAAAAAAGCATTGAACAGAAACAAGGGCAAACGCAATAAAGCAGCAAAAGAATTGGGTATCTCTGAAAGAACCCTTTACAGAAAAATAAAACAGTACAACCTAGATGACTAGCAACAAATACCTCTATAGTTTATTGTGTATACTTTTGCTAAGCTTAACCGCTTGCAAGTCTTGTTCGTACAGTTTATCGGGCATTAACATACCTGTAGATGTCAAGACCATCAGCATACAGTATTTTAACAACCAAGCCAGTTATGTGAATCCCAGTTTGAGTCAGAAATTTACTGAGCAAATGAAAGACAAGTTTCTGAGAGAAACCTCATTAACACTTGTTGGTCAAGAAGGCGATTTTAAATTGTCTGGCAGCATAGTAGATTACAAAACAGAATCAGTGGCGAGTAATGCCAATACAGGCTCCTCTAAAAACCGTTTCAGCATGACAGTGCGCGTTGTATTTGAGTGCCCAAAACACCCTGAGATGAATTTTACAGAAAATATTTCTAAATTTCAGGAGTTTAATGCCACTGAAACCTTTCAATCAATTGAAGCTAGTTTGAGTGAGCAAGTAAGCACACAAATCATACAGGAGGTATTTAACAAAGTCGCTTTAAAGTGGTAAACCAATGAATCTTCAACGTTTAAATGATATCTATTTAAGTCATGCGGTCATTAGCCCTGCTGATGTTGAAGATTTGCGTCAACTCACAAAAGACTATCCCTATTTTTCAAAACCGTTTGAAATATTAGCGCGTCATTACCATCAAACGCAACACTATAAATTCAGTGATATGCTCAGGCAGGCTGCTATTAGAGTGCCTGATCGCAAAGCCCTTTACGAATTTATTCACCATTTGCCGCCAGTGCAGACAATTGCTTCAAGCACAGAGCCAACTGCAGAAACAGTCAGTATCGCATTGCCTTCAACGACTGAAGAGCACATTGAAACTTCGCTTGAACCAGTGCCAGAACCAGTGCTTGATACAAGACCAACTGAGATCATCGAGACAGTTACAGCAGAAGCCTTTTTAACAGAGCTTGATACAACAGAAGCGCCCAATGAATTGCTTGTGGATCAATCAGAACCGGTATTGGCCACCATTGAATTGGCTACTGAGCAGCCTCAAGAGCAAACAGAAGAAATGGCCTTTGAGTTCGAAGCCAATTTTGATTTGGGCACAGTTGACATCAACTCGCCTATTGATGATGCCGATTTGATTGGCGAAGAGATAGCCGCAGAATTCACCTTTTCAAGAACAATAATTGAAGTCGCAGAACCTACAGAAACCATTGAAAAGCCTACAGATTCTACAGATGTAAATGAAGTAGAGCCAATTATAGAAGCGCCAATAGTAGAAGAAAAAGTGGTAGAAAAAGACCATTCTATTCAGGTTGCTGAAACCCTCAGAAAACACCCAGTTTACAATGTTGAAGCCTTCTTAAAGGATATCGTTACAGAGTCAGAAAAGCCTGCAGCAATTGAAGTGCAAAACACTCAAGATAAAGCAGCTGCTAAAGACTTCTTATCATGGTTGAATAGTGACTTTGATGACACTGAATCAGCATCTACAGAACCAGTCATTGAGTCTTTGCCACTTGAAACAGACAACTCAGAACCTGAGCCAATTGCTGTTCGCAGCACTAAGTCTTTAGATATCATTGAGAAGTTCATCGCCATCAATCCTCAGATTTCTCGACCTAAGAAGGAGTTTTACAGCCCCGAGAACATGGCCAAACGCAGTGAGGTTGTGGATTTGGAAATCGTCTCAGAAACCTTGGCCCAAATGTACTATGAGCAAGGTAATTTGGATTTGGCCATCAAAGCTTACGAAAAATTAAGTTTGCAAAATCCCGCTAAACAGCCGTTATTTGTAGACCTTATTGAAAAAATAAAAAAAGAAAAAAGATAATCTTATGCTAAACATCATACTCATAATTGGAATTATAGTGGCTGCCTTAATGATCATCATTGTGTTGATTCAAAATCCTAAAGGCGGTGGATTGGCCTCTAATTTTTCTTCAAGCAATCAATTGTTTGGTGTTCAAAGAACCACTGAAGGCGTTGAGAAAATGACTTGGATCTTTGCCGCTTTGATTTTATTTGTATCTTTAGTTGCTAGCTCTTATAACGGTGCTCCTACTGCAAAAGGAAGTGCATCTGCAAAAGACGACAAAATGCAAGAATTGATTGATGCGCCTCCTGCTAAATCAGCTCCAAAAACCACAACAGCTCCTAATCAATAATCAAGGAATAGCTACTGCTACGCCTAGTTTAATGTTTTGATTGAAAAATTGGCCGCCCATTAGGCCTTTGCGATCAAACTGCTTATAGCTGAAATCAAACTGTACATTTATTCCCACGCGTTTACCCAATAGGTAAGACACATTGTTTTGTAAATACTTTTGAGAGCCAATGGTATTTTGGTTTGATAAGTTGGCATCCACAAACATAAGGTCATAGCCAGCCAAACATGAATAGGTTATTTGGGGTTTAAGTCTAACCTTTAGGCCAATAACAACGCCGGTATTCACGGCATCAATGACGTACCTGGCTTTCTTAATCGGGTTGCTGTAAAAGGTTCTAGAATCGAGGTTCAAACCAGCACCCAAACTAAATTTAGATTGTCTGACAAAGTTCCAACCGTATGTGAGGGTAAATACAGGTAAATCTTTGCCTAGAATCCGATTGGTATCTTTAAACACACTTGGGTCTTTTTCACCAGTAGCAATATAGCGGGCTAACCAAGTGCCATCAAATCTAAGGAAGCGTCTTTTGCCCATTACCAATACATTGCAACTCAAACCACTGGTATTAATACGCCCAGAGCCATTATTGATTGTAGCGGGAATTTGACCAGCCTGCACCACATTGAAGATGTACAATCGGTTTTGAGCAGAGCTACTGAATGCCTGCACAAAGCAAAAGAGCCAAAAAAAGCGCCTCATAATACAAAAGTAAGTTAGCGCCGATTATGTCGGGTATAAATTAATCACCAGTTGTCTAATGAAAAGAACTGCTCTGCTTTGGGCATCATGCGCAGTTTCCATTCTGATGGAAATAAATTGTTGATGCGATTGCCTGCAAATTTACCCCAACCCAGATTGCAGCCCTTGTATTGAATTACCGTTAAACCTTTTTGATTGCCTTGGTAGGGCAAAATTTGTTTGCTTAAGTAATTCAATGCAGCCGTTTGATCAAGTGTTTGAATCGGGTAGGCTTGAGCGTTAAATCCTAAAGAGAAGGGTAAGTGCTCAGATGGAGAGAATCGCTTCTGCAGAAAGCTTCCTACGGGGCTTCCTAGGCCAACACAATGCAATTTGTGCAGTGCATTTTCGTATAGGCTTAATGTGTTCTGAGGCACTAAATGAAGGTTGTCTTCTATTTGAACCAATACATCAGCTGTGTCTAAGCCTAGAGGTAACTCCTCAAAGGGCTTTACAGGTTTGAGGTATTTTGGTTTTATTTGAACGGCGTCAGCGCCTGCGTTTTGTTTTTGTAAAAGGGCAATGTAAAAGCCTTCACCTTTTATTTGATGTGGGTAACATTGCCATTGATAAGCTTGAGGCGATTGAGTAGTCCAAGCCACCGGCGCAAACCCATTTTGCATTAAGCGTTCCATTTGCGCTTGGTTTTCGCCCGGATTATAAGTGCAAGTGCTATAGATTAAGTATCCACCTGGCAATAAGCAATGTTGAATTTGATCTAGTATGCGTTGTTGTCTGAGTTCACATGTTTGAATATTGCTATCAGACCATTCATTGGTGGCCTGAGGGTCTTTTCTGAACAAGCCTTCACCACTGCAAGGAGCATCAACTACAATCACATCAAACAAAGGACCCAATGCTTCAAAATCAGAGCTATCTGCATGGCAAACAATGCTGTTGTTATAACCTTGTTTGTGAATGTTTTCGAGCAATACACCCAACCTTGATTTGATCACTTCGTTACTAACTACTACATCATCGTGCTCACACATAGCCAATAAGTGCGTTGATTTGCCCCCTGGTGCCGCACACAAATCCAAAACTTTGATGGGCCCATTGAACTTTGATTTGACAAAACCAAACACCTGTTCTAAGAACATACTACTGGCCTCTTGCACGTAGTAAGCACCCGCATGCCATAGTGGGTCAGAGGCAAAATTTGGCCTTGCACTTAAGTATCTGCCATTGCTGGCCCAAGGCACAGACTCAAGCTGAATATCAAGCTGAAATTTTTTAGGATTTAATCGAATTGAAATAGGTGCTTCTGCTTGCAAGGCTTCAAAAAAAGCTTGGCTTTCCTCAGCGCCCAATTGGGTCTGCATTCTATTGATAAACGCCTCAGGCCAAGTCATTTTTTGGTTAATGTAATACCGCCTAAAATACAGCACATGCCGGCCAACTGGAACAAACCAATGGGCTCGCCATCAAACATGCCCCACATATAAGCAAACACAGGAATTAAGTAGGTCACTGAGGCTGCAAATATTGCAGTGGTTTTTTGCACTAATTGATTAAAGACTATCAAAGATCCAGCAGAGCCAATCACGCCCAAAATGAGAATATACATTAGAGCATTATGACTTTGTGGTTGATGCATAATGACCAAATGAGCGCCGTTGTAAATGCCAATAAACAATGCCGGAATGGCAATCATAGTGAGGGGCATCATGCTATTGACTATTGGGCTCAAATGGTTTAATTTTGATTTGATAATATTGACGTTAATGCCGTATAAAACAGCAGCTACCAAAACCTTTAAGCAAGGCTCAATGTAGGCCATTTCAAAACTAAAGCCTGTTTTTGACTTTGATAAAATCAACATTAAAGCACCCAATAAACCTACCATAATGCCAATGAATTGCTTAATACTGAATAGTTGCGCAAATAAAATGACTCCCGCAATCAAAGCAAAGATGGGTGTGAGCGCATTCAACGCGCCAGATAAAGAACTAGGCATTTGCGAGCCAGCACTGGCAAATAAATAGGCAGGAATAAAATTGCCTATAGTGCCTGAAAGGGCTAAAAACAACCAGTCTTTTTTGGCTGGCACATTGAAATGTTGTACAAAGAAAAAGACAGCAACAGAACCAGCAAATACCAATCTCAATGAAGCCAATTGCATTGGATCAAATGATACCAAGCCGCGCTTCATGAGAATAAACGCACTGCCCCATACAAAGCCTAAGAACAACAAAACCACTATGGTTTTAGCATCAAATTTCACGCTTCGTTTGGATTAATATTGTTCGTTTTTATTTGGAAAATCAACAGACTTAACGTCTTTGATGTATTGTTTAACACTGCCTGTAATGGTCTCGTATAAGTTTAAATAACGGCGCATGAATCGAGGCGAAAAATCTTTGTTGATGCCCAACATGTCATGCAATACCAACACTTGACCATCTACTCCAGCACCAGCGCCAATGCCAATCACTGGAATCTTAATCATTTTGGCTACTTTGCTCGCTAATTTTGCAGGGATTTTTTCGAGCACCAAAGCAAAACATCCAGCTTCTTCTAGAGCCTGTGCATCGGCAATGAGTTTATCCGCTTCTTGCTTATCAACGGCTCTTACAGCGTAAGTACCGAATTTATAAATAGATTGAGGCGTTAGGCCCAAATGCCCCATTACAGGAACACCAGCACTAATAATACGTTTCACCGATTCACAAACTTCAGTACCGCCTTCTAATTTGATGGCATGCGCACCACTTTCCTTCATGATTCTGATGCTGCTATTGAGCGCTTCTTTGCTATTGCCTTGATAAGAGCCGAAGGGCAAGTCAACCACTACTAAAGAGCGTTTAACGGCTCTAATAACAGAGGATGCGTGGTATATCATTTGATCAAGGGTAATGGGCAAAGTGGTTTCATGACCAGCCATAACATTACTGGCACTGTCGCCTACGAGAATGACATCAATGCCTGCATCGTCAACGATTTTGGCCAAAGAAAAATCATAAGCAGTTAACATGCTGATTTTTTCGCCTCTTTGTTTCATTTCCTCTAGGGTATGAACTGTGACGCGTTTAATGGGTTTATTAGGTGTTACAGACATGGTGTTTATCCGTTAAAGTGTTTCCAACCTTGAGCGGTTAGTTTGTGTTTAATATTAGATTTACTGATCAGGTGCAAGCCTTCTGAGGCGGCTACAGCATGACCAATAATAGAAAAATCTTGTTCTTTTTTAATCAGGTCGTATGCGCTTTGCGGAACGGTAAACAGCAATTCGAAATCTTCGCCACCATTTAACATGGCCACCGCCGGATCAATGCCTAAATCAATGGCTCTTTGATAGGCTACAGGATCTATTGGTAGTTTATCTTCATACACTGTGAAACCCACTTGACTGTGTTTGGCTAAGTGATGTAATTCACTGGATAAACCATCTGAAATGTCTATCATTGACGTTGGCACGACTTCGATTTGTTCCAGAATTTTGACAACATCTATTCTTGCTTCAGGTTTTAATTGACGTTGAATCAAGTAGTCATTGCCTTCAAGATCTGGTTTAAAATCAGGTTGTTCTAAGAAGATTCGCTTTTCGCGTTCTAAGATGTGCAAGCCTAAATACGCAGCGCCAAGATCGCCAGTCACGACTAGTAAATCGCCCTCTTGACAACCTTTGCGATAGGCTACTTTTGATTTGTTGACATGACCATAGCAAGCCACGGTAATGCTCAAGCCCTTATTACTGCTACTGGTATCGCCACCAACTAAATCGACTTTGTAGACATCGCAAGCAGCTAATATGCCAATGTATAAATCTTCAATGGCTTCCAATGAAAATCGATTGCTAAAGGAAATGCTTACGGTAACATGAGTTGCTATACCATTCATGGCCGAAATGTCACTCACGTTGGCCACAATGGCCTTATATCCTAAATGTTTGAGTGGTGTATAGGTTAAATCAAAATGGGTGCCTTCAACCAAAGTATCAGTGCTGAGTAAAGCAAAGTCATTACTGCCATTGTCAATCACTGCAGCATCGTCTCCAATGCCTTGAATGGTTGATGCGTGCTGAAGCTTTACGTTTTTAGCAAGGTGATCAATTAAACCAAATTCACCAAGGTCGGTTAATTCAGTTCTTCCACTGTTTTCAAACATGGTTCAAAACTAACTAAAAAGTCTTGAATTGGGTAGTAAATTATTGAATACTGATGGGTAGGTTGCAAGTAAAAAAGACTTGCCCAGGGTCGCATTGACCATTTTTAACCCCCGCTTGGTACTTAATGGTAAAATTCATGTAATCATTACCGGTTGTAGCGCCTGTAGTCATTAAGTTATCAAGGCCGATTGGGAAGCTGCCATCGGAGTCAGTGGCTGTAACTGAAACGCCTAAAGGATTGCTCATGCACAATTTATAATCTTTACCGGCTGTTCTGATTTTGTTGTGCAACATCACCATTTGGTTGGGGTTGCTTTCATCTAAAATCATAAAGGTAACACGGTAACTGCTATTCTTTTTGAGGGTAACACCACCAATGCTGGGGTTAATTGGGCCATTGCCATCTGGATCGTCATAGCTAGCAACATCTACAGTTGAGTCAACGGTATTGATGAAATTAACCATAAAGCTAGTTACGGTATCAGTAGGCAAGCTGCCAGTGGTTATGTTGGTGCTATTAGACTCTTTTTTACAAGCATTAATGCTGATTAAAGTCAAAGCAAAACCTAAAAAGAAAGCAAAACGAGTAGTCATGGGTTTAATTTAAACCACAAAGTTAAAAGAAAAAACTTGTATGGGCAAAGGGATTGGCAGATGGGCTTTTATTCGGCTTCAGCTTCAACTGCTTCCACTTGAGGCACCATGCGTTTAAGCAAGTTTTCAATGCCTGATTTCAAAGTGAAAGTTGATGAAGGACAACCGCTGCAGCTGCCTTTCATTACCACAGTTACAACACCTTCTTTAAACGATTTGAAGCTAATGGCACCACCATCCATTTCAACCGCAGGCTTAACGTGATCATCCAATAATTTGATGATTTTTTGTTCGATTTCGCCAGCTTCTTCAGGACTGATGGCTCTGTTTTTAGTCAGAATAGGTTTGCCAGCTTCTAAGTAATTTTTGATGAATTCTCTAACTGTTGGAATGTGTTCTGCCCATTGTTCATCAGGCAATTTGGTAATCGATACAAAATTGTTCATGATGAATACGCCGTTGGTAAAATTGAATTGTTCAAACAACTCTACCGCTAATGGCGACAAACCTTCAGCTTTGTCTTTGGTTCTGAAGTCAATGCTGTCATTAGGTAAAATCATTTTGCTGACAACAAATTTCATGCTATCTGGGTTAGGGGTAGCTTCTGCGTATATGGTTACAAAATCACTCATCGTTAATCTTATTTAGAATTATTCTACAAAACTAAGCATAAGAATTGTAAAATGGTATAGGTTTACTTGATTCAGCCGAAATTAAAATCTATACCTCACCACAAAAGCGCAAGGGCTTCTTTGGCTTGGTTAGCTGCTAACAAGGTTTTGGCTGCTTCAATGGCATCTTGTCCTTCGTATTTATTTTTGAGTTCGTACATGAATTCTGCATCAGGCACGGCTTCCAAATTGCCCAATTTACCCAATTCATTGCCGGTTAATCGGTGGCTGTTTTTAATGTGATCAGGTAATGCATCAACGCCAATGCCACATACAGTGAGTGGTTTAACCAATTCAAACAATGCTTCGCCATTGGCCCTACAATACCAATCGCCACCCATACGGGCCACCAAATCAATTTTGTTTTGATCTATATTGCCTTGCTCATTCATAAAGGCTTCATTCACATGTATTTTTTTGACTTGGCAAATGATCAGATTGCCTGCACCACCTTGTTGACCCAACTCAATAACCTGATTCACATGACACTCAAATTGCACAGGGCTTTCTTTAACCCTAAAGGGCGCTACCGTTTCAGAGGCTATAGGGGTAAAACCTGCTTTAACAAATTCATCAACACCTTTGGCGTATGGCGAACTGGCCAAAGACATTTGCTCCACCATGGCGTAATTGACAATGTTAATGACCACTTCAGGCACCTCTAAAACATTCTGATAGGTGTGTTTTGATTCACCTGTTCTGCCACTTCTGGCTGGCGAAAACACCAAAATGGGAGGTGCCGCACTGAACACATTAAAAAAACTAAAAGGCGCTAAATTTCTATTGCCTTGAGCGTCAATGGTACTGGCAAAACAGATTGGTCTTGGCCCAACGCTGCCCAAGAGTAATTGATGCATTTTTTGTGTGCTGAGTTCGTCTGCTGAAAAACTGATCATGCGGCAAAGTTACACAATTGCTCATTAACCCTGTATCATGATTCTGCGATTATCGAACAGCTCGTTTGGCATACTAAACAATGGGTAAAATTGTATCTTTGCAGTACTTCATGGCAAAAGTTGTAGTAGGTTTAAGTGGTGGCGTAGATTCATCTGTGGCGGCATACTTGTTAAAAGAACAAGGCCACGAGGTGATTGGTATGTTCATGAAAAACTGGCACGATACCTCTGTTACCATCAGTGATGAATGCCCTTGGATAGACGATAGCAACGACGCCATGTTGGTGGCAGATAGCTTAGGCATTCCGTTCCAAACAATTGATTTGAGCGAAGCCTATAAGCAACGTATAGTTGATTATATGTTTGCTGAATACGAGGCTGGTAGAACACCCAATCCGGATGTATTATGCAACCGCGAAATTAAGTTTGATGTGTTTTTAAATGCTGCTATGCAGTTAGGAGCTGATTTTGTTGCGACTGGTCACTATTGCAGAAAAGCACAAATAGAAAAAGATGGGCAAACCATTTATCAGCTATTGGCCGGTAAAGACCCAAACAAAGATCAAAGTTATTTTTTGTGTCAGGTGAGCCAAGCACAGCTGGCTAAAGCATTGTTTCCTATTGGTGAATTATTAAAACCTGAAGTGAGAGCAATTGCCCATAAAATTGGGTTAACTACAGCCGATAAAAAAGATTCTCAAGGTTTGTGTTTTGTTGGCAAAGTCAGATTGCCTGAATTTTTACAACAGCAATTGTTGCCTAAAAAAGGACAGATCATAGAGATTCCTGCTCATTCAAAATTATACGATCAAAGTGTTTGGCAATCTGAAAATTTGACTGAACTCTGTGCCGAAATCCGTTACCAAGAGAGCGATGGTAAAGTTGTAGGCGAACACAATGGCGCGCATTACTATACAGTAGGACAACGCAAAGGTTTGAACATTGGCGGCAAGGCAGAGGGCATGTTTGTTTTGGCCACAGATACTCAAACCAATACCATTTATGTGGGTATGGGTGATCACCATCCGGGCTTACAAAGAAAGGGATTGTTTATTCCCAAAAACGATGCCCATTGGATCAGACCAGATTTGATTTTAGCAGACCAACAAAGTTGTGAATATTTACTCAGAATACGCTACAGACAAGCTTTGGTGCCTGCTGTTTTACATGCAAGACCGGAAGGTTTGTATGTGGTATTTAACGCGCCTGTTAAAGCGGTTGCCAAAGGGCAGTTTGCCGCTTGGTATGACGGCGAAGAGTTAATCGGCAGTGGTGTAATTCAATAAGCCTTATTCGCAATATTTCTTGCAGAAATTTTCCCATTCTTCATCTGGAACATACTGCAGTTTTGGTGTTTTCCAATTGCCTGTAAATAAGTTTGATTTCAACTCGCTGCCTTTGCCAATCCATGCATAGCGCTTACCACCTACTAATTTGTAAGCCATGAATACATGAGATTTGTATTGTTTCTTATCACTTTTGTTGATGGCAGGTTCGAGTATGCTGTTTTTACCTTTATTGGCAATGAATTTAGCCGTTTGGGCTTTGTTCTCATCTTGAGCACCCCAAACCAATAAAGCGCCGTTGTATTTTTTAACTTTAACTTTTACATGTTTGCCATTGGCTTCTTCTCCTACTTCAGCTTCTTCATCCGTAACGACTTCTGAAGCCTTAGCGCCTTTTTCAAGAGGGGTTAATTCAACTAAGCTATAAAACCCACTGAATGGGGCTTCAAAGATCCAATAGTCGCAATTGGCTAAGCCTTGACAAGCATCATTAAATACTGGCTTACTGGTCCAATTCAAAAAATTATCTTTTTTAGTTTCTGCTGGTAAGATAGCGTATTGTTTGCCTTCATGGGCTGGGAATTTGCTCTTAGGAATCATGATTAAGATTTTGTTTTTCTTCATCATGATCATATCTGCTGTATCATTTTTTTGTGACACGTTAAAGTCAATGAACTTGACCAATTCGCCACTGTATTTTTGGATAGCAGGGATTTTGCCCACACCAGGGAGCATAAAGCTATTGCAGAAATTTAAGAATTCGTTAGGGTATAAATCATCTAATACTTGAATGTAAGTGCTTGCTGCATCTTGTTTTTTGTAGCAGGCATCATTGAGTACAATGATGCTTTTGTCTTTGCCATATTTGGCCAAAAGGTCTTTACTGCTTGGCACTTGAACACCACCAAAAGGATCGGTTGAGCAATAGCAACTAGGCCATTTCTTTTCAACGTTTAAGTATTGGTTGATGTCTTTGCTGGCAAATGCTTGCAGATCGACTGTATTGCCTTGGGCATTGTTACAAGTACTGCCAGTATTCTCAACGGCAATGTTGCAGGCTTTCCAACTCATGCCTTTGGCTTTGTCTTCAACACCTTTGTACAATTGATAATCTGACTCTTTATTGATTTTTGGCAATCTAAAATACAGTTCTTTTGTTGGTTTAAGTGCCTTGCCTCTGTAGGTGGCGGTTAATTTCACTATACCATTGCTGAGCATGTTATTGCCTGACTCATCTTTAAAAGCCCATTTCAGTTTTTTAATCTCTTCTGCTTGGCTTAAGTACTCCAATTTGAATTGGACTTCGTCGTTATTAAAACCATCGAAAGTATTGGCTTTTATGGTCACAGAAGCGCAACCATTGTAGATGGTGGTATCTCTGTCTGGTCTGGCCATAACGATTACCACATCAACACGGCGCATTTCGTTCAAATCAGCTTCTTTACCAGATACTTTTTCGCCTAAACTGGCGGTAGCCACTTTTGATTTTAAGGCCATAAGTCCTTTGCCTAAAATGTAATTAGCTACTGTATCTGTACGTTTATTAGACAACTCAAGGTTAGCTTCTGCACCACCAGTTGTATCTGCATAGCCATTGATTTGAATACGGCGCAAATTGACGCCTTTGCTTAATACTTTAACCACTGAATCTAAGACCAAATAATCATTGGTTTTAATTTTAGATTGGTTGACATCAAAATACACGCTGAACTTTTGTTGAATAGCGTTTTTGTCTTTGTTATTGTCTTTGGTTTGAGCCAATACAGGCTGAGCAAGTAAAATGATTAAGGCAAAAAGCGCAGTCATTTTAGAAAGGACATTTTTCATACTAGGCAAAAATATTGATTTATGCCTGCATAATAAAATATTTACCCTAGGTAAAAGCAGTAAAATATTGACAAAGTATCAAGACTTTTTCTAAGGCAATAATCTGCCGTACATTCTTGGGAATGGAATGCTCTCTCTAACGTGCTTAAGCTGACACAACCAAGTGACTAAACGTTCAAGACCTAAACCGAAACCAGCATGCGGTACACTGCCGTATTTTCTGAGGTCTAAATACCATTCAAAAGCTTCCATTGGCAATTCATGCTCAATGATTTTATCTCTTAGTTTTTGTTCGTCGGTTTCACGTTCTCCACCACCAACAATTTCGCCATAACCTTCTGGTGCCAATACATCTACACCTCTCGCAAAACGTTCGTCTTCTGGGTTGCGCTTCAAATAGAAAGCTTTAACCGCATGTGGCCAATCATACACCATAATTGGGCTGTTGTATAATCTGGTAATTACGGTTTCGTCGCTACCACCAAAGTCATTGCCATATTCGAAGTTTTTAGCGCTTTGTATCCATTGTGGAATATTGCGTTGTTGTTCTTCTAAGTCTTTTAATTCGTTTTTAAGGGTAGCAATTTTTGTTTGATTGAAATTGATTTCGCCTTTTTTCATGCCGGGAACAGCAATCTTAGCCTCTCTCTCTTCAATTTCTTTAGTATGAGCAGCAATAGTGGCTTCTACCTCTTGCAATGCAGCTTCAAGTGATTTAATACTGTTTTGACCATTCACGTCTTTTTCCCCTTTAATGATCGCTACTGCTTCATCATAGGTTAAACGCGGAAATTTGTGCAAGCTGCTTTCAAGAACTGCAGTGTCTCTGCCAATTACCTTCAATTCATTTTGACAGTTGTCAAGCACAGCTTTGATCACATATTGCAAGAAGCCTTCAATCAAGTCCATGTTTTGATGAATGTCCATGAAGGCAACTTCTGGTTCTATCATCCAAAATTCTGATAAATGTCTGCGGGTTTTGCTTTTTTCAGCTC
>JBIPPH010000044.1:0-15366 GCA_044368575.1 Bacteroidia bacterium
CGTTGCAATGGCATTTGACCGCCTTCAAAACCTTTTTTACGGCTGTAACCGCTTCGGCTTTGTGCACCTTTATGACCTCTTGTAGATGTACCACCTCTTCCAGAACCTGTACCTCTACCTATTCTTTTTTCTTTTTTAGTTGCACCTTGTGCAGGCTTTAAGCTATTTAATTCCATCTTAAATATTTTCTACTTTTACTAAGTGATTCACTTTTCTTAGAATGCCTTTGATCTGTGGAGTCAAAGTCAATTCATTAAAACTATTGATTTTATCGAGACCAAGCGCTTGCATGTTTCTCTCAACCCTTTCAGATTGACCAATAGTACTACGCAATTTGGTTATTCTTACTTTTGACATATAATTAACCGTTAAATACTTGTTTTAAATTGATGTTTCTTTGTTTAGAAATGGTGTAAGGATCTCTTAGTTTAGCCAACGCATCAAGAGTAGCTTTTACCACGTTGTGTGGGTTAGAAGACCCTTTAGATTTAGCTAGAACGTCGTGAACACCAGCGCTTTCTAATACAGCACGCATAGCACCACCTGCAATTACACCAGTACCGTGTGAAGCTGGCTTAATGAATACACTACCGCCACCGAATTTACCGTATTGTTCATGCGGTACGGTACCATGTAAAATTGGCACTTTAATTAGGTTTTTCTTAGCGTCTTCAATGGCTTTTTGAATGGCATCGGTTACCTCACCGGCTTTACCTAAACCATTACCCACTATACCATTTCCATCTCCTACTACCACAATGGCAGTGAAAGTGAATGTACGACCACCTTTGGTTACTTTGGCAACGCGGTTTACTGCAACAACTTTCTCTTTTAATTCGAGTTCAGATTGTCTAACACGTTTGATATTGCTATTTGTCATTTTCCTATTGTATTAAAATTGTAAGCCCCCTTCTCTAGCACCTTCTGCAAGACTTTTTACTCTACCATGGTAAAGGAAACCATTACGGTCGAATACCACTGTAACAATTCCTAATGCTTTTGCTTTTTCAGCAATGCGCTTTCCAACGATAGCCGCTTTAGCGGTGTTAGTGTCTTTAGATGCAACTAGATCTTTTTCACGACTTGATGACGCACATACGGTTTTATGGTTGACATCAACAATCTGAGCATAAATCTCAGCATTGCTTCTGAAAACGACCAAACGAGGGCGTTCTGCAGAGGCAGTAATTTTGCCAGATACTCTGCGTTTTATTTTAAGTCTTCTTTCTGATTTAACTTGGCTCATTTTCCTAAATTATTATTTTTTAGATGCTGACTTACCAGCTTTTCTTCTTAATTGTTCACCTGCAAAACGGATACCTTTTCCTTTGTATGGCTCAGGCTTGCGGAAACCTCTTATTTTGGCAGCTACTTGACCCAACAATTGTTTGTCAGCGCTTTCCATAATGATGGTCGGGTTTTGACCTTTTTCAGTAATAGTCGTCAATTTGATTTCTTTTGGTACTTCCAACATGATTCTGTGAGAGTATCCAACTGATAAATCTAAGATTTGACCAGTGTTAACGGCTTTATAACCTACACCTACTAATTCTTGTTTAGTGGTATGACCTTGTGTTACACCAACCACATTGTTGTTTAACAATGAGCGGTATAAACCGTGAAGGGCACGATTTTGTTTTTCATCGTTCGGGCGCTCAATGGTCAATACATTGTTTTCAAGTTTAATATTGAAACCAGCTTGTATTGGCTGATGCAATTCGCCTTTAGGACCTTTTACAGTCACGATGTTATCAGCAGAGACTTTAACGTCTACACCTGCTGGAACGGTGATCGGAGCTTTTCCTATTCTTGACATAGTATTCTTTCTTTAATGGTTTACGATACGTAACACAGCACTTCGCCGCCTACGTTCAATGTTCTAGCTTCTTTATCAGTGATTACGCCTTTAGAGGTAGAGATAATGGCAATACCCAAACCGTTAATTACACGTGGTAAGTTATCAGCTGGAGCGTATTTTCTCAAACCAGGTTTGCTCACTCTGATGAGCTCTCTGATGGCAGGTTGTCTTGTAGCTGCATCGTATTTAAGCGCCACTTTGATAACACCTTGCTTGTTTTCGGTTTCGTCGAACTTATAGTTTAAGATATAGCCTTTTTCAAAAAGCACTTTAGTCATTGCTTTTTTAATGTTTGAAGCAGGAATTTCTACAATTCTATGCTTGGCTTGTAATGCGTTTCTTAAACGGGTTAAGTAATCTGCTATTGGATCAGTCATTGTATTCTATTTTTATTACCAACTTGATTTTGTTACACCTGGAATTTTACCTGCTGAAGCCAATTCACGGAACTGGTTTCTGCACAAACCAAATACATTGATGTATCCTCTTGGTTTGCCTGTTAATTTGCATCTGTTGCGCAAACGAACTCTTGAAGAGCTTCTTGGAAGCTTTTGTAAGGCGATGTAATCACCAGCTTCTTTTAACTGTTTGCGTTTTTCTGCGTATTTAGCAACTAATCTCTCTTTTTTGAGTTCTCTTGCTTTTATTGCTTCTCTTGCCATGTTGTTCTAATTATTTTTTAAATGGTAAACCGAATGCTCTTAACATTTCTAAACACTCTTCATCTGTTTTGCAGGTGGTCACGAAAGTGATGTCCATACCAGAGATTCTAGTGGTTTTATCAATATCAATTTCTGGGAAAATGATTTGCTCAGTGATACCCATGGTGTAGTTACCTCTACCATCGAAACCTCTTACTTCTAAACCTTGGAAATCTCTTACACGTGGCATAGCTACTGAAATCAATCTTTCTAAGAATTCAAACATAGCATCTTGACGCAAAGTTACTCTTGCACCAATTGGCATTTTAGCTCTTAGTTTGAAATTACTGATGTCTTTTTTAGATACAGTTGCCAAAGCTTTTTGACCAGAAATTCTAGTCATTTCATCAACGGCGCTGTCAATTAACTTTTTATCGTTTACAGCATCGCCAATACCTTGATTCAAACATATTTTTTGAAGTTTAGGCATTTGCATAACGTTCTCATAAGCAAATTTTTGTTGCATATGTGGAACGACTACCTCTGTGTATCTTGATTTTAAATTTGGTACGTATGACATTGTTCTTTTTCTTATTAGCTAATAAACTCTCCTGTTTTAACAGAGTATCTTTGTAATTTACCTTTATCGTTTGCTTTTCTGCCAACTCTAGTTGATTTACCACCTTCCATCAACATCAAATTTGAGATGTGAATAGGCGCTTCTTTTTTAACGATACCGCCATTAGGGTTGGTTGCACTAGGTTTGGTGTGACGGGTAATGATGTTTAAGCCTTCCACTAAAGCTCTGTAAGTTTTAGTGTATACACGCAACACTTTACCGGTGTTATTACCGTCCACAATTTTACCAGCGATCTGAACAACAGTGTCGCCTTTTTTAATGTGAATTTTAGCGGTAGTATGTGAATTATTTCTTGTTTTCATGCGTTACTTACGAATTATAATACTTCTGGAGCAAGTGAAATGATTTTCATGAATTGTTTCTCGCGCAATTCTCTGGCCACTGGGCCGAAGATACGAGTACCTCTTGGTTCATCAGAGTTGTTCAACAACACACATGAGTTCTCATCGAAACGGATGTAAGAACCATCTGGTCTTTTGATTTCTTTCTTTACTCTAACGATAACGGCTTTAGAAACGGTACCTGCTTTTACACCGCCTGATGGCAATGCAGTTTTGATGGCTACAACAATTTTGTCACCAACTGACGCATAACGTCTTTTGGTACCACCAAGTACTCTGATGCAAAGAACTTCTTTTGCACCGCTGTTGTCTGCTACTTTTAAACGACTTTCTGTTTGTATCATTATTTTGCCCTTTCTACGATTTCAACAAGTCTCCAGCATTTTAATTTGCTCAAAGGTCTTGTTTCCATAATTTTTACTATGTCATTCACATTACACTCATTCTTTTCATCATGAGCATAAAACTTTTTGGTCTTCTTAAAGTATTTACCATACTTTGGGTGTTTAACTTTGGTTTCCAAAGCAACAACGATTGATTTGTCCATACCGTTGCTGGTAACACGACCAATAATTTCTTTTCTTGAGTTTCTGGCTTGTTCCATGTTTGATTATTCCCCTTTATCAGCGGCTTTAATTTCGTTATCTATTCTACGTGAGTTGATTTCAGTAAGCATTCTTGCGATTACTTTTCTAGAATCTTTCAATTTATGAGGTTGCTCAATTCTAGCAACTGCATTGTTGAATTTCACTTTTGTCAATCTTGACTTTTCTTCTTTGTATCTCTCAACCAATTCTTTAGTTGTAAGATCTTTGATTTCCCTGTGTTTCATTATTATTCTGTATAATCAGGTTTAACTACAAATTTTGTTGATACTGGAAGCTTTTGAGCAGCCAAGTACATACCTCTTTCAGCAACTGCCAATGGCACACCAGTTACTTCGAACATGATGGTTCCTGGTTTAACGATTGCTACCCAATATTCTGGAGCACCTTTACCTTTACCCATACGCACTTCAGCTGGTTTCTTAGTGATTGGCTTGTCAGGGAAAATACGGATCCACACCTGACCTTCTCTTTTCATAAATCTAGTCAAAGCAACCCTGGCAGCTTCAATTTGTCTGGCGGTAATCCAAGACTCTTGCATGCTTTTCAAACCGAATGTACCGAAGCTCAATCTATGACCTCTGGTAGCCATTCCTTTGACTTTACCTTTATGCTGTTTTCTGAATTTGGTTCTTTTTGGACTTAACATGTCTAATTCTTCCTTTTATGTTGAACTATTGATTAGTTTTCTCTTCTCTTTCTTTCTGGTCTATCACCACCTCTTCTTGGTCTTCTGTTATCGTTTGATGGTCTTTCATCACGTTTAGGACCACGATCTGAACCTGCGTTCAATGACAAATCACGTTTGCCATAGATTTCGCCTCTGCAAATCCAAACTTTAACACCAATCTTTCCGTATACAGTTAATGCTTCGCCTAATGCGTAGTCAATATCTGAACGCAAAGTATGTAATGGCGTTCTGCCATCTTTGTATTTCTCAGCACGTGCAATCTCAGCGCCATTTAAACGACCAGATACACTGATCTTGATACCGTCAGCACCCATACGCATGGTGTTGCCTAAAGCTTGTTTAATTGCTCTTTTGTAACTTACACGACCTTCGATTTGTTGGCAAATGGTTTCAGCAACCAATTTAGCATCTAAGTCTGGGCGTTTGATTTCGAAAATGTTGATTTGAACATCTTTCTTAGTGATTTTCTTCAACTCTTCTTTGATCTTATCAACTTCAGCACCACCTTTACCGATAACAATACCTGGTTTTGCAGTATGAATGGTAATGATGATTCTTTTGATGGTTCTCTCGATCACGATCTTAGACATACCCCCTCTTGGAATACGTACGAATAAGTATTTGCGGATCTTTTCGTCTTCAGCTAGTTTGTCAGCAAAATTTTTGCCACCGTACCAGTTGCTTTCCCAACCTCTGATGATACCTAATCTAAACGCTATTGGATTGATTTTTTGTCCCATTAATATTATGCTTCTGCTTTTTGGTTTGCTTCTTTGTTTACTGTGTCTACTTTGATAGTAACGTGACTGAAACGCTTGCGGATTCTGTACGCTCTACCTTGAGGAGCTGTTCTCATACGCTTAGCAACTACTGCACCGTCAACAAATACTGCTGATACAACGACGTTGCTTTCATCTGCTTTGCTACCTTGGTTTTTTTGCTCCCAATTGCTAATGGCAGACTTTAATAGTTTCTCTACGTATTGTGCGTAGTATTTTCTTTGGCTAAATTGTAAAATAGACAAAGCTTTTTCAACTTTTTGACCTCTAATTTGATCAACCACTAGTCTCATTTTACGAGGAGACAAAGGGCAATTTTTTAATACTGCTACTGCTTCCATAACGATTATTTATTATTACCTCCGTGGCCTTTAAATGTTCTTGTTGGTGCAAATTCGCCTAATTTATGGCCTACCATGTTTTCAGTAACATAAACTGGAATGAATTTGTTTCCGTTATGTACTGCGAATGTATGACCTACGAAATCAGGTGATATCATGGATTTTCTGCTCCATGTTTTGATGACCGTTTTTTTCTTAGACTCGTTCATTTTAGAAACTTTTTCGTCAAGTTTCCAATCAATGAAAGGACCTTTTTTGAGTGATCTTGCCATTATTTATTACGTTTACCTTTTCTACGTTCTATGATATATTTGTTAGTGCTCTTTTTGGTATCTCTGGTTTTTTGACCTTGTGAGTAGATACCTGTGCGTGATCTTGGTTGTCCACCTTTTGAACGACCTTCACCACCACCCATCGGATGGTCAACAGGGTTCATTGCAGCAGGACGCGTTCTTGGTCTTCTACCTAACCATCTGCTTCTACCAGCTTTACCATATACTTCTAAGTTGTGGTCTGGGTTAGAAACTGATCCGATGGTAGCAGAACAAGTACTTAAAATCATTCTGGTTTCACCACTAGGCAATTTAACTACAACATATTTACCGTCTCTTGCAGTCAATTGAGCGTATGAACCTGCACTTCTGCAAACTTTACCGCCTTGACCAGGAGCCATTTCAATGTTGTGAATAATTGAACCCAATGGAATTTCAGATAAAGGTAAAGTGTTCCCTAAATCTGGAGTTACTCCAGAACCTGAGTTTAATTTTTGGCCAACCTTTAAGCCATGAGGACATAAGATGTAACGCTTTTCACCATCTGTGTATTCAATTAATGAAATGAATGCAGAACGGTTAGGATCGTACTCTACTGTTTTAACCTCAGCCAAAACACCGTGTTTGTCTCTTTTGAAGTCAATGATACGGTATTTGCGTTTGTGACCACCACCAATGTAGCGCATGGTCATCTTACCTTGGTTGTTTCTTCCTCCGGATTTGCTGATTGAGACTGTCAAGCTCTTTTCTGGCTTTGATTCTGTGATCTCAGCAAAAGCATTGGCAACTCTGAATCTAGTACCGGGTGTTATCGGTCTAAGTCTTTTAACTGGCATTTTCTTTAAATATTTTCGTAAAAGTCAATTTCTTGACCCTCTTTCAACTTACAAATTGCTTTTTTATAAATGTTGGTTCTACCTGTAACTTGTCCTGTACGTCTGTTTCTTTTACGTTTAGGGCTGGTTACCATGGTATTGATCCATTCGATTTCTACACCGTAGATCTTTTCGATCTCAGCTTTGATCTCATCTTTACTGGCAGTACGCAAGCATACGAATCCGTATTGCTTTCTCTTGTCGGTAAGCATGGTCATTTTTTCTGTTATCAGCGGTCTTACTAATACTGACATAATCTTAATTCAAGGTTTGTTTAATCACTTCAATAGAATCGTTCATCAAAACCAAAGTTTTAGCTTTAAGGATTTGATAGGTATTTAATTCAGCAGCTGGCATAGTGTGTGCTTTTGGTAAGTTTCTACCGCTTAAGTACACATTCATGTTGTTATCTGCTGTCACCACCAATACCCTTTGGTCGTTGATTTTCAAGTTGTTCAATACACTTAAGAACGATTTGGTGTTAGGTTTGTCGAAGTTCAACTCATCTAAAACGATGATGCTGTTATTCGCTGCTTTATGAGATAAAGCAGAAACCCTTGCCAAACGCTTTAATTTCTTGTTCAATTTAAAGCTGTAGTCTCTTGGTTGTGGACCGTGGATTCTACCACCGCCTACGAACACACCAGACTTGATACTACCTGCTCTTGCTCCACCAGTACCTTTTTGACGTTTGATCTTTTTAGTACTGTAATTCACCTCAGCTTTCACTTTGGTTTTAGATGTACCTTGTCTTTGGTTAGCAAGGAATTGTTTAACATCTAAATAGATGGCATGGTCATTAGGTTGTACCCCAAATATTTCACTAGGTAATTGAACTGTTTTACCAGATTCAGTGCCTTTGCTTGTTAATACTTTCAGTTCCATTTCTTATTTTTCTATTACTACGATTGAACCGTTGTGTCCAGAGATAGAACCTTTAATGATTAAAAGATTTTGTTCTGGAACCACTTTTAAAATTTGAGCGTTTAAGTTTTTAACGCGTTTGCCACCCATTCTACCAGCCATTCTCAAACCTTTAAATACTTTTGAAGGATATGAAGATGAACCTACAGAACCTGGAGCTCTTTGTCTGTCGTGCTGACCGTGGGTAGCAGGACCAACCCCGTTAAAGTTGTGTCTTTTAACAACACCTTGGAAACCTTTACCTTTAGAAGTACCAACGATGTCAACGAAATCTCCGTCAGCAAAAATGCTTACGTCAAGTTTGTCGCCTACATTGCCACTAACTGCTTCAACTCTGAATTCATGAGACTCTCTCATTGGTGCAGAATTGGCTTTTTTGTAATGGCCAATTGCCGCAGCGTTTGAATGTTTAGCCTTCACTTCAATAGCAGAGATTTGAAGGGCATTGTAACCTTCTTTTTCTACAGTTTTGATCTGTGAAATAATATTAGGTTCAGCGTGTACTAAGGTACAGGCTACCTTTGAACCATTAGCATCAATGATGCTGGTCATTCCGATTTTTTTACCAATTAATCCTACCATGTCTGTTAAACTTTAATTTCTACATCTACACCACTTGGAAGTTCTAACTTCATTAAAGCCTCAACGGTTTTAGCAGTAGAACTGTGAATATCTAATAGGCGTTTGTAAGAGCACAATTGGAACTGTTCTCTAGCCTTTTTGTTTACGTGCGGTGATCTTAATACTGTGAAGATTTTTTTGTTAGTCGGTAATGGAATAGGACCGCTTACTACGGCGCCTGTAGCCTTTACTGATTTCACAATTTTCTCAGCTGATTTGTCAATCAGGTTGTGATCGTGTGAACGCAATTTTATTCTAATTTTTTGTGTTACCATGACTTCTTATGCGTTTGCTTTTTGTCCTTTAACTTTTTTAACTACTTCTTCAGCCATTGAACGAGGTACTTCTTCGTAATGGTCAAATTCCATTGTTGAAGAGGCTCTACCAGAAGTGATGGTACGTAAGCTGGTTACATAACCGAACATTTCTGACAACGGCACTTTTGCTTTAACTACTTGAGAACCTGCTCTTTCGTCAATACCTTCAAGCATACCACGTCTTCTGTTCAAGTCACCTTGTACATCCCCCATGTAATCAGCTGGCGTTAATACTTCAAGCTTCATAATAGGTTCTAACAAAATTGGTTGAGCTTTAGGAGCGGCTTCTCTGAAAGCAGATTTAGCACAAATTTCAAATGACAATGAATCCGAGTCAACTGCGTGGAATGAACCATCAAACAATCTCACTTTCATTCTGTCAATTGGGTAGCCTGCTAATACACCATTCTTCATGGCTTCAGCAAAACCTTTTTGTACTGATGGAATATATTCTCTTGGAATCGAACCACCCACAACCTCATTAACGAATTGCAAACCTTCGCCAGTAAATGATTCATCTGCTGGACCAATTTCGAATTGGATATCAGCGAATTTACCTCTACCACCTGTTTGTTTCTTAAAGGTTTCTCTGTGAGTAAATGATCCTTTGATTGATTCTTTGTAGGCTACTTGAGGTGCACCTTGGTTAACCTCAACTTTGAATTCACGTTTTAAACGGTCAACGATGATTTCTAAGTGCAATTCACCCATACCAGAGATAATGGTTTGACCAGTATCTTCGTCAGTTTTAACACGGAAGGTTGGATCTTCTTCAGCTAATTTACCTAAACCTACACCTAGTTTATCAACGTCGGCTTGAGTCTTAGGCTCAATAGCTAAACCAATAACTGGCTCAGGGAATACCATTGATTCTAACACGATTGGGTGTTTCTCTTCGCAAAGGGTATCACCTGTTTTGATGTCTTTGAAACCAACAGCAGCACCAATGTCTCCAGCCCCTAAGAATTCGATAGGGTTTTGTTTGTTGGCGTGCATTTGGAAAATCCTTGAGATACGCTCTTTGCTACCGCTTCTGGTGTTTAACACATAAGAACCTGCATCTAGTTTACCAGAGTATGCTCTCATGAAAGCCAAACGACCTACGAAAGGATCGGTTGCAATTTTGAAGGCTAAAGCTGCAAATGGCTCGTTATAGTCAGGTTTGCGGCTAGTAGGCTCTTCAGTATCAGGATTGGTTCCTGTAATTTCTTCTTTATCTAATGGGCTAGGCATTAACTCCATCACCAAATCCAACATGGTTTGAACACCTTTGTTTTTGAATGATGAACCACATACCATAGGAACGATTTTAAGGTCAATACAAGCTGCTCTTAAAGCGTCCAAAATTTCTCTTTCAGAGATTGAGTTTGGATCTTCGAAGAACTTCTCCATTAGTTTGTCATCGTACTCAGATACTGCTTCTAACAATTTCTCTCTCCACTCTTTAGCTTCTTCAAGCATATCGTCTGGAATTGGCACTTCTTTGTAAGTCATACCTTTATCTTCTTCATTCCAAACCATTCCACGGAAGTTGATCAAGTCAACTACACCTTTGAAATTATCTTCAGCACCGATAGGTAATTGCAATGGCACTGCATTGCTACCTAACATGTCTTTTACTTGTTTAACAACGTTTAAGAAGTCAGCACCAGAACGGTCCATTTTGTTAACGAAACCAATTCTCGCTACGTTGTAATTGTTAGCCAATCTCCAGTTGGTTTCTGATTGAGGCTCAACGCCATCAACTGCAGAAAACAAAAACACCAACCCGTCTAATACACGTAATGAACGGTTTACCTCAACGGTAAAGTCCACGTGACCTGGGGTATCAATGATGTTGATGTGGTATTGGTTGTTTCTGTATTTCCAGAAAACTGTAGTGGCAGCAGAAGTGATGGTAATACCTCTCTCTTGCTCTTGTGCCATCCAGTCCATGGTAGCTGCACCATCGTGCACCTCACCAATTTTATGGTTAACACCAGCGTAGTATAATATACGCTCAGTTGTTGTGGTCTTACCGGCATCAATGTGCGCAGCAATACCAATATTTCTTGTGAATTTTAAATCGCGTGACATTACTCTCTCCTATTAAGCTTTAAAGTGTGCAAACGCTTTGTTGGCTTCAGCCATTTTGTGCGTATCATCTTTCTTCTTTACTGTTGCGCCTTCACCCTTAGATGCGGCAATGAATTCACCGGCTAATTTCTCAGCCATAGATTTTTCATTTCTCTTGCGAGAATATGAAATGATCCATTTAATGCCCATTGCGGCTCTTCTCTCTGGTTGAATTTCAGTTGGGATTTGGAAAGTAGCACCACCTACACGACGGGCTTTAACCTCAACCATTGGCATAACATTGTTTAATGCTTTCTTCCAGGTTTCGATACCTGGTTCCTCAGTGATTTTCTTTTCCACTAAGTCGATTGCATCATAAAAAATTTTGAATGCTACACTTTTTTTACCATCATACATCATGTTGTTGACGAAACGGGTAACCATCACGTCGTTAAACTTTGGATCAGGTAATAAAATTCTGCGTTTTGCTTTTGCTTTTCTCATTGAAACTTATCCTTATTTTTTACCTTTAGCATCAGCACCTGCTTTTGCTTTTGGTTTTTTGGTACCGTATTTACTTCTTCGTTGATTTCTACCCTCCACACCTGCAGTGTCTAACGCACCACGTACAATGTGATAACGAACACCCGGTAAGTCCTTAACCCTTCCTCCACGTACGAGTACGATAGAGTGTTCTTGTAGGTTGTGGCCTTCTCCTGGGATATAAGCGTTCACTTCTTTAGTGTTGGTTAAACGAACACGCGCTACTTTGCGCATAGCTGAGTTTGGTTTCTTTGGGGTGGTAGTGTACACACGAGTGCAAACACCGCGCCTTTGCGGACAAGAATCAAGAGCTGGAGATTTGCTCTTAAATTTTAAGGTTTGTCGCCCCTTTCTCACCAATTGTTGTATGGTTGGCATAATTTCTTAACTATTCTTTTTTTGTAAAAAGGACTGCAAAAGTAGGCTAAATTTTTGAATTCACAAGCGGAATATGGAAAATTTTCTAAATAATTTAAAAATATGATGGCAGTTCTGCATTTTTGCAGTGTTAATAAATGGGATTTTTCGCCTCTTCTGACTTTTATTTATGGCTTAAACGCAATGCTTGGGGGCTTGTTTTCTTATCCTTATGTAGAATTTTATTTGTTTTTTACCACTTTCAATACTTTAATTCTGCCCCATGGGGTCAATTCCATTGGGTGCTTTTAAGCGGCTTACTATTTGATTGTCAAGCGATTGCTTACTTTCTACTCCCATTTCATTTGCTGAGCCTATGGCCAAAACCCAGTCCAAAAGCTTGGTTCGCAAAAAGTCAGTTGATTGCCTTCAGCATTGGTTTCGGATTAATCATCTTATTAAATGCAATCGATACAGAGTTCTTTGCCATTAAATACCGTAGAAGTGGTGTAGAACTGTTTCAATTGGTTGGAGACAAATCCAATCCAGTTCTGGCTTATTTAATTAATTATTGGTATTTACTATTAGCCTATTTGGTCATGATGGGTCTTTTAGTTTGGGGCTACCCTCGATCTAAGGGCAATAACACTGTAACACCATTTAAAAACAGAGTATTGATTGCCATATTAGGCAGTTTAATGATTGGCCTAGCCGCTAGGGGCAGTATATCGATCAAACCTTTGAGAAGTTTTGACGCTGCTCAATACGTTGACCCTCAATGGGTAGCTGCCAGTATTAATTCCCCTACTCAACTCATTACTTCTTATAGTTCTTCAACCCCAAAGGCCCTTGATTACTATCCCCAAAGCCTAGCCGAACAACTCAGTGCGACCCATCAAACGGTTCAACCCCATTTTAAAACGGGCATCAAACCGAATATTGTTTTAATCATCCTTGAGAGTTTTGGTAGAGATTACTGTGGGTTTTTAAATAAGGAAAATCGCTTTACCCCTTTCCTTGACTCATTAGCCAAATCTGCTTTGGTGTTTGAGCATGCCTACAGCAATGGCACCACTTCAATGGAGAGCCTGCCTGCCATTTTCACTTCTATCCCCTCTTTACTTGAAGTTCCCTACATCAATAGCAACTTTCAAAACAACACCCTTTATGGCATACACCATTATTTAAAGCGCAATGGTTACAACAACCGATTTTATTATGGCGCCGCCAATGGCTCAATGGGGTTTGACAACTTCTTACACATCAGTGGCCCGATTGATTACTATGGCAAGGATGAATATCCAAGTCCTCAATCTGATGATGATGGACATTGGGGCATTTGGGACCAACCCTACTTGCAATACTTCAAACAAGCTTTAGACCAACAAGCGCAACCCTTCTTTAGCAGTGTATTCACGCTGAGCTCCCACGACCCTTACAACATTCCGGACCAATACAAAAACCAATTTAAAGGTGGGCACTTACCGATTTACAAAGCCGTTCAATACACCGATTTCGCCTTGTCTCAATTTTTTAAGCAAGCACAAAAGAGTGCTTGGTTTAACAATACCATTTTCATCATAACTGCCGATCATCCATCCCACAGTGTGAATGAATATTTCTACACACCCACCGGCAAATATGAAATTCCGCTGCTCTTGTATGCGCCAAAACTTATTCCACCTGGCAGAAATACCAGTTTGAGTGCATCGCACATAGACATTATGCCTACAGTATTGAGTTTAACTGGCGTAAAAGATAGTTTTTTTGCTTTTGGTAAAAATCTATTTGACAGCAGTGCGCGCTACCCTATCAATAAAGACAACGGCTTGGCCCAATTAATTGACTACCCTTACTGTTTGCGTTTATACCCTGACGGACAATCGCAAATGCATGTTCAAGCCAAATACACCCCTAACACCAAAATCAGACGCTTATTGACTCCTCAGGAAGCCTACAAGCAGCAACAGCTTGACAGTCTTTTGAAAGCCAAATTGCAAGTGTATTACAATGGGTTATTGAACAATCAATTTCATATTAGCCCTCGATAACAATTTGAGCACCTAAAACACTCATCGTTGTTTTGATGCCATTATCGATAAATCTTAAAATACAGTGAATATTCATTTGCTTTGAAAATGAATTCACGTCATGAGTCTACCAATTCTCAGCATCAAAGGGGTTAGTAAATTTTACACCCATAAAACAGCACTTGATCAAGTTAGTCTTGACATACCAAAAGGCAGCATCTTTGGCTTGCTTGGGCCGAATGGCGCTGGCAAAACATCGCTATTGCGCATCATTAATCAAATAACAATGGCTGATACTGGCTCTGTGGAAATGAACGGACAAGCCTTAAGTAAAGCCCATTTGCATCAAATTGGCTATTTGCCTGAAGAGCGTGGCTTGTACAAAAAACAAAAGGTATGGGCACAACTGCTGTATTTCGCAGAACTAAGAGGTCTTACAAGAAGAGAAGCCGTCAACAAAGCTGAATATTGGCTTAAAAAGATGGCGCTATGGGAAATCAGACAAAAACCACTTGAGGAACTCAGCAAAGGCATGCAACAAAAAATTCAAGTGATTGTAGCCTGTTTACACGATCCGGAATTATTAATTCTCGATGAACCCTTTAGCGGATTTGACCCTGTAAATGCCGAACTGCTCAGCAATGTTTTATTGGAACTAAAACAGGCTGGCACAAGCATTATATTTTCAACGCATAGAATGGAAAGTGTTGAACAACTCTGTGATTACATGGCCATCATACATGAATCAAAATTGGTACTGAACGGCAAAATTGACGACATCAAAGCGCAATATGCCAATGGCAAAGTCATTGTTACCTGCGATCAAACCATACAACTCGACCCAAATGCTTATACCATAACCAAACACAGCGTTAATAGCAAGGGGCAAAACGAATACACTATCCAAATCGTATCGGGGAACAACAACGCCTTAATAAGTGAGGTAATTAAACAAGCTCAATTATTGAGTTTCACCCCTGTAACTCCAAGCATACTTGATATCTTCATCCAATTAGTCACCTCAAATAACAACGCCTAATGCGCAACATATTTATAGTTCTAAAACACGAATACCTTCAAAGGGTTAGAAAGAAATCTTTTATTATAATGACCTTATTAGGCCCATTATTAGTGGGCTTGTTTTACGGCGGCATTGCTTATGTATCCATGAGTCAAATGAGCTCAAAAGACAATCAGAAAGTAGGGGTTATTGACCCTGCCAATCATTTGAATCAACACATAGATAGTCAAAGCCTATTTACCTTTGAATTTATTCAAGCGCCCAAGCTGGCTCAAAAGGCTTTAAATGATGGACAATTGGATGTATTGCTTAGCATAGATTCCCTCAAAAGAGACTCTATTCAAATCACTTCCAAAAGCAGTTTATCTATTACCGACAAACAAAGCTTGAGTAAAATCGTGTCGGAGCAATATTTCAACAATGCTCTATATACCTTAGGGCTAAATCAAAATGAA